>NZ_CP012700.1:4132161-4445020 GCF_001307295.1 Sphingopyxis macrogoltabida | reverse complement strand
CATCGGCGTCGGCCCGAGCCCGACGTTCAGCGCGTCGATCCCCGCCGCGTTGATCCCGGCGATCAGCGCATCGGCGAGCATCGGCGACGACAGCCGCCCGTCGTACCCGACCGCGATCCGCTTGCCGCCCTCGCGCGCGATCAGAGTCGCGAAGCTGCGGCCGATCGCATAGGCATCGCCGTCCGACAGCGTGTCGCCGACGACGCCGCGGATGTCATATTCGCGGAGCATCGTCGGGTGGAAGATGTGAGCCATGCGACGATGCTCCTAAAAATCAGGCGGCGGCGAACAGGTCACCGTCGGGATGCAGGCGCTCGCGCGCCGGAAGGTTCAAGCCGCCCATCGCCTCGCGCAGTTCCTGCCGCGCGACGACATGGCCGATCCCCATCCCGCCAAGATGCGCCTTGTCGAGCAGGGTCAGCCCGGCGGGGAAGAGTTCGCGATAGATGACGCGCTCGCCCAGCCCCGGGATGACGCGAAAGCCGACGCGGCGCGACAATTGGGTCAGCGCCTCGCCGACGCGGCGCATATTGTGCGCGTCGACATGCTGGAGGCGGTTGCGCAGGATGATCCAGTCGATCGTCCGCCCGTCGGTCTTGGCGCGTGTCTTGCGCGTGTCCCAGATCAATTCGGAATAAAAGCTGGGGCGGACGACCTGAAAACTTTCGGGATCGACCTGTCCGATCAGGTCGAAGTCGATGAAGCTGTCGTTGATCGGCGTCACCAGCGTGTCGGCGCTCGTCGCGAGATGGCGCGCGAAGACATCGTCGCGGCCGGGGGTATCGGCGATGACATAATCGGCGTCCTCCGAAAGCCGCGCGACCTGCGCGTCGAGTTCCTCGATCGTCGTCCCTTCGAACACCTCGAAGCGCGGGGTCGGCAGGTCGATGCCGCGGCGCTTCGCGGTCTGTTCGCGATTCTCCAGATAGCGGTGAAAGGTGCGCTGGCGCGGATCGAGGTCGAGCCCGGCGACGCGCCAGCCCTGACTCGCCAGCGCGACCGCGAAATGCACGGCGCAGGTCGACTTGCCGGTACCGCCCTTTTCATTGGCAAAGATGATGCGATGCGGGGCGGGGGGCGACACTTGGGTCGTCATGGGCGTTGCGATTTTCCTGTTGGCGGCGCATGGGAGCCGCATGGGGTGGCGTGTTCAGCGCCGCCAATATCGGAGGGCGGGCAAGGGTGCAAATCATCCGTGATATCGCCACGCTTCATCGTGCCGTAACGGCACTGAAGCAGGGCAGAAAGAGCGTCGCGCTGGTGCCGACGATGGGCGCGCTGCACGCGGGGCATCTGTCGCTGGTCCGCGCGGGCCGGCGCGTCGCCGACCATGTCGTCGTGTCGATCTTCGTCAATCCGACGCAGTTCGGGCCGAACGAGGATTATGCCTCCTACCCGCGCGACGAGGCACGCGATGCCGCGCTGCTGGTCGAGGAGGGGGTCGGCCTACTCTGGGCGCCCGAGGTCGGCACCATGTACCCTGCCGGGCATAACACGCATATCGAGGTCGCCGAACTCGGTGCCGATTATTGCGGCGCCGCGCGCCCCGGCCATTTCGACGGCGTCGCGACCGTCGTCGCCAAATTGTTCAATCAGGTGCGCCCCGACGTCGCGATCTTCGGCGAAAAGGACTGGCAGCAGCTCGCGATCATCCGCCGCATGGCGCGCGACCTCGATTTCGCGCTCGACATATTGGGGGCGCCGATCGCGCGCGATCCCGACGGGCTCGCGCTGTCGTCGCGCAACGCCTATCTGTCGACGGAACAGCGCGCGGCGGCGATCGCCTTTCCCGACGCGCTGAAGGCCGCGGCAAAGGCGATCGCCGGCGGCGCCGATGTCGCCGCGAGCCTCGCCGCGGCCGAGACCGCAATCGTCGCAGGGGGCTTCGACAGCGTCGATTATGTCGCGCTCGCCGACGCCGCCAGCCTCGAACGGCTCACGACATTTCGCGAACCCGCCCGGCTCCTCGCCGCGGCGCGGATCGGAAAAACGCGGCTGATCGACAATTACCCGGTCGGGGGTTAACGGAAGAAAACCTCAGAATTCCGACGGTTTCGGTACTTATCACCGAAAAAGTCACGCCATCGTTAACGCTTTGTTGACCATAAGCCGCAAGGTTGGACTCCGAGGTCTCCATGTGGGGTGGAGGCAAAGGGGGTTATCATGGCAAACAGTCTGAAGTCTGCCCAGTATCTGATCGAAAGCCGGCTGCTCGACGCGGCGCGCGGCGACGCCAATGCCTATTTCGATCTTGGTATCGCTTTCTCGACCGGCACCGGCGGGGTCGATGTCGACCTCATCCAGGCGCATAAATGGTTCAACCTCGCGGCGCTCGGCGGCAACAAGGAAGGCCAGCAATGCCGCGCCGACCTGTCCGACGAAATGAGCCGCGACGAAATCGCCGAAGCGCAGCGCCAGGCGCGCGCCTGGCTCGACGAGACGGCCCGCCGTCCCGCCGCCCGCCGCTTCGCGGCCTGAGATTTCAGGTCTCTTCTCCCGCTCGCATCGAGCGAAGTCGAGATGCCCATCGGGTCAACGCCTATTATCGTGGGGTGTCTCGACTTCGCTCGACACGAACGGGATTGAGCAGAGTCCCTAACCCTTCCGCCTGAAGGGCATATGCCCTTCGAGCCATTCCATCTCCGTTTCTTCGGCGCGGCGTTCCTGTTCGAGGAAATCCGCGACCGCGCGGCGAAATCCCGGGTCGGCGATAAAATGCGCCGACCAGGTCGCGACAGGGCCGTAACCGCGGGCGAGCTTGTGCCCGCCCTGCGCGCCCGCCTCGACCCGGCTGAGGCCGCGCGCGATCGCCATGTCGATCGCCCGGTAATAGCATAGCTCGAAATGCAGATAGGGGATGTCGACGAGGCAGCCCCAGTAGCGGCCGTACAGCGTGTCGGCGCCGACGAAATGCATCGCCCCCGCCACGGGTTTGGCCTCGTCATAGGCGAGGACGAGGACGATCCGGTCGGCCATGCGCGCGCCCATCAGGTCGAACGCTTCGCGCGTCAGGTAGGGATGCCCCCATTTGCGCGCGCCGGTGTCCTGATAAAATTGCCACATCGCGTCCCAATGTTCGGGGCGGAGCGCGTCGCCGGTGAGCTCCTCGACGCGCAGGCCTTCGACTGCGCGGGCGCGTTCCTTGCGAAGCTGCTTGCGCTTCGCCGAGGTCAGCGTCGCGAGAAAATCGTCGAAGCTCGCATAGCCCGCGTTGGCGAAATGAAACTGGATGTCGCGGCGGACCAGCCAGCCCGCCGTCTCGAACAGCGGCATCTGTTCGGGCGCCACGAAAGTGGCGTGCGCCGACGACAGGCCGTTCTGCCGCACCACCGCCTCGGCAGCGCGGATCAGCAGCGCCGCGTCGCCGTCGTCCGACGCCAGCAGCCGCGGCCCTGGCACCGGCGTGAACGGCGCCGCGATCTGCAGCTTCGGATAATAATCGCCGCCGGCGCGTGCCCAGGCATCGGCCCAGCCCTGATCGAAGACATATTCGCCCTGGCTGTGCGCCTTCAGATAGGCGGGCGCCGCGGCGACCAGCACCCCTGCCTCATCCTCGACGAGCAGCGGCGCCGCTTGCCAACCGGTGCCCGGCCCGACGCTGCCCGATTCTTCGAGCAGCGACAGGAAATCATGCCCGACGAAGGGATTGCCGCCGCCCGCCAGCGCGTCCCACGCCGCCGCGTCGAGCGCGGCGACACCGCTGCCGAGCGAGATCGTCCGGGCGGGCGGGTCGGCTTCGGCCACCGGCGTCCTTAGGCGGACTTCACCGCGACGATCGCGTCGACCTCGACCGCGGCACCGAGCGGAAGCACCGCGACGCCGACCGCGCTGCGCGCATGGCGGCCCGCTTCGCCGAACAAAGATTCCATCAGTTCCGACGCGCCGTTCGCGACCTTCGGCTGCGCGGTGAAGGCGGGGTCGCTGTTCACATAGACGCCCAGTTTCACGATTTTTTCGACCCGCGACCAGTCGCCGTCGACCGCGCGGCCGATCTGCGCGACGAGCATCAGCGCGCAGCGGCGCGCGGCGTCATAGCCCGTTGCCTCGTCCATGTCGGTGCCGAGCCGCCCGGTGACGACCTGTCCGTCGCGGAACGGCAATTGCCCGCTGATGTGCAATAGCCCGCCCAGCTCGACGGCGGGCACATAGGCAGCGACCGGCGCCGCGGGCTTGGGAAGTTCGAGGCCGAGTTCGGCAAGCTTGGCGGCGATATCCATCATCTTTTCCTTCTTAAACCGGTTCGGGGGCCGGGGCGGGGATGTTTTCGGCAAGCCGCGCCAATATCCAGCCCTGCGCCTCTTTCCAATCGTCGATTCGCGCATGCGCGTGTTTCGCCGGCGCGATCTTGTCGGCAATCGCGGGTTCGCCGACCAGATGCAGCCGCCACACACCGGGTGCCTCGATCGCGACCGAGTGATGATGGCCGGCGAGGTCGTCGATGAACACCGCGACCGAAGGCTGATACTCGTCGATTAGCCGGCGCACGGGCTCGCCCTTGCCGCCGCGGCTGCCGATCACCGGCGCGTGAAAGCCGTGCGCGGCAAGCTGGTCGATCCGCCCCTGCTGATGCTCGGGGCCGACGTTGGTCAGCACGACGAGATCGGCGTGCTCGGCGATCGCCGCCATCGCCGCGAGCGCACCGGGGATCGGGTGCTGGCGGCCCATCTCGGCGCGGAAAAACCCGTCGAGCAGCGGCCACACCTCGGCTGCCTCCAGCGGCGTACCGCATTCCTTGCGCTTCAGCGCATTCGCGAAGCTCGCATCCTCCATCCGGAACAGCACGCCATGTTCGGCGTCGACCCATTCGGCGAAGGGCACGACCATGTGCATCAGCACCTCGTCGCAGTCGGTGATCACCAGAGGGCGGGTCATGCATCTATCCTTTCATCGCCTTCCAGGCGGCGCGCGGCGGCGGCCAGCGCTTCGGGTTCGATATCGAGCGCGTCGGCGCACGCGACAAGGTCGGGCTCGTGCGCCGTCAGAAAGCCGAGGATCGCCGCCAGCGTCGCCCGCTGCCCGAGCGATTCGCGAAGCACCGCTGGGGTAAGTCCCGTCATGCCGAGCAGCCGTTCGGCGCGCGGTTCGTCGGTCAAGATCCAGCCCAGCACCTGCAGCGCCAGTGCTTCATCGGCTTCCTGCACCAAGGGTCAGAACCCTCCCATAGCGCGTTCGAGGCGTCGAAATGGCGAAGATATCGGCTTCGCGTGGCCGCCGCCGATGGCGGTTCCATCTGCAAGGCCGCGCGGAGACGAGATCGAAGCCATTTCGACGTCCCTTCGGGATTTGACCGATTTTGTCCATGGCTGCGTCAGCGAGCCTTGTAATATCGACATATTCCGGCGCCTCGCTTCCTTGCCCTGAACAAAATCGCTTCAAACCTCGATCGCGCTATGGGAGGGTTCTGACCCCATATCCTTCACTCGGCGAGGCGATTGTTTCCGCGGCCCGATTCGCCTAAACGGTCCGCGGACGCAAGGTGGGGAAGCGAATAATCATGGGCAAGACCATCCTGGTCGTCGAAGATAATGAGCTCAACCTCCGCCTCTTCTGCGACCTCCTGAATGCCCATGGCTATAGCGCCCACCCCGTGCGCGACGGCCGCGACGCGCTGGCCCGGGCGCGCGAGATTTCGCCCGACCTCATCATCATGGACATTCAGCTCCCGCATGTCAGCGGGCTCGAACTGATCGGCCAGATGAAGGCCGACCTGACGCTGCGCGCCGTCCCGATCATGGCGGTCACCGCCTATGCCGGCAAGGGCGACGAGGACCAGATCCGCGCCGCGGGCGCGGAGGCCTATGTCTCGAAACCGATTTCGGTGATCATGTTCATCGAAAGCGTCGGCGCCTTCGCCTGAATCCGACGTCGTTCGCCGGAACAGACTCTCCACCCGAAATCCTGTAGACTGCATCCGTCATCGAAGGAGAGCGGACATGGCAGGCGGTCTCGCAATCGTGCTCAGCGGCGGCGGCGCCAAGGGCGCGTTCCAGGTCGGCGTCGTCCACGAACTCGTCGTCAACCGCGGCGTCCGGATCGACATCGTCGCCGGCGTCTCGACCGGCGCGATTCAGGCGCTGGGGGTCGCACAGGACGATGTGCCGCGCCTGCTCGACACCTGGCTCGGGCTTCGCGGCAATGCCTCGATCTACAAGGAGCGCCCGCTCGGTGTCGTCGGCGGCATCCTCGGCGAGAATGCGATCTACGACGCCGCGCCGCTGAAACGCCTGCTCAAGGATTTCGCCGACGAGGAAAAATTGCGCGTCGCCGGTCGCAAGCTGCTGCTCGGCGTCGTCAACCTCGGGGCCGGCACCTATCGCAGCATCGACGAAAGCGTGCCCGGCATCCACAACTGGGTCTATGCGAGCTGCGCGATGCCGCTCTTCTTCGATCCCTTGAAGACGCGCGCCAGCGACGGCACCGAGGAACAATGGGTCGACGGCGGGGTACGCGACGTGACGCCGCTCAGCGCCGCGCTCGAGATGAACCCGCGCGGCGTCATCGCGGTCCGCGCCTCGCCCGCGCCGCAGCCGGGGCCGGTCCGCACCTACAAGAATCTGATCAAGATCGGCCTGCGCGCGGTCGATATCCTGCAATCGGAAGTATCGGCGAACGATCTCGCCGGCGCGGCGCTGATCAACGACCTGATCGCAGCGCGCGAGGCGCAGCTTCGCGCGCTCCAGTCCGAAGGCGTCGGCGGCGCGCAGGCGGCGCGCATCCTCCGCCCACTCGACGTCCAGATATCGCGCTATCGCTTTGCGCCGATCCGGATTATCGAGCCCGAGGCGGAATTTTCCGAAACGCTCGAATTCGATCCGGCGAAGATTCGCACCGCGATCGACGCCGGACGCCGCGCCGTCGAGCGCGAATGGGAGGCGCTGGAGCCGTTGCTGAGTTGAAAGGCGGGGTACGATCGAAAGCGGACCTTTTCATTCGTCATCCCGGATCCGGTCCGGGATAACGACGGCGCGGCTATGGATCCCGGATCAAGTCCGGGATGACGAAAGCGGGGGAGGTAACAGCCGCTTCCCACCCCCCAATTCCCTCATTCGCCACGCACGAAAAAGGGCGGCGCAATCGCCGCCCTTCTGGATCCCCGCCTTCGCGGGGATGACGCATCGCCAAACCGTTCAGCGTTGCTGAACGGGTCGATACGTCACTTGATCTTGGCTTCCTTGAACTCGACGTGCTTGCGCGCACGCGGGTCGTACTTCCGCACCGACATTTTTTCGGTCATCGTGCGGGGGTTCTTTTTCGTCACATAGAAAAAGCCCGTGTCGGCGGTGCTCACCAGCTTGATCTTGACGGTCGTCGGCTTGGCCATGGCCCTGTTCCTCGAAAAATCTTCGCACCTGCCGCCGGGGCGGACGATGCGGCGGGACGCGGGCCCCGGCTGCTGCTCTGAAAAAACATAGAGGGCCGCGCGCAGGCGCCGCCCCCGATATCCGCGCGCCTCTGACTGGATTCGGCGCTCCTGTCAAGCAAAAGGAGCGGGCGGACGGCACCCGGCCGCCCGCCCGGGAGGGGTCCCGAAGACGGGGTCAGCCGTTCCGGATCTCGAAGCGCACGGTCATTTCCTTCCAGCTTTCCTCGGCGACCCCGCCGCGCGTCGCGGGTTTGAACCGCCATTTCGCCAGCGCGCGCCGCTTCGTCGCTTCGAAGAAGGCAGGATTGCCGCCGCTCACCTGTTCGACCGTCTTCACGCGCCCGTCGGTGCCGATCAGCACGCGCACCGTCACCACGCCCTCGATCCCGCCACGCTGCTCGCGCGCCGGATATTCGGGCTGGAACGATCCGGCATAGCGCGAGTCGAGCTGTGCGAGCACCAGCTTCGGCGGGGCCGGGGGATCGACCGAAACGGGAGGGCCCGGCGGCAAGGGCCGCGGATCGATCACGACCGGTCCCTTATCGACGAAGACATCGCGGATCGGCGTCGTATCGACGAGGGGGTCGACCGTTTCGATCGGCTGCGAAGTCCTCGGCTGCGCCTGCGGCTCGGCTCTGGGCTTCGGCGGCTCGGGCTTGTCGGGCTTCGGTAGGAAAATGGTCGTCCAAGGCTTGTCCGCCGTGCGCGGCGGTTCCTTGATGATCATCGGCGACAGCGCCACCGCGACGACCAGCGCGGCGGGCAGGCCGATCGCGAGTAGCGCGGCGACAGGACGGTGTCGGTTACCGGCGCCATAGCTGTCGCGCGGCGAAAGCATCAATGGGCCAGCGGGCGCCGGCGCCGTGCGGGGCGTCGCGGCGATCGCCGAAAGCATGGGTATCAGGGTCATGGCATCTCTCCTTGCCTTGGGTGACCCGGCCCCGCTGCGTATCGACCGCCGCTATCGGCCAAGCCATGGTGATGAGATAATATAACGTTACAGATATTGTCAAGCGGCCTGATCGGCAAAGTCCGCCACGGTCAAGCGCGATGGATCAGCCGGCGGAAAGCCGCGCCACCGCCTGATCCTTGTCGATCAACGGCAGCAGCTCGCCCATATCGGGACCATGATCGCGCCCGGTCAGCGCGCGGCGCAGCGGCAGGAACAACGCGCGGCCCTTGGCGCCGGTCGCCTCTTTCGCTGCGCCGGTCAGCGCGTGCCAAGGGTCGGCGCCCCAGTCAATGCCGGGCGCCGCGGCGGCTGCGGCGGCGAGCACCGGCCGGTCGGCCGCCTCCGCCGCTAGGGGCGTAAAGGGCCCGTCGAACACCGCGACCCACTCGGCCGCTTCGGCGACCGTCGCCAGATTCGGCCGGATCGCCTCCCAGCGCGCCGGCGTGATCGCGGCGGGCAGCCGGCCGGCAACCGCGGCATGGCCGGTGTGGTGCAATATCTTCTGATTGAGCAGCGCGAGTTCGGCCTCGTCGAAGCGCGCGGGGGCGCGGCCGAAGCGCGCGAAATCGATGCTCTCGACCAGCGGGGCGACATCGGTCACCGGCTCGACCGAGTCGCTTGTTCCCAGCCGCGCGAGCAGCGCGACGAGCGCGATCGGCTCGATGCCTTCCTCGCGCAGGCTCGCCATGCCGAGCGAGCCGAGCCGCTTCGACAATTTGCCTTCGGTACCGACGAGCAGCGCCTCGTGCGCAAAGGCGGGCGGTGTCGCGCCAAGCGCGTCGAACATCTGGATCTGCGCAGCGGTGTTCGACACATGATCCTCGCCGCGCACCACATGGCTGATCCCCATCGCGATATCGTCGATCACGCTCGGCAGCAGGTAAAGCCAGCTTCCGTCGGCGCGGCGGACGACCGGATCGGACATGGTCTTTGGATCGAAATGCTGCGGCCCACGAACCATATCGGCCCATTCGATCGGCGCGTCATGGTCGAGCCGGAAGCGCCAGTGCGGTGCAATACCGTCGGGCACCGGCGCCCCGTCGGGCTTGCGTTCGTAAACCGGCGGCAATCCGCGCGACAGCAATATCTTGCGCCGGATGTCGAGTTCCTTGGGCGTCTCGTAACAGGCATAGACGCGCCCCGCCGCCTGCAGCTTCGCAAATTCGGCCTCATACAGGTCGAAGCGCGCCGACTGGCGCTCCTCGCCGTCGACGTCGAGCCCCAGCCAGCCCAGGTCGGCGCGGATGCCCTCGACATATTCCTCTTTCGAGCGTTCGAGGTCGGTGTCGTCGATGCGCAGCAGGAACCGGCCGCCATGCTTGCGCGCCCACAGCCAGTTGTGGAGCGCGGTGCGGACGTTGCCGACATGCAGGCTGCCGGTCGGCGAGGGGGCGAAGCGGGTGGTGACGGTCATGGCGCGCCTATAGCCTTTTTCGCGCTGATGGCGAATCAGGCGGTGCGGAACCCATGCGTGATCGGATAGCGCCGGTCGCGTCCGAAATTGCGCGTCGACAGCTTGACCCCCGGCGGTGCCTGCCGACGCTTATATTCGGCGAGCATCAGCAAGCGCTCGATCCGCACCACCGCGTCGCGGTCGAAGCCATATTTTGCCACGACATCGTCGACACTCGCTTCCTCCTCGACGAGCATGTGGAGCATGCGGTCGAGATCGGGGTAAGGCGGCAGGCTGTCCTCGTCCTTCTGGTCGGGACGCAGCTCGGCGCTCGGCGGCTTGGTGACGATATTCGCCGGCATCACCGGCGTCACGCGGTTGCGCGACAGGCGCGGGATATTCGCGTTGCGCCATTCGGCGAGCGCGAACACGGTCATCTTGTACGCGTCCTTGAGCGGATTATAGCCGCCCGCCATGTCGCCATAGATGGTCGCATAGCCGACGCTCATCTCGCTCTTGTTGCCGGTCGTCAGCAGCATCGGGCCGAATTTGTTGCTGAGTGCCATCAACGTGACACCGCGGATCCGCGACTGGACATTTTCCTCGGTGATATCGACGTCGCGGTCGGCAAAGCTGCCCGCGAGCATGGCGTCGAACGCCTCGACCGCGGGAACGATCGGAATGGTGTCGAGCCGGCAGCCGATCATCGCCGCGCAGCCCGCCGCATCGTCGAGGCTTTCCTGGCTGGTAAAGCGGCTCGGCAGCATCACGCACCACACCTTGTCGGGACCGAGCGCATCGGCGGCGATCGCCGCGCAGATCGCCGAATCGATACCGCCCGACAGGCCGAGCACGACGCCGGGGAAGCGGTTGCGTTCGACATAGTCGCGCAGGCTGACGATCATGGCACTATAGATGTCGGCGGGATGCGCCTCCCAGTCGGCGATCGCGCCCGCGTCGCAGGTCCAGCCGCCAGCGCCTTTCGTCCAGCGCGTCACGCGCTCCTCGGACTCCCAATCGATCAGCCGGTGCGCCGCCTGACCATCGGCGTTGAGGATGAACGAACAGCCGTCGAACACCAGCTCGTCCTGCCCGCCGATGCGGTTGAGGAAAATGAGCGGCAGGTTCGTCTCGTCGACGCGGCTGCGGAACACCTGCGTCAGGCGGCGGTCGTCCTTGTCGATCTCGTACGGGCTGCCGTTGACCGAGATCAGCAGTTCGGCCCCTTGATCGGCCAGATGCTTGCACACCGTCGGCAGCCAACCGTCCTCGCAGATCGGCAGCCCCAGCTTGACCCCGCGCCATTCGACGACGTCGGGCAGCGGCCCCGGTACGAAGACGCGCTTTTCGTCGAAGGTGCCGTAATTGGGCAGCTCGTGCTTGCGCCGCGTCGCGACGATCTTTCCGCCGTCGAGCAGCGCGACGATATTATAGAGACTGCCTCCGTCCCGCTCGACCGACCCGACGAGCATCGCCGGACCGCCATCGGCGGTATCGGCGGCGAGTTCGGCGAGCAGCTTTGCCGCGCGCTCGGCCAGCGCGGGTTTGAGCACCAGATCCTCGGGCGGATAACCGATCAGTTGCAGCTCGGGATAGAGGATCAGGTCGGCTTGCCTGTGCCGCGCCCGGACGCTGCGCATCGCGTCGGCATTGGCGGCAAGATCGCCGACCGCCTGCGTCATTTGGGCCAGAACGATGGTGAGCGTATCGGCAGCAGTCATGGCGCGAGCCATACGCCCGTGGGCGGCGATTGCAACGACCGGCGTGACGGACGGACAATCAGGCTGAAGATTGGCCTTCCCCTATCGGCGCCCGCTGGCTAAGGGGGCCCGCAATCCCACCCCGCGCGAAAGGGCTTCGCACCCCATGAAACTCATCTCCGGCAACAGCAACCTGCCGCTGGCCCGCGCGATCGCGGACTATCTCGAACTGCCGCTCACCGACACCAGCGTGCGTCGCTTCGCCGACGAGGAAGTCTTCGTCGAAATTCACGAAAACGTCCGCGGTCAGGACGTCTTCATCGTCCAGCCGACGAATTTCCCCGCGAACGACAATCTGATGGAGCTCTTGATCCTCACCGACGCGCTGCGCCGCGCCTCGGCGAAGCGTATCACCGCAGTCATCCCCTATTTCGGTTACGCCCGCCAGGACCGCAAACCCGGCCCGCGCACCCCGATCTCGGCCAAGCTCGTCGCCAATCTGATCACCACCTCGGGCGCCGACCGCGTCCTCGCGATCGACCTCCACGCCGGGCAGATTCAGGGCTTCTTCGATATCCCGACCGACAATCTCTATGCGGCGCCGGTGATGAGCGCCGACATCCAGGCGCGGTTCGGCGACAAGAATCTGATGGTCGTGTCGCCCGACGTCGGCGGCGTGGTGCGCGCCCGCGCGCTGGCCAAGCGCCTCGACAACGCCCCGCTCGCGATCGTCGACAAACGCCGCGAGCGCGCCGGCGAATCCGAGGTGATGAACATCATCGGCGACGTGTCGGGCCGCTTCTGCATCCTGATCGACGATATCGTCGATTCGGCGGGCACGTTGTGCAACGCCGCCGCCGCACTGAAGGCCGCGGGCGCCGAGGGCGTCGTCGCTTATTGTACCCATGGCGTCCTGTCGGGCGGCGCGGTCGCTCGCGTCGACGCGAGCGAGCTCACCGAACTGGTGATCACCGATTCGATCCAGCCGACCGACGCGGTCAACGACAGCAACAAGGTGCGCGCGCTGACCGTCGCGCCGCTGCTCGGCGAGGCGATCAAGCGCATCGCCGACGAATCGAGCGTTTCGTCGCTGTTCGACTGATCGCATGACGCTCGAATCCGACATCGCCCTCGCCCATCGCCTCGCCGATGCGGCGGGCGCCGCGATCCGTCCGCTGTTCCGCTCGGCCTGGGCCCACGAAGCCAAGGCCGACGCCTCGCCGGTGACCGAGGCCGACCGCGCCGCCGAAGCCGCGATGCGCCGCCTGCTCGACGCCGAAGCGCCGCGCGACGGCATCATCGGCGAGGAATATGGCGCCGAGCGCGCCGAGGCGAGCCGCCAATGGGTGCTCGACCCGATCGACGGCACCGTCAGCTTCATGGCCGGGCGCCCGATCTTCGGCACGCTGATCGCGCTGCTCCAGGACGGCTGGCCGGTGCTCGGCATCATCGACCAGCCGATCGCCGGCGAACGCTGGGTCGGCGCCGTCGGGCAGCCGACCTTGTTCAACGGCCGGCCGGTCCGCACGCGAAGCTGCCGGACGCTCGGCGAGGCGGTGCTCGCGACCACCGGGCCGCAATATTTCAGCGATCACGACGGCGAGCATTTCATGGCGCTCGCCGCGAAGACCTCGCACAAGCGCATGGTCTTTGGCGGCGACTGCTACAATTACGGGCTGCTCGCCAGCGGCCATATCGACATCGTCGTCGAGGCGGGGCTGAAACTTCATGATTTCGCCGCGCTGGTGCCGGTCGTCGAGGGGGCGGGCGGAACGATGTGCGACTGGAATGGCGATCCGCTCAATGCCGACAGTGCGGGCCATGTCATCGCACTCGGGGATCCCGCGCGGCTCGAGGACGTTATCGAAGGACTCGCCTGCAACCACTGATCGCAAGGAAGGACGACGCCATGGCTTATGAGGGAAGCTGTCACTGCGGCGCGGTGAGCTATACGGTCGAGGGCGACATTCCGGGCGAGGCGATGAGCTGCAACTGCTCGCACTGCCGCCGCAAGGGTTTCCTTCTGACCTTCGTTCCGATCGACCATTTCCGGCTCGACAGCGGCGCCGACAGCCTCGCGTCGTACACGTTCAACAAGCACAACATCGACCATCAATTCTGCACCACCTGCGGCTGCCAGAGCTTTTCGGTCGGCACCGGCCCCGACGGCGCGAAGATGGCGGCGGTCAATCTGCGCTGCGTCCCCGCCGCCGATCTCGACGCGCTGAATATCCAGAAGGTCGACGGGGCGAGCTTTTAAGCCTCCCGCGCTTGCAATTCCGGGCGAATCCGTCTAGGCGCGCCGCTTCCGATTGTACCGGCTGGCTGAAAGGGCTGCCAGGCCGATACGCAAACGGACTTCAAAAGGAGACCAAAATGCCCAAGATGAAGACCAAGAGCGGTGTGAAGAAACGCTTCAAATTCACCGCCTCGGGCAAGGTGAAGCACGGCGTCGCCGGCAAGCGCCACCGCCTGATTTCGCATAACTCGAAATATATCCGCACCAACCGCGGCACCAGCGTGCTCAGCGATTCGGACGCGGCCCATGTGCGCCTCTGGGCGCCCTACGGCCTGAAGTAAGGAGCGCTAGACCATGTCACGCATCAAACGCGGCGTCACCACGCACGCCAAGCACAAGCGGATTTTGGACCAGGCGAAGGGCTATTATGGCCGTCGCAAGAACACCATCCGCGTCGCCAAGCAGGCGGTCGAAAAGGCCGGCCAATATGCTTACCGCGACCGCAAAGTAAAGAAGCGGAGCTTCCGCGCGCTCTGGATCCAGCGCATCAACGCCGCGGTTCGCGCCGAAGGCCTGACCTATTCGCAGTTCATGCACGGGGTGAAGCTGGCCGGGATCGAGCTCGACCGGAAGGTCATGGCCGACCTCGCGATGAACGAAGGCGGCGTGTTCACCGCGATCATCGCCCAGGCGAAGGCGGCGCTGCCCAAGGCAGCCTGACGCTTTCCGGCCGAAGCAAAGAAACAAGGGCGGTCCTGCGGGGCCGCCCTTTTTCGTTGACGGTCCCGCGCGCGAGGCGTCTCATCTTCCCTGCGCGAGCCGCCCTGACCCCGTCGACGAACTGCTTCTCGTTCACCTTCACCGCCAAGCCTTTTTTCGACAGGAAAAATGCGGCGCGCGGCATCGTGATATTGCCGTCCTTGGTGGCCAGCACTGCCCCCTGCGGCGCTATCGACTTGACCGTCGCAAGCACGGCGGCTCCATCGGCGCTGCGAACCTCTGCCCCTGGTTTCAACGCCCCGTCGACCGCCGCCGCATCGGCCTCGGCCTGCTTCAGCACCGCGACAATTTTGTCTTTGGACGCTTTCAGCGCCGGACCTTTCGGGGTCGTCACAAAAGCGCCCTTCGGTACCACGAGGCCGCTGGCGCCGATCCCGACCGCGATCCTGTCGCCGACCACTTTGACAATCTGGCCGACCTCTTCGCCATTCTGGTCGTAAACTTTGGTACCGGCAGTCCACGAAGCAGCCGGGGCCTGCGCCTGTACGGCAGGGACGGCAGACACGGCTGCACAGCCAAGGAACAGCGCGGCGGGCAAGCCGGAAAGCTTGGACATGAAAGGCTCCTGTCGAACAGCAAGCCACCCGTGCCGCATCCGACGGCGCCGCACCAAATAGCATGCTGCCGGTCCGTGCAACGGACGCGGCGAGCCGAACGCCGGCGGGAGTGAAAAACAGGAACGGCGCGAGAGCCGAACCCTCGCGCCGTTCCGACGATGCGAACATCGCCCCCCTCCCTCCGAACCGGTTGCCGTGGGTCGCAGAAAGCTTGCGGCCGGCGGAAGTTTCCCTGACGCTCTACACGGGGCAGCGCGCCGATGGGGTGACATATGCCGTCGCAATCATGACAAGAATTGTAAGAACCCGACACCAAGGTGCCTTAGGTTATTGTTTTTTTGCGTGAGGCGCCGCAAGCATGGACGTCATGAAGGACGCAATCCAGAATCCGGGAGAGGACGCCGGCGCGCGGATCGTGACGCGTTTCTTCCCGCTGTCTGAAGCACTGAAGCCCTATGTCAGCACCATCTATCTGACCGAGATCACCCTTCCCGCCGGAACGCGGGTCGAGGATTATCTGCATCCCGAATGGGCGAACATGCGCTTCATCGATGGCGAGGCGCCGCTCGCCGGGGTCGGTGGCGCCCCGGCAGTGCCCGCGCCGCCCTTCGTCGCGACGGGTCCGACGAGCAAGGCGAGCTATTTCGCGGCGGGCAACATGCGCGCGTGGGGGGTCGGTATCCTGCCCGCCGGCTGGGCGAAATATTTCGCGCTCCCGGCCGCCGAACTTGCCGACCGGTTTTGCGACGGCGCGGCGCACCCCGCCTTCGCCGCCTTCGCGCCGCTGACCGACGCGCTACCGCGGATCAACGATGTCGCCGCCGCCGCGCTGATCGACGGCCATCTTGTCGGCCTGCTCGCGGGAGCGCCGCGCGACGACCCCGCGATCGTCGCGGCGCATCGCGCGCTCGTCGACGACGACCTCGCCAGCGTCGCCGATCTCGCAGCGAAGCTCGCGCTCTCCGAACGGACGGTCGAGCGCCTCAGCCATCGCGCGTTCGGCTTTCCTCCCAAATTGCTGTTGCGACGCCAGCGTTTCCTGCGGTCGCTCGGGCGCTTCATGCTCGATCCGTCGATGGCGTGGATCGATACGCTTGACCACCAATATTATGATCAGGCGCAATTCACCCGCGACTTCCGCCGTTTCATGGGCATGAGCCCGCGCGCCTATGCGGCGCGCCCCAAACCGATCCTCGGCGCCGCCGCTTTCGCACGCGCCGCGGCGGCCGGAGCGGCCGTGCAGGGGCTGCATAAGCCGGCGGACTAGCCCTCAGGCCAGCTTGGAGGCTTGACCGGCGCCGCGTCTTCGGTGCAAGCGGCGGGCGGGCGCGCGCGGGCAGCCGCCGTATCCGACAATGACGAAACAGACAGGCCGGCAGCTACAGGCGCGCCGGAGCAGGACGAACGACGATGAGCGAACTTCAGGCGATGCAGGCCCGGCTCGTGGCCGATATAGCGGCCGCCGCCGACCTCGACGCGATCGAGGCGCTGCGCGTCGGCGCGCTCGGGAAAGCCGGCAGCATCACCGCGCTCTTGAAGACGCTCGGCGGCATGAGCCCCGAAGAACGCCAGGCGCAGGGTCCCGCGATCCACGGCCTGCGCGAGGCGGTGACCGCCGCGCTGGCGACGCGCAAGGCAGCGCTCGAAGGCGCCGCGCTCGAGGCGAAGCTCGCGGCCGAACGGCTCGACATGACGCTGCCCGCCGACGCAAGGCCGCTCGGCAGCGTCCATCCAGTGAGCCAGGTGATGGACGAGCTCGCCGAAATCTTCGCCGACATGGGCTTCGCGGTCGCGACCGGTCCCGAGATCGAGGACGACTGGCGCAACTTCACCGCGCTCAACATCCCCGAAACGCATCCGGCGCGCGCGATGCACGACACTTTCTATTTCCCGGCGCAGATGAACGATGCCGAAGGCCGCGCGATGCTGCTGCGCACCCACACCTCGCCGGTGCAGATCCGCACGATGATGGCGCAGGAGCCGCCGATCCGCATCATCGCGCCGGGCCGCGTCTATCGCAGCGACAGCGACGCGACGCACACGCCGATGTTCCATCAAATCGAAGGCCTCGTCATCGATCGCGGCATCCATATGGGCCACCTCAAATGGACGCTCGAAACCTTCCTCAAGGCATTTTTCGAGCGCGACGACATCGTGCTGCGCCTGCGCCCCTCCTATTTCCCCTTCACCGAACCGTCGGCGGAGGTCGACGTCGGCTATAAACAGGAAAAGGGCCGCCGCATTGTCGGCGGCAACGGCGACGACGAAGGCCATGCGTGGATGGAACTGCTCGGCAGCGGCATGGTCAATCGCCGGGTCATCGCCAATTGCGGCCTCGACCCCGACGAATGGCAGGGCTTTGCTTTCGGCGCCGGCATCGACCGGCTGGCGATGCTCAAATATGGCATGGACGACCTGCGCGCCTTCTTCGACGGCGACCTTAGGTGGCTGTCGCACTACGGGTTCGGCGCGCTGAGCGTGCCGACGCTGAGCGGGGGAATTTCGGCATGAAGATCACCCTCGACTGGCTCCGCGAACATCTCGACGGCGATTTCGCCGTCAAGGACGTCGTCGCGACCCTCAACCGCATCGGTCACGAGGTCGAAGGCGTCGAAAATCCGGCCGAGAAGCTTGCGGGCTTCCGCGTCGCCAAGGTGCTGACCGCCGAGAAGCACCCGCAGGCCGACAAGCTGCAGGTGCTGACCGTCGACAGCGGCCCAGAGGTGAATGGGGGTACCCCGCTCACCGTCGTCTGCGGGGCCCCGAACGCGCGCGCCGGCCTGATCGGCGTGCTCGGACTGCCCGGCGCTGTGGTGCCGGCGAACGGCATGGAGCTGAAGGTCGCAGCGGTGCGCGGCGTCGAATCGAACGGCATGATGTGTTCGACGCGCGAGCTCGAACTCGGCGACGATCATGACGGGATCATCGAATTGACGTTTGACGATTCCGGCGACGCACCGATCGGCATGGCCTTTGCCGACTATGCCGGATTGGGCGATCCGGTGATCGACATTTCGATCACCCCGAACCGGCAGGACTGCATGGGGGTGCGTGGGCTGGCGCGCGATCTCGCCGCCGCCGGGCTCGGCACCTTGAAGCCGCTCGACGTCCCGACGATCACCGGGGAAGGCGCGCCTGCAACCGAAATCCGGACCGACGATCCCGAGGGCTGTCCCGCCTTCTACGGCCGCACGATCGGCGGCATCACCAACGGCACCGCCCCCGAATGGATGCGCCGCCGGCTGGAAGCGGTCGGCCAGCGTTCGATCTCGGCGCTGGTCGATATCAGCAACTATGTGATGTTCGACCTCGGCCGCCCGAGCCATATCTATGACCGAGCCAAGCTAAATGGCGCGCTCGTCGCACGGCGCGCGAAGGATGGCGAGACGGTCACCGCGCTCAACGGCAAGGAATATAACCTCACCGACACGATGACGGTGATCGCCGACGACAGCGGCGTCCACGACATCGCGGGCATCATGGGCGACGAGCACAGCGGGTGCAGCGAGACGACGACCGACGTCCTGATCGAAATCGCTTATTTTACGCCCGAACGCATCGCGCTCACCGGGCAGGCGCTCGGCCTGACCAGCGACGCGCGCAGCCGCTTCGAACGCGGCGTCGATCCCGCCTTCCTCGACGATGCGACGGCGATCGTCACCGGCCATGTCCTCGCGATCTGCGGCGGCACGCCTTCGGCGATCACCCGCGCCGGAACGCCGCCGGTCGCGACGCACCATATCGATTATGATCCGGCCCGCGCCGAAACGCTCGGCGGCATCGCCATCGATGCCGAGCGCCAGCGCGACATTCTCGCCGCGCTCGGCTTCGGCATCATCGAACAGGGCACGCATTGGCAGGTCGCGGTGCCGAGCTGGCGCCGCGACATGGACGGCGCCCCCGACGTGGTCGAGGAAGTCACCCGCATCCACGGCTTCGACGCGATCCCTTCGACCCCGCTGCCACGCACCGATGGCGTTGCCAAACCGACCGCAACCGCCGACCAGCTGCTCGAACGCCGCCTGCGCCGCGCCGCTGCCGCTGCCGGCTTCCACGAAGCGGTCACTTGGTCGTTCGTCAGCGAACGCGACGCCGCACCCTTCGGCGGCGGCGCATGGACGCTCGCCAATCCGATCAGCGAAGACCTGAAGGTCATGCGCCCGTCGCTGCTCCCCGGGCTGCTTGCCGCAGCGCAGCGCAACCAGCATCGCGGTGCGAACAGCATCCGGCTGTTCGAGATCGGCCGCCGCTACCTCGCGGACGCCGAACATCCGACGCTCGCCGTGCTGATGGCGGGCGACAAGCAAGCCCGCGTCTGGCGGGCGGGTAAGGCCGCTTCGTTCGACGCATTTGACGCGAAGGCGGAAGCGCTGGCGCTGCTCGAGGCGGCCGGCGCGCCCGCCGACCGGCTGCAGGTGATGGAACCCGTCACGGCCGGACAGATCTGGCATCCGGGGCAGTCGGCAACGCTGCGCCTTGGCCCCAAGGCGGTGCTCGCCGAATTTGGCGCGCTCCATCCGGCGCTGACCCGCGGCTTCGACGTCGACGGGCCGGTGATGGCGGTGCAAATCTTCCTCGATGCGATCCCGGCGAAGCGTGCCAGCGGCCCGGCCCGGGCCCCCTTCACGCCGTCCGCCCTGCAATCGGTGCGCCGCGACTTCGCTTTCCTCGCCCCCGCGACGCTGGCCGCCGCCGATCTGGTACGTGCGATCCGCGGTGCCGACAAGGCGAGCATCGTCGAGGCGCGGCTGTTCGACCGCTTTGCCGGTCAGGGCGTGCCCGCAGGCCAGGTCAGCCTCGCGGTCGAGGTCGAATTGCAGCCGGCGGATAAAAGCTTTGCCGACGCGGAGCTGAAGGCGATCGCAGACAAGGTGGTCGCCGCGGCGGCAAAACTAGGGGCGGTGCTGCGAGGGTAGGGCACCTTCCACGCCATTCCATTTCGTCATCCCGGCGCAGGCCGGGATCTCGACCATGGCTCATGATGCGCCGTTGAGATCCCGGCCTGCGCCGGGATGACGATAATATAGAGGCGCTTGGCTCCTACCCGCCCCAGGTGGCGGTCAGCAGGCGCTGGAAATTGCCGCCGAGGATCGCCTTGATATTATCGTTCGAATAGCGGCGGCGCATCAGTTCCTCGGTCAGATCGTAAATCCGCCGCGGATGGTCGAAGCCGTCGGTGTCGATCTTGTCGCGCCAGGCGTAGCTCGACTTCAGCATGCCCTTCATCGCCTTTTGCAACTCGGGCGGCATGTCGTCATAGCCATGATTGTCGAGGTCGCTGCCGATCCCGACATGCTCGATCCCGACCAGCTTCACCGCATGGTCGATATGATCGACGATATTCGGCAGGGTCGTCGGTTCCTGCGCGGTCACGAAGTTGCGCACCCCGGCAATGCCCATCACGCCGCCCTTCGCGGCGAGCGCTTTGATCGCCTCGTCGGTCTTGAGCCGCGGATGGTTGTTGAGCGCCCGGCAATTGCTGTGGGTGATCGCGATCGGTTTTGGCGATAGCTCGATCGCATCGAGCGTCGTCTTGTCGCCGCAATGCGACACGTCAATCAGCATGCCGACCTTGTTCATCGCCTCGATAATCGACACGCCATAATCGCTGACCCCGCCGTCGACCCGCTCGGTCGAGCCAGAGCCGATGCGGCTCTGCCAATTATAGGTCAGCTGCGAAACGCGCTGGCCGCGCTTGTAGAAAAATTCGACGTCCTCGACCTTCTGGAAATGGTCCGAATTCTGCATCCCCATGATCACCGCGACCTTGCCGTCGCGCTTGGCGCGGAGGATGTCGGACATCTTGTCGACGCCGGTGAAGACATGGCTGTTGACCTGCACATAATGGCCCCACAGCGTAAAATAGGACAGCACCTGGTCACGCGCGTCCGGATCGCGGATACCGATCCCCTGCAGCATTGCGTTGACGCCGCTGGTGCGGAATTCCTTGGCAAGCTTGTCGGTCATCGGCGCCGGACCCTCGTCGATCAGGATCGGGTGCAGCATGTCGATCACCAGCGCCTCGTTCACCAGATCGACGACGCGCTTCGGATAGGTGCGTGGCGGATAGGCAGCGCTTTCGGCCCGGACCGGGCGGCTGATGAAGGGCGCTGCGACCGTGGCGGCCAAGGCGCTGCCGACCAATTGGCGACGTGAGAAATTCGGCATCGGACCCTCCTCGGCTTTTCTGATTGCCAGCGTGGCTAAATCTCTCGCTGGGGAAGGTCAACGCGCAGAAAAACTCGCCTCAATGGCTAGAAAAACTAATCCTTTGGACGGGGTCTATGCGGCGACCGCATCCTCGCTCTGGCTCGTCGCGGCTTCGAGGAGGCGTTTTTCGAGCGACTTCACCCGCGCTGCGCCGTCGATCTTGTCGCCGATCAGATCGGTGACATAGAAAGTATCGACCGCGCGCTCGCCATAGGTCGCGACATGCGCCGAATGCACCGTGACCTTCGACTGGAACAGCGCATAGGCAAGCTGGTTGAGCAGCGCCGGGCGGTCCTGTGCATTGACCTCGATCACCGTGAAACGGTTCGACGCCTTGTTGTCGATGAAGACGTTGGGAACGACGCGAAACGCCTCGGCACGCGTCCGCGGCAACGCCCGTGCTTCGAGCTTGGGCAACAGCCGGTGCCTGTTGGCCAGCGCATCCTCGATCGCCCGGGTCAGCCGGACGATCTGCTCGGCCTCGGCAAACGGGCGGCCGAGCGGATCCTGGACGAGGAAATTATCGAGCGCGAGCCCGTCACGCGTCGTGTGAATGCGCGCGTCGATGATGTTGCCGCCGGCCAGGTGAATACCGCCCGCGATGCGATAGAAAAGCCCCGGATGGTCGGCGGCGAGCACCATCACCAAGGTTGCACCGCGATCGTCGTCGGGCACCGCAGCGATGTGCAGCGGCGCGTTTCCGGCCTGCTGGATATGGATCAGATTGGCGGCGATGACCTCGACCGATTCGGCGATCCAATAGCTTTCGGGCAGACGCCGTGCGAGCTTGGCGAAGCCCTTTTCGTCGAGGCGGAGCAGCGCAGCGACGGCCTCCTTCTTCCCCGCGATCCGCGATTCGCGGCCCTTCTGCTTATGGCCGAGCCGGAGCACCTCCTCGGCGGCGTCGAACAGTTCGGTGAGCAGCTGGCGTTTCCAGCTGTTCCAGACGCCGGGGCCGACGGCGCGGATATCGACCACGGTGAGCACGAGCAGCAGGCGGAGCCGCTCGGGCGACTGCACCTGCCCCGCGAAATCGAGGATCGTCTTGAAATCGGCGAGGTCGCGCTTGAACGCGGTCGCCGACATCAGCAGATGATAGCGGACGAGCCACGATACGGTTTCGGTTTCTGCCGGAGTGAGGCCCAGCCGCGGACACACCCGGAGCGCGAGTTCGGCGCCCAGCACACTATGGTCGCCGCCGCGGCCCTTGGCAATATCGTGGAGCAGCACCGCGACATAGATGACGCGCCGCGACTGGACCTGTTTCATGATCGCGCTCGACAGCGGGTGGTCGTCTTTCAGGCGGTCCTGCTCAATGTCCGCGAGAAGGCCGATGGCGCGGATGGTATGCTCGTCGACCGTATAATGATGATACATGTCGAACTGCATCTGCGCGACGACGCGGCCGAAATCGGGAACGAAACGGCCGAACACCCCCGCCTCGTTCATCCAGCGCAGCACCGTTTCGGGATCGCGCGGACTGGTCAGCACGTCGAGGAACAGTTCGTTGGCGCGCGCATTGCGGCGCACCCCTTGCGTTTCGATCAGCTTGGCATCGTGGCGCGCCTGCCGCATCGCCTGCGGATGGATTTCGAGCCCGTGCTTGTCGGCGAGCGCGAAGATCTCGACGAGCCGCACCGGATCCTGCTGGAAGAAATCGTCCGATGGCAAGGCAAGCCGGCCGCGGTCGAGGACGAAGCCATTGAGCTTTCCCGGCCGCCGCCGGATCGTCGGCAGGAAACGCCGGCCGCGCGCAGCAAGCTGGTCGTCGAGATGCGCGAGGAAGGTGCCGGTGACGTCGCCGACGCTTTTGGCGTGGAGAAAATAGAGCTGCATGAAGCGCTCGACCGCGCTCTTGCCGGGGCGGTCGGCGAACTGCATCCGCCGCGCGATCTCGGGCTGGAAATCGAAGGTCAGCCGGTCCTCGGCGCGCCCGGCGAGGACGTGGAGGTGGCAGCGCACCGCGAGCAGGAAATTCTCGGCGCGCGCGAACTGGCGAAGTTCGCGCGCCGAGAGCAGGCCCGCATCGACAAGCTCGGGAACGGTGCGTACGCGGTGGATGAACTTGCCGATCCAGAACAAAGTGTGGAGGTCGCGCAGACCGCCCTTCCCTTCCTTCACATTGGGTTCGACGACGTAACGCGAATCTCCCATGCGCTTGTGCCGCTCGTCGCGTTCGGCAAGCTTGTCGGCAACGAAGGCGCGCGCATTGCCCGCGACGACTTCGGCATCGAAACGCGCTGAAGCCTGGTCGTAGAGGTCGCGGTCGCCCCAGATGAAGCGTCCTTCGAGCAGCGCGGTGCGAATGGTCAGATCGTCCTTCGCGGCGCGCACCATCTCGTCGATCGAGCGGCTCGAATGGCCGACCTTCAGCCCGAGATCCCAGAGCGTGTAAAGCTGCGCCTCGATCACCTGCTCGGTCCAGCTCGTCTGCTTGAACGGGGTCAGGAAGCCGATATCGATGTCGCTGTGCGGCGCCATTTCACCGCGGCCATAGCCGCCGACCGCGATCAGCGTGATCCGCTCGCCCGCCGAGCGGTTGCCCGCGGGATAGAGGTGGCCGACGGTGAAATCGTGGCTGAGGCGGACGATCTGGTCGATCAGGAAGGCGGTGGCGCTCGCCGCAAGCCGCCCCGACGAGGGATGGGCGAGCAGCCGGTGTTCGATTTCGCTCCGCCCCTTGTCGAGCGCGTCCCTGAGCAGCGCGACCATCGCGCGGCGGCGAACGCCGGAATCGCTGTTCTCGGCGGCGATCGCGTCGAGCCGGCCGGCCAACTCGCGCCGGTCGATAATCGCGCGGCGCTGGTCGAGATTGTCGAACAGGTCGCTCATGCCTCGTCCGCCATCAGCCGTTTGAGCGCATAAAGCGTGTCGAGCGCTTCGCGGGGGGCGAGCGCGTCGGGATCGATCGCACCGAGCGCCTCGCGCAGCGCATCTTTGGCCGCCGCCGGCGCTGCGGCGAGCGTCGCCGCGAACAACGGCAGGTCGTCGAGCCCGGCGGCGAGTCCGCCGGTTGCTTCGCGCCCCGCCTCGAGCTTCGCGAGCACCGCTTCGGCGCGTTTGACGACACCCGCGGGCACCCCGGCGAGGCGCGCGACCGCAAGACCATAGCTGCGGTCGGCGGGCCCCTCGGCAACCTCGTGGAGCAGCACCAGATCGCCCTGCCATTCGCGCGCGCGGACGTGGTGGAGCGAGAGAGCGTTCAGCGTTTCGGCGAGGCGGGTCAGCTCGTGATAATGGGTCGCGAACAGGCAGCGGCAGCGATTGACCTCGTGCACCGCCTCGACCACCGACCAGGCGAGCGCGAGCCCGTCGTAGGTCGAGGTGCCGCGCCCGACCTCGTCGAGGATGACGAAGCTTTGCGGAGTGGCCTGCGCAAGGATCGCGGCGGTTTCGACCATTTCGACCATGAAGGTCGAGCGCCCGCGCGCGAGATTGTCGCTGGCGCCGACGCGGCTGAACAGCCGGTCCACGAGCCCGAGCTTCGCCGACGCCGCGGGGACGAAGCCCCCCGCCTGCGCGAGCACGACGATCAGCGCATTCTGGCGCAGGAAGGTCGATTTACCGCCCATATTGGGGCCGGTGACGAGCCAGAGCCGGTCGGCTTCGGACAGGGAGACGTCATTCGGCACGAAGCGCTCGCCCGATTTCGCCAGCGTCGCCTCGACCACCGGGTGGCGGCCGCCGCTCACGTCGAGGCAAGGCTCATCGGCAAGGTCGGGGCGGCACCAGTTGTGGCTCATCGCATGGTCGGCGAGCGCCGCGGCGACATCGATCCGCGCGAGCACGTCGCACGATGCGGCAATCGCCTCGCGCCGCTGCGTCGCCTGCTCGGTCAGCGTTTCGAGATGCGCCGCCTCGGCGGCGAGCGCGTGGACGCCCGCCTGCGTCACCCGGCTCGCCGCTTCATGGAGATCCGCCGAGTTGAAGCGGACGACCCCCGCGAGCGTCTGGCGATGGGTGAAGCCCGAGTCGGGAGCCATCAGCGTATCGGCATGCTTCGCCGGCACCTCGACATGATAGCCGAGCACGCCATTGTGGCGGATCTTGAGCGAGGCGATGCCGGTGCGGTCGCGATAGCCCGCCTCGAGCACCGCGATCGCCTTGCGCCCATCGCGCGCCGTTTCGCGCAGCGCATCAAGGCCATGATCATAGCCCTCGGCGATATAGCCGCCCTGCGCAGCGTCGACCGGCGGCGTCTCGATCAGCGCGCGCGTGAGCTCATCGACGAGCGCGCCATGGCCGTCGAGCCCCGGCAGCAGCCGCGCGAGGAGCGGCGGCAGGTCGGCACGGCGCGCGAGATGTTCGCGGAGCAGCCGCGCCCCGCCGAGCGCATCGCGCAGCTGCGCAAGGTCGCGCGGACCGCCGCGCCCCGCCACGAGACGCCCGAGCGCCCGTCCGGCATCGGGCAGCGCACGCAGCGTCGCGCGCAGCTCGCCGCGCCACAGCGCATCGCGCGCGAGGCTGTCGACCAGATCGAGCCGTTCGAGGATCGCGCCCTTGTCGGTCAGCGGGCTCGCGAGATCGTCGGCGAGCAGCCGCGCCCCCGCCGCGGTCACGGTGCGGTCGATCGTCGCGAGCAGGCTGCCGTCGCGAGCGCCCGCCATGGTGCGCACGAGTTCGAGGCTCTCGCGCGTCGCCGCGTCGATCGCCATGCGATCCGACGCCGAGACGCGCAGCGGCGGCTGGAGAAAGACCGCCGAACCGGTCCCGACATGATCGAGATAGGCGGCAATCGCCCCCATTGCGGCGATTTCACCGCGCGAAAAGCTACCGAAGCCATCGAGCGTCTGGACGCCGAACAAGGCTTCGAGCCGTTTCTGCCCGGCGGTGCTGGCAAATTCGCCCGCCGGCCGCCGCACGATCTGCCGCGCCCCTGCTACCGGTGCCTCTGCGCCCTCGCTCACCAGCAATTCGGACGGCGCCAGCCGCGCGAGTTCGGCATCGACGGCCTCACGGCGCACCGCGACGACCTCGAACCGTCCGGTCGAGATATCGGCGGCAGCAATCGAGACCTCGCCTTCGCTGCCGACCTCGGCGAGGGCGGCGAGGCGATTGGCGCTGCGTCCTTCGAGCAATGCCTCTTCGGTCAGCGTTCCGGCGGTGACGAAACGAACGATCGCCCGCGCCACAAGCGCTTTCGACCCGCCGCGCGCCTTGGCTTCGGCAGGGCTTTCGACCTGTTCGGCGATCGCGACGCGGTGGCCGGCGCGGATCAGCCGCGCGAGATAGGATTCGGCGGCGTGGACGGGCACGCCGCACATCGGCACGGGTTCGCCGCCATGTTCGCCGCGCGACGTCAGCGCGATGTCGAGCGTCGCCGCCGCTGCCTTGGCATCGTCGAAAAACAGTTCGAAGAAATCGCCCATGCGATAGAAGAGCAGGCAGTCGCCGGCCTTGTCCTTCAGCGACCAATATTGCGCCATCATCGGCGTTGCGGCGGGATGGGCGGCGGGTGCGGCGTTGCTGTTGGCAGGTTTCGGGGCGGTCGCGGGCATTCGCCCTGCTTAGTGATTGGGGGCGACATGGCAAGGCATGCGCCTGCAACATTCGCGGTTACAATCCGCCCGGGTGACGCTAGGGGATTAATGTTCCTGGGGGTAAGCCATAGCGAGTGGACCGGTGTGGATTATGGTTTCGGCAATGCCGGAACCAGGTCTAGGAAAGAGATCGGGCGCGCGGCTTGTGGATCAGAGGAGAGGATAGACGATGGATAGTGGCAGCAAGGTGCAGTTTTCCGACCGCGAGGCCCTGCTCTACCACGAATATGGCCGGCCCGGGAAAATCGAGATCGTCGCGTCAAAGCCGATGGCGACGCAGCGCGACCTCAGCCTTGCCTATTCGCCCGGCGTCGCCGTCCCGGTCAACGCGATCGCCGCGGACCCGGCCAAGGCTTACGACTACACAATCAAAGGCAATCTGGTCGCGGTGATCTCGAACGGAACCGCAATCCTCGGTCTCGGCAACCTCGGCGCGCTCGCCTCGAAGCCGGTGATGGAAGGCAAGGCGGTGCTGTTCAAGCGCTTCGCCGACGTCGATTCGATCGACCTCGAGGTCGATACCGAAGATCCGCAGGCGTTCATCGACGCCGTCGCGCTGCTCGAACCGAGCTTCGGCGGCATCAACCTCGAGGATATCGCGGCGCCGAACTGCTTCATCATCGAACAGGCGCTGAAGGAAAAGATGAACATCCCGGTGTTCCATGACGACCAGCATGGCACCGCGATCATCACCGCCGCGGGCCTGATCAACGCCTGTCACCTGACCGGGCGCGACCTTTCGACCGTCAAGGTCGTCGTCAACGGCGCGGGCGCGGCCGCGATCGCCTGCACCGCGCTCATCAAGGCGATGGGCGTGCGGCACGAAAATGTCATCATGTGCGATCGCAAGGGCACGATCTGGCAGGGCCGGACCGAAGGCATGGACCAGTGGAAGTCGGCGCATGCCGTGCCGACCGAAGCGCGCAACCTGACCGAAGCGCTGATCGGTGCCGACGTCTTCCTCGGCCTCTCGGCCGCGGGGGCGCTCAAGCCCGAAATGGTCAAGGACATGGCACCGGCGCCGATCATTTTCGCGATGGCGAACCCCGATCCCGAAATCTCGCCGCCGGATGCTCGTGCCGCAAGACCCGACGCAATCATCGCGACCGGGCGCTCGGACTATCCGAACCAGGTCAACAATGTTCTCTGCTTCCCCTTCATCTTCCGCGGCGCGCTCGATGTCCATGCGACCGCGATCAACGAAGAGATGAAGATCGCCGCGGCCTATGCGATCGCCGACCTCGCGCGCCAGCAGGTGCCCGAGGAAGTCGCCGCGGCCTATGGCGGACGTGCGTCGAGCTTTGGTCCCGAATATATCATCCCGTCGCCCTTCGACCCGCGTTTGATGGAAATCGTTCCCGCCGCGGTCGCCGAAGCGGCGATGCAGACGGGCGTCGCGCAGCGGCCGATTGCGGATCTCGACGAATATCGCACCCGCCTCCGTGCGCGCCTCAACCCGACGACGTCGGTACTGACGCTCGCCTATGAAGCCGCGCGGTCGAACCCGAAGCGCGTCGTTTTTGCTGAGGGCGAAGAGGAGGTCGTGCTGCGCGCCGCGATCCAGTTCCGCGACGGCGGCTACGGCATTCCGGTGCTCGTCGGGCGCGAAGGGCTGCACGACAAATTGCGCGCGATGGGCGTCGCCGACGCCGAGTCGTTCGAGGTGCACAACAGCGTCAATTCGCCGCATGTGCCAGAGATGGTCGACATGCTCTACGAACGGCTGCAGCGGCGCGGTTATCTCCGCCGCGATGCCGAACGCATGGTCAACCGCGATCGCAACATCTTCGGCTCACTGCTGCTCAAGCTCGGCCTTGCCGATGCGATGATCACCGGCACGACGCGCACCTATTCGCAGACGATGCGCGAAGTGCGGCGGGTGATCGACCATGCCGAGGGCAAGACGCCCTTCGGCATCCACGTCCTTGTCGACCAGCATCACACCATCTTCATGGCCGACACGACGGTGAACGAACGGCCGTCGGCCGTCATGCTCGCCGATATCGCCGAACGTACCGCACAGGTCGCGCGGCGGATGGGGCACGAGCCGCGAGTCGCCTTTCTCTCCTATTCGACCTTCGGCAACCCGCCGGGCGAATGGCTCGACAATATCCGCGATGCGGTTTCGATCCTCGACCAGCGGAACCCGGGCTTCGAATATGAAGGCGAAATGGCGCCCGACGTCGCGCTGAACGAGAAGGTGATGAAGAACTATCCCTTCTGCCGCCTGTCGGGCCCGGCGAACGTGCTGGTGATGCCGGGACTGCAATCGGCCAATCTGTCGGCGAAGCTGCTCCGCGAACTCGGCGGCGGTGCGGTGATCGGACCGATGCTCGTCGGCATGGAAAAGCCGGTGCAGGTCGCGACGATGGCATCGACCGCATCCGATCTGGTCACGCTCGCCGTGCTCGCGGCTGGCGGGATCGCGCAATAGAGCTTTGATCTTCCGGCTGACGCCGGAAGCGGCACCGGCCCGCTCCCCCGCCCGGCCTCCCACAGAATAAACTGGATTGGGAGGCCGGGTGGGGAGCGGGCCGGTGCCGCGCGCTTCAGCAAAGCTGAAGCGATAACTTACTGTCCCGGAGGCGCCCCGGCGCCCGGCGCACCAACCGCGCCGATATTGCCGAAGATATCCTCGAAGAAGCTGCGGTGGCGGCCCAGCGTCGGGGTCTTGTCGCCTTCGGGATTGAGCTTGCTCACCAGTTCGAGGCCGGTCTTGTCGACCGCCGCGACGTTGCCGGCGGGGTCGAAGCGGACGCGCAGCACCTGCTGCGCGATCGGGCGCGGATTGGCGAAGGCGAGCTGCCGCGTTTCGCGCGACACATAATAATATTCATTGTTGCTGAACTGGCCGACGAAAGTCGGGCGTCCGAGCGTCTTTTCGACCGACTCGCGATTGTCGACGCCGGGCGTGATCGCCTGCGTCAGCACCGGATCGACGACATAGCCCTGCCGCCCCTTCATCTGCGTACAGCCGCCCGCGGTCAGCGCGACCATCAGTCCGACGACGATCAGGCGCGGGCGCGAGGCAGGAAGCTTGGGCATGAAATTCGGCATTCGACAATCTCCGTTGCGCGTGCCCCCGTCTTTCCCGGCGGCCGCGCATGCTCTCGCGCCTCTTAACCGCAAGCGGACGCCGCGCACAAGCCGCTTGTGGCGCGGCAAAGCTTGCCAGAAGCTGACCAGCCCCCCTTTTCGGCCGCGCCGATTGGGCCTAAGCGACTCCACATGTTCTCGCTCCGCAAACTCTTCAAACCCGATCCCGACCCGCGCGAGGCGCGCCGCCCGCTCTGGAACGCCGTCGTCGCCACCGCGCGCCAACCGCACTGGTATGAGGAGGGCGGCGTTCCCGACACACTGGACGGCCGTTTCGACATGGTCAGCCTGATCCTCGCGCTTGTCCTCCACCGTATCGACGAGGATCCCGATGTCGTTCGCGCCGGCGTCGAACTCACCGAACTCTTCGTGTCGGATATGGACGGACAGATGCGCCAGATCGGTTTCGGTGACATGGTCGTCGGCAAGCAGATCGGACGGATGGTCGGCGCGCTCGGCGGCCGCCTCGGCGCCTATAAGGCGGCCGACGGGTCGGACGAGCTGCGTGCCGCGCTGGTCCGCAACCTGTGGCGGGGGGGGGAAGCGCCCGGAGAGGAACGGCTGGCCTATGTCGCGGCGCAGGTTGCTACGCAACGTGCGGCGCTGGCAGCAACACCCGTTGCCGAACTGATCGTCGCCGACCGCCTGCCCGGGGGCTCCGCTTGAACGCCGATCCCGAATTTTCGCACATCGTCACGCTGGCCGACGCCGCGCACGGCAAGACGATTGCGATCGAAGCCGACGCCGAAGCCCGCGAACGGATCGCAAAACGGCTCGATCTCGTTAAACTCGCCTCCTTCGCCGTGACCGCCGAGGTGCGTGCCGTCGCCGGCGGCATCGCAGCGCGCGGCGAGGTGCGCGCCGAACTCGTCCAGCGCTGCGCCGCGACCGACCTGCCGGTGCCGGCGAACCTGACCGAAACGTTCGACCTGAAATTCCTGCGCGACGTCGACGCAGCGGCGAGCGAAGAGGAAATCGAGATCAGCGACGCGGATTGCGACATATTGCCGCTCGAAGGCGACCGGATCGATCTGGGCGAGGCCGCCGTGCAAACGCTTTCGCTCGGGCTCGATCCCTTTCCGCGCCACCCCGACGCCGACCGCATCCTCGCCGAGAAGGGCGTGCTGAGCGAAGAGGCTGCGGGACCGCTCGCAGCGCTTGCCAAGCTGCGCGGCAAACCCACATCCTGACCGGCGCCTAGCGGGGAGCCACGACCTCGTCGTCTTTCGCCAGATCGGCCGCGACATCGTCGAGGCCGGGCCCTTCGTCGGCCGGAGCTTCGTTGGCATCGGTCCCAGACTTTTGCTTGTCGGCGTCGGCCGCGGCCTTTTCGTCGCGCGATGGCGGCAGCGCGCCGCCGAGCGCTTTCGCGAGCCCCGCAAGCTGTTCGCCGATCACGCCGTCGACCGCGGGCGCGATGTCGCCGACCTTGAAGCGCATATAGCCGCCGACGACATAATCGAAGCGGATCGCCGATCCGGTCGGCGTTTGCTTGATCTGCACCGTCAGCGTGCCGTTCAGCGCCTCGCCCTGCAGCGGACCGAACGCGCCCGACAAGCGCAGCATCTGGTTCGGCTTGGCAAAAACGATCCGCGCGTGCTGGACGCTGCCAAGACCCGATCCCGTATCTGGCAATTTCTCGCAGAAGCAGCCGCCGGCCTGCGAATCGAGCCAGAAATTGGCGGCATCGCCCGACCAGCTATGCTCTTTCGACCACCATTTGTCGGGCGTCCGGAGCATCTTCCACACATCGGCGGGCGTCGCTGCAACCTGCGCGGTATGCGCGACGGTAAAACCGATTTCGCTCTGGTCGATCACCTTGGCGGCCGCCGGCGTGGTGGGAAGCATGGCCGTGGCAATGAAGCCGGCAAGAATTCGCTTCGATCTCATAACGTCCCCCTTGCAGCCCAAAGCTCCGTCATTGCGAGCGTAGCGAAGCAACCCAGGGGCGTTCTACACCGCTCTGGATTGCTTCGCTACGCTCGCAATGACGATTATCGTTGAGGGGAGGGCCTCAGCCCGCGGTCGCCAGAATCGTTTCGATCGCGTCGTTGACTTCGTCGATCGGCGCCATGCCGTCGACATGGGTCACGATGCCGCGCGCTTCGTAGATCGGCAGGATCGGCGCCGTCTTGGCGCGATATTCGGCCATGCGGGTGCGCACCGTTTCCTCATTATCGTCGGGGCGGCGTTTGAATTCGCTGCTCCCGCAAGCGTCGCAAACATTGTCCACCTTCGGCAGCTTGTAACGGTCGTGATACCCCTCGCCACATTTGGCGCACGAGAAGCGTCCGGTGATGCGATCGACGAGCGCGTCTTCTTCGACCCGAAGCTCGATAACATGATCGAGCTTGCGGCCGCGCGCGCTGAGGATTTCGTCGAGCGATTCGGCCTGCGCGGCGGTGCGCGGATAGCCGTCGAAGATCACCGACGTATCGCTGCCCAGTTCGTCGAGCCTTTCGCCGATCAGGCCCGAGACGATTTCGTCCGAGACGAGTTCACCCGCATCCATCACCGCCTTGGCCTGCAGGCCGATCGGCGTGCCCGCCTTGACCGCGGCGCGCAGCATATCGCCGGTCGAGAGCTGGACCATGCCATGCTCGTCCTCGAGGCGCGATGCCTGCGTACCCTTGCCCGCCCCCGGCGGACCAAGCAAAATGATGTTGAGCGTCATGGAAGCCCCTGTTGTTGCCCTGTCGCAGGATGCCGTAGCGAGGCGATCAGCGCCGCGCAACGCCGCCCTTCAATTTGGCCTTCTTGATGAGGTCGCCATATTGATGCGCGAGCATGTGGCTCTGGATCTGGCTGATCGTGTCGATCGTCACGTTGACGATGATCAGCAAGCTGGTGCCGCCGAGCTGGAACGGCAGGCCCGATCCGGCGATGAAATATTCCGGCACCAGACAGATCGCCGCGAGATAGGCCGCACCGATCACGGTGATGCGGGTCAGCACATGGTCGAGATAGGCGGCGGTGTTCTTGCCTGGGCGGATACCGGGGATGAAGCCGTTCTGACGCTTCAGATTGTCGGCGGTTTCTTCGGGGTTGAAGACAACCGCGACGTAGAAGAAGCAGAAGAAGATGATGCCCGCGGCATAGAGCGCCATATAGAGCGGCTGGCCGTGCGCGAGATACTGGTTGAGGGTGATCAGGAAATCGCCCCAGGCGGTATCGCCCTTCACATTATTGCCCATCATCTGGGTGACGGTGAGCGGCATCAGCAGCAGCGACGAGGCGAAGATCGGCGGGATGACGCCCGCGGTGTTGACCTTGAGCGGCAGATGGCTGCGGTCGGCCTGCATCACACCGCGCTGCGTCGCGCGTTTCGGATACTGGACGAGGACGCGGCGCTGGGCGCGTTCCATGAAGCTGATGAAGGCGATGATCGCGATCGCGCCGCCGATGACGGCGACGATCGTGCCGCCCCCCATCGAGCCTTCGCGGACCTGCGTGAACATCTGCGCGAAGCTGCGCGGAAGCTGGGCAAGAATGCCCGCCATGATGATCAGCGACACGCCGTTGCCGATCCCGCGGCTGGTGATCTGTTCGCCGAGCCACATCAGGAACAGCGTACCGCCGACGATCGAGATGACGGCGCCGATGCGGAACATCATCCCCGGGTCGACGACCGCGGCGATGCCCTGGCTCTGGCCGAGGTTTTCGAGGCCGACGGCGATGAAATAGCCCTGGATCGCGGTCAGCGCGACGGTGCCGTAGCGCGTATATTGGTTGAGCTTCTTGCGCCCGCTCTCGCCCTCTTTCTTGAGAGCGGCGAGGCTCGGCGACAGCGCCGAGGCGAGCTGGACGACGATCGACGCCGTGATGTAGGGCATGACGCCGAGCGCGATGATGCTCATGCGCTCGAGGCTGCCGCCCGAGAAGGTGTTGAAGATGTCGAGGATGCCGCCCGACGCCGCCTGATCGTAAAGCCGCGACAGCGCGACCGGGTCGACGCCCGGCAGCGGCACGAACGACAGGAAACGGAAAACGATCAGCGCGCCGATCGTGAACCAGATTCGCCGCTTGAGTTCGGTCGCCTGGCCGAACTTCGAAAAGTTCAGGTTGGATGCAAGCTGGTCGGCGCGAGAGGCCATGGGTATCTTCCTCGGATATTCCGGACCGCGCCCCCCGCGACCCAGCGCCTATGTGCGTTCGGAGGGCCCGAAGCGCAAGGGGAAAGGCCTATTTTACGACGCAGCTCGTCGATACAGGCCGCGCCCGCCTTCGCATCGAGCCTTGCGAGCGAAGGGCGGATCAACTGTCGCCATGTGGCAAGGGGCGGTCCTTTCGAACCGCCCCTCGCGAAATCTTACTCGGCCTTGGCTTTGGCGCGACGCTGGGCCTTCTTGCCTTCGGGCGCTGCTTCCTTGACTTCAGGAAGCTCGACCTTGCCGCCGGCCTTTTCGACCGCCTCGATCGCGCCCTTCGACGCGCCGGCAACCGCGAAATTCAGCTTGGCGCTATATTCGCCCTTGGCGAGGAGGCGAACGCCGTCCTTGCCGCCGCGTGCAACGCCAGCCGCCTTGAGCGCGGCGTGATCGATCACGGCCTTGGCATCGAGCTTCTTCGCATCGACCAGCTTCTGGATCATGCCCAGATTGACGATGGCAAAGTCCTTGCCGAAGATATTGTTGAAGCCGCGCTTCGGGATGCGCATGTGAAGCGGCATCTGGCCGCCCTCGAAGCCGTTGATCGCGACGCCGCTGCGGGCCTTCTGACCCTTCTGGCCGCGGCCGGCGGTCTTGCCCTTGCCCGAGCCGATGCCGCGTCCGACGCGCATCCGGCCCTTGCGGGCGCCGGCGTTGTCACGAAGTTCGTTAAGCTTGATCGTCATGTCTTTGCACTCGCTTTCGCTGTGGTCGCGCTATGGATCGAAAATTTCAATCCGGTTCGATTTCACTCGATGGCTGAAAGCCGGGATAGTCGCCGGCCTTTTCCATCACGATGGCCTGGGCGACATAGCCGCGGCCATCGACACTGGTGATCGAGGGGCTGCCGTGAAGCTGCCACCCCCGGTTGAGCAGTCCCTCGACCCGCGCGCAGAAGGCGCTGTCGTCGGGACCGGTCAACAGGCGATAGAGCTTCATCGCGGGTTTAGCCCTCGACGACTTCCACCATGTGCGGAAGCTTGCGGATCATGCCGCGCACTTCCGGGGTGTCGACCAGTTCGACCTCGCGGCGCATCTTGCCCAGGCCGAGGCCGGTCAGGATGGCGCGCTGGCTCTTCGGACGACGGATCGGCGAACCGATCTGGCGGATCTTGATCTTCTTGTCGGCCATTGTCTTACTCCGTCACCGCCGCGGCTTCGGCCTCGGCTGCGCGGTCGGACGCGCCGCCACGCTTGATCAGGTCCGAAACCTTCTTGCCGCGACGCTGCGCGACCGACTTCGGGCTGGTCTGTTCGCCGAGCGCCTCGAAGGTCGCGCGGATCATGTTATAGGGGTTCGAGGTGCCGACCGACTTGGTCACCACATCGGCAACGCCCAGCGATTCGAACACGGCGCGCATCGGGCCACCGGCGATGATGCCGGTACCGGCGGGCGCCGAACGCAGCGTCACATTGCCGGCGCCGAACACACCGCGGCCGTCATGGTGCAGCGTGCGGCCGTCGCGCAGCGGAACGCGGATCATCGCCTTCTTCGCGGCAGCGGTCGCCTTCGAAATGGCTTCGGGCACTTCGCGCGCCTTGCCATGGCCGAAACCGGCGCGGCCCTTGCCGTCGCCGACGACGACGAGCGCGGCGAAACCGAAGCGCTTGCCGCCCTTCACGGTCTTCGACACGCGGTTGATATGGACGAGCTTTTCGATCAGCTCTTCGCCACCATCTTCGTCGCGCGGGCGGCGATCGTCGCGGCGGCCACGGCCACCTTCACGACCGCCACGGCCGCCATCGCGGCCGCCGCCACGGCCGCGGCGCGGGGCCTGGCCTTCAGTGGGGGCAGCTTCGGGAGCGCCTTCGACGTTCTGTACTTCGTCTGCCATAATCAGAACTCCAATCCGCCTTCGCGAGCCGCGTCGGCCAGCGCCTTGATGCGCCCGTGGAACAGGAAGCCGCCGCGGTCGAACACGACCTGCGTCACGCCCGCCTTCTTGGCGGCGTCGGCGAGCCGCTTGCCGACATCGGCCGCGGCTGCGGTGGTGGCGCCGGTCTTGCCGCGGACATCCTTGTCCAGCGTCGAAGCAGCGGCCAGCGTCTTGCCGGCGGCGTCATCGATGAGCTGCGCATAGATGTGACGGCCCGACCGGTGCACCGACAAACGCGGGCGGCCGGCGGCGCGCTGGCGGAGGGCGGTACGAACGCGCTGACGGCGCTTCTGGAAAGAGGTGAGATGTGCCATGGCTTACTTCTTCTTGCCTTCTTTGCGGAAGATGTACTCGCCGCGATATTTGATGCCCTTGCCCTTATAGGGTTCGGGCTTGCGCCAGCGGCGGATTTCCGCCGCGACCTGGCCGACTTTCTGCTTGTCGATACCGCTGATCTCGATCGTCGTGTTGTCCGGCGTCTTGATCTCGATGCCTTCGGGCACCGCGAAATCGACATCGTGGCTGTAGCCGAGCTGCAGCTTCAGCGTCTTGCCCTGCGAGTTGGCGCGATAGCCGACACCGGTGATTTCGAGGACCTTGGTGAAGCCTTCGGTCACGCCGGTGATCAGATTCTGGACCAGCGTGCGCTGCATGCCCCAGAACGCCCGTGCTTCGCGGGTGCTGTTCGCGGGCTGCACCGAGATGCTGCCTTCGCCGACTTCATAGTTGATGAGGTCGGACAGCGGCATCGCCAGCGTGCCCTTGGGACCCTTGACCGACAGCTGGCCGCCGTCGATCGCGGCGGTGACGCCGCCCGGGATTGCCACTGCCTTTTTACCAATGCGGGACATCAGAACACCTCCGCCAGCACTTCGCCGCCGACATTATGCTCGCGAGCTTCGGCGTCCGAGAGAACGCCACGCGGGGTCGACACGATGGTGATGCCAAGGCCGTTGCGCACGATCGGCAGTTCCTTCGAACCCGAATAGACGCGGCGACCCGGCTTCGAGACGCGGGCCACGTGGCGGATCGCCGGCTGGCCTTCGAAATATTTGAGCTCGATGCGGATGCCCTTATGCTGGCCCTTCGCGCCCAGCGCTTCTTCGCTATAGCCGCGGATATAGCCTTCGCGCTGGAGAACATCGAGAACGCGGACGCGCAGCGTCGAAGCCGGCGTCAGGACGCTGTCCTTCTTCGCCTGCTGGCCGTTGCGGATGCGGGTGAGCATATCACCCAGGGGATCGGTCATTGCCATCTTGTCAGTCCCTTACCAGCTCGACTTCACAACACCGGGGATCAGGCCCTTGTTGGCCAGATCGCGGAGCTGGATACGGCACAGCCGGAATTTGCGATAATAAGCGCGCGGGCGCCCGGTCAGCTCGCACCGGTTGCGGATGCGGGTCGGGTTACCATTGCGCGGGATTTCCGCCATCTTGAGGCGCGCGATCAGACGCTCGCCATCATCGAGCGACGTGTCCGCCGCAATCGCCTTCAGCTTCGCATAACGGCCGGCATATTTCTTCACCAGCTTCTTGCGACGCTCGTTCTTGTTCATCGAACTCAGTTTCGCCATGACTTAAGTTCTCTTTCCTTCTTGAAAGAGCCTGCCCGGTCCCGAAGGATCAGGCGGCTTCCTTTTCCTGCGCTTCGATCGGGAAGGGGAAGCCGAACAGCTTGAGCAGTTCGCGGGCTTCGTCGTCCGTACGGGCGGTGGTGGTGACGATCACGTCCATGCCGCGCACCGTGTCGATGCGGTCATAGTTGATCTCGGGGAAGATGATCTGCTCTTTCAGGCCCATGGCATAGTTGCCACGGCCGTCGAAGCTCGTCGCCGACACGCCGCGAAAGTCGCGGATGCGCGGCATGGCGATCGTGATCAGGCGATCGAGGAACTCGTACATGCGTTCGCGGCGCAGGGTGACCTTGCAACCGATCGGCATGCCTTCACGCAGCTTGAACTGCGCGATCGACTTCTTCGCCTTGGTCACGACGGGCTTCTGACCCGCGATCAGCTCCATTTCCGAAGCGGCGATCTCGACCTTCTTCTTGTCCTGGACCGCGTCGCCCACGCCCATGTTGAGCGTGATCTTCTCGATCTTCGGCACTTCCATCGCATTCTTGTAACCGAACTTCTCGGTCATCGCCTTGACGATCACATCGTCATAGCGCTTGCGCATGCGCGGGGTGTAATTGTCAGCCATTGATCGTCTCCCCGGACTTCACGGCCACGCGGACCTTCTTGCCGTCCTTGGTTTCAAAACGAACGCGCGTCGGCTTGCCGGTCTTGGGATCGGCCAGCGCGACCTTGCTCGCGAACAGCGGCGCTTCCTTGCGCTCGAGGCCGCCCTGCGGATTTTGCTGGTTCGGCTTGCGGTGGCGGGTGATGACATTGACGCCAGCGACGACGACCTTGCCATCCTTCGGCAGGCTCTGCGTCACTTCGCCGGTCTTGCCCTTGTCCTTGCCGGACAGGACGACGACCGTGTCACCCTTCTTGATCTTGTTCGCCATGGTCAGAGCACCTCCGGCGCCAGGCTGATGATCTTCATATAGCCCTTGCCGCGGAGTTCGCGGACGACGGGGCCGAAGATACGGGTGCCGATCGGTTCCTCGTTCTTGTTGACGAGCACGGCGGCGTTGCTGTCGAAACGGATCACCGAACCGTCGGCGCGGCGCACATCCTTCGCGGTGCGGACGATGACGGCGCGATGCACGTCGCCCTTCTTCACCTTGCCGCGCGGCTGCGCTTCCTTGATCGACACGACGATAACGTCGCCGACGCCGGCCGTACGACGCTTCGAGCCGCCAAGCACCTTGATGCACTGGACGCGCTTCGCGCCGCTGTTGTCGGCGACTTCCAATTGTGACTGCATCTGGATCATCGATGCATTTCCTTCTTCCTTGGCCTACCGGGGCACCCCGGCGGTTCCGTGAAACTCTTTAGCCTTCGGCCGCGGCGGGAGCAGCCGGGGCAGCGCCCTTGGGCTTGCTGTGGGTGTCGACCTTGTCGAGCACCTTCCAGGTCTTCAGCTTCGAAATCGGCTTCGTTTCCTCGATGCGGACGGTTTCGCCAGCCTTGATGGCGTTGTCTTCATCGTGGGCGTGATATTTTTTCGAGCGGCGGATGATCTTGCCGTACAGAGGGTGCTTCACCTTCCGTTCGACCTTCACCACGACGGTCTTGTCGCCCTTGTCGGACACCACCGTGCCGGTCAGAATGCGCTTCGGCATCGATAGTCTCCTTACTTCGCGGCCGAGCGCGAACGCTCGGTCTGCTGCGTCTTGATGCGGGCGATCGAGCGCCGCACTTCCTTGACGCGCGAGGCCTTTTCAAGCTGGCCGGTGGCCGCCTGGAAGCGGAGGTTGAACGCCTCGCGCTTCAGTTCGCCAAGCTGTTCGGCGAGCTGGTCGTCGGTCTTGGCCTTGAAATCTTCGGTCTTGGCCATGTCCTTAACCCTCCAGGTGCGAGGTATCGCCGAGGCGGGCGATAACCTTCGTCTTGATCGGCAGCTTCATCGCGGCGCGTTCGAACGCCAGCGCGGCCACGGGGCCCGGAACGCCGTCGAGTTCGAACAGGATGCGACCCGGCTTCACGCGCGCGGCCCAGAATTCCGGCGAACCCTTGCCCTTACCCATGCGGACTTCGGCAGGCTTCGACGACACGGGAACGTCGGGGAAAACACGGATCCAGAGGCGACCCTGACGCTTGATCGCACGGCTGATCGCGCGGCGGGCCGCTTCGATCTGGCGCGCGGTGATGCGCTCGGGTTCCATCGCCTTCAGCCCGTAGGAGCCGAAGTTCAGGCTGGTACCGCCCTTGGCATTGCCATGGATGCGGCCCTTGAAAGCCTTGCGGAACTTGGTTTTTTTCGGTTGCAGCATCTCAGCAGTCCTTAGCGGCGATCTTCACGGGCCGGACGGACACCGGTCGTCTGCGCATCGAGCATCAGACGGTCGGTCGCCATCGGGTCGTGACCAAGGATTTCACCCTTGAAGATCCAGACCTTGATCCCGCACACGCCATAGGCGGTGTGGGCTTCGGCCTCGGCATAGTCGACATTGGCGCGCAGCGTGTGCAGCGGCACCCGGCCTTCGCGATACCATTCGGTGCGCGCGATTTCCGCGCCGCCGAGACGGCCGGCGCAGTTGATGCGGATGCCCTCGGCACCGAGGCGCATCGCCGACTGGACGGCGCGCTTCATGGCGCGGCGGAACGCGACGCGGCGCTCGAGCTGGTCGGCAATACCCTGGCCGACGAGCTTGGCGTCGACTTCGGGCTTGCGGATCTCGACGATGTTCAGCGACACGTCGCTGCCCGTCATCGCACCGAGCTGCTTGCGCAGCTTTTCGATGTCGGCGCCCTTCTTGCCGATGATGACGCCCGGACGGGCGGCATAGATCGACACGCGGCACAGCTTCGCCGGACGTTCTATCACGACCTTCGAGATCGCGGCCTGCGGCAGGTGCTTGAACACGAACTTGCGGATCTTCAGATCCTCGACAAGCATGCGGCCATAGTCCTGGCCTTCGGCGAACCAGCGGCTGTCCCAGGTGCGGTTGACCTGCAGGCGCAGGCCGATCGGATTGCTCTTCTGGCCCATCTTACGCCTCTTCTTCCTGTTCGCGCACGACAATGCGGATGCGGCTGAACGGCTTGACGATCCGGGTCGACTTGCCGCGGCCGCGAGCGTGCCAGCGCTTCATCGAGATCGACTTGCCCACGCTCGCTTCCTTGACGACCAGCGCGTCAACGTCGAGGTTGTGGTTGTTTTCCGCATTGGCGACGGCGCTGGCGAGAACCTTGCGCACGTCGACGGCCATCGCCTTCTTCGAGAAAGCGAGGACGTTCATCGCGTCTTCGACCTTGCGGCCGCGGATCAGCGCGGCGACGAGGTTCAGCTTCTGCGCCGAGCCGCGAATCTGCGTGCCGACCGAGAGAGCCTCGTTATCGGCAACGCGACGGGGGGACTTTTCCTTGCCCATTAGCGTTTGCCCTTCTTGTCGGCCGCGTGACCGGGGAAGAAGCGCGTCGGCGCAAATTCACCCAGCTTCATGCCGACCATGTCTTCATTGACCGACACCGGCACGAACTTGCGGCCGTTGTAGACGTTGAAGGTCAGCCCGACGAACTGCGGCAGGATGGTGGACCGACGCGACCAGGTCTTGATCGGGGCAGAGCTGCCGCCGTCCTGGGCCGTTTCGGCTTTCTTGAGGAGATGAAGGTCGACGAACGGACCCTTCCAGACCGAGCGAGCCATGGCTTACCTCTTCTTCTTCGCGTGACGCGACCGGATGATCATATTGTCGGTCGACTTGTTGTGGCGCGTGCGGGCACCCTTGGTCGGCTTGCCCCACGGGGTAACCGGATGACGGCCACCCGAGGTGCGGCCTTCACCACCGCCGTGCGGGTGGTCGACCGGGTTCTTGGCGACGCCGCGGGTCAGCGGACGCTTGCCGAGCCAGCGATTGCGGCCGGCCTTGCCCAGGTTGGTGTTCTGGTTGTCGGGGTTCGACACCGCACCGACCGTGCCCATGCACTCGCCGCGGATGTAACGCTGCTCGCCCGAACCGAGACGCACGATGACGAGACCGCGATCACGACCGACGACCTGCGCATAGGTGCCGGCCGAACGGGCGATCTGGCCGCCCTTGCCCGGCTTCATCTCGATGTTGTGGACGATCGTGCCGACCGGCATCTGCGACAGTTCCATAGCATTGCCCGGCTTCACGTCGGTCTTCTTGCCGGCGACGACGGTGTCGCCGACGGCCAGACGCTGCGGCGCGAGGATGTAGGTCTGCTCACCGTCTTCGTACTTGACGAGAGCGATGAATGCCGTGCGGTTGGGGTCATATTCCAGACGCTCGACGGTGGCCGGCATGTCCCACTTGCGACGCTTGAAGTCGATGAAGCGGTACTTCTGCTTGTGGCCGCCGGCGATACCGCGCGAGGTCACATGACCCTTGTTGTTGCGGCCACCGGTCTTGCGCTTGCCTTCGGTCAGCGCCTTGACGGGCTTGCCCTTCCACAGCGACGACTTGTCGACGAGGATCAGGCCGCGCTGCGCGGGGCTGGTCGGATTATAGGATTTAAGTGCCATTTTCTCTGCCTCTTCCTACAATCAGACGCCGGTCGTGACGTCGATCGACTGGCCGGCGGCCAGGCGAACGATCGCCTTCTTCACGTCGCTGCGGGTGTAGGGCTTGCCCTTCCAGCGCTTGGTCTTGCCCTTGGTGACGAGCGTGTTGACGCTGACCACCTTGACATCGAACAGCGCCTCGACGGCGGCCTTGATCGCGGGCTTGGTCGCGTCGTTCGCGACCTTGAACACCACCGCGTCGTTTTCGCTGAGCAGCGTCGACTTTTCGGTGATCACCGGCGCGAGGATCACGTCATAGTGACGCGCGTCGACTGTTTTTGCCTTAGCCATTGCAGCGGGCCTCCAGCTTTTCGACCGCCGCGCGGGTCAGGACCAGCGTGTCGGCACGGATGATGTCATAGACGTTGGCGCCGATGGCCGGCAGTGCGTCGACACCGATGAGGTTGGCCGAGGCCATGGCGAAGCTTGCGTGCACCGCGTCACCGTCGATGAAGAGCGCACGGTTGCCGAGTTCCATCTTGCCGAGCTTGCCGGCAAGCGCCTTGGTCTTCGCGTCCTTGAGCTCGAGCGTGTCGAGAACGACGAGCTTGCCGCCCTTCGCCTTGTCGCTCAGCGCCATCTTCAGGCCGAGGGTGCGGATCTTCTTGTTCAGCGAGTGGCCGAAGGTGCGGGCCCGCGGGCCGTGCGCCTTGCCGCCGCCGATGAAGATCGGCGCCTTGCGGTCACCGTGACGAGCCGTACCGCCGCCCTTCTGGCGACCGAACTTCTTGCCGGTGCGCGACACATCGCTGCGTTCGCGGGCGGCGCGAGCCGGACCGCGGCGCTTTTCGAGCTGCCAGGCCACGACGCGGTGCAGGATGTCTGCGCGCGCATCGACGCCGAAGACGTCGTCGTTAAGGTCGATGTCGGCGCCAGCCTTGCCATCGAGGGTCTGTACCTTGACCTTCATGATCAGGACTCCTGTGCGCCGTCGGTGGCCGCGGTGTCGACGACGGTCTCTTCGACCGGCGTTTCGACCGGCGCGTCAGCCGGGGCTTCGTTGCTGTTGGCCGCGCTCTTGATGCCCGCCGGATAGGGGGCTTCGGGGTGGCGCGGCAGCTTCACCGCATCGCGAACGAGCAGCCAGCCGCCCTTCGAGCCAGGGACCGAGCCCTTGACGAAGAGAAGGCCGCGCTCGACGTCGGTGCGGACGATTTCGAGATTCTGCTGGGTGCGGTTGCGGGCGCCCATGTGGCCGGCCATCTTCTTGTTCTTGAAGACGCGGCCCGGATCCTGACGGTTACCGGTTGAACCATGCGCACGGTGGCTGATCGAAACACCGTGGGTCGCGCGCATACCACCGAAACCCCAACGCTTCATCGCACCGGCAAAGCCCTTGCCCTGGGTCACGCCCTGGATGTCGACGATCTGGCCGGCAACGAAGTGGTCGGCCGACAGTTCGGCGCCGACGTCGAGCGTCGCGTCGTCGGCGACGCGGAATTCGACGAGCTTCGCCTTGGGCTCGACTTCGGCCTTGCCATAGGCACCGCGCTGCGGCTTGGCGACGTTCTTCGCCTTGGCCGAGCCAGCACCGAGCTGAACGGCCACATAGCCGTCACGTTCTTTATCGCGCACGGAGACGACCTGGCAGCCTTCGAGGCTCAGGACGGTGACGGGCACGTGGCGGCCGTCGTCCTGAAACAGGCGGGTCATCCCCATTTTCTTCGCGATCACGCCAGTACGCATGATCATACTCCTCAACAGAGGCCGGGCGGACCATTCCGCACGGCTTGCGGGACCCATCGAGACACGTCTCGACGGAACCCTCCCAGCCCGAAATTTCGATGCATCGCCCCGTCCGGGCTGAGGTGCCGCCATCCCGAAGGAGAAGCGGCGAGACGGGGGACGCAGCCCGGACCATGATGCCTCCGAAGAGGCGGTCCGGCGGTATCCACCCTATCGTGATGCAGGCGGCGAACCGTCCTGCCGATAGAGGCCCCGCTCTCGCGGGGCATGCTGGCTTACGCCAGCTTGATTTCGACGTTCACGCCGGCAGCAAGGTCGAGCTTCATCAGCGCGTCGACCGTCTGCGGGGTGGGCTGCACGATGTCGAGCAGCCGCTTGTGGGTACGCACCTCGAACTGCTCGCGCGACTTTTTGTCGACATGCGGACCGCGGTTCACGGTGAATTTTTCAATACGCGTCGGAAGCGGGATCGGGCCGCGAATAAGCGCTCCGGTACGGCGAGCCGTATCGGCAATGTCGGTGGTGGCCTGATCGAGCACGCGGTGATCAAAGGCCTTCAGGCGAATGCGAATATTCTGCGTTTCCATGACTGTTCCAGTCGAATCCCGTCTAACGATGCGAAAGAGCCGAAATGGCCTGTACCGGCCCCCATCAGGAAGCCGGTCCGGCCATCAAAAACCTTTAAGCTACGAGCCGCGCGAATCAGTCCGAATCGCGCGGCTCGCGGCCCTATATTACTTTGTGATCGTTGCGACAACCCCTGCGCCGACCGTGCGGCCGCCTTCGCGAATTGCGAAGCGCAGACCCGGGTCCATGGCGATCGGGGCGATCAGCTTGACCGACAGCTGGACGTTGTCGCCCGGCATGACCATCTCGGTGCCCTCGGGGAGGATGACCTCGCCGGTGACGTCGGTGGTGCGGAAGTAGAACTGCGGACGATAGTTCGCGAAGAACGGCGTGTGACGGCCGCCTTCGTCCTTCGACAGGACGTACACTTCCGAGGTGAACTCGGTGTGCGGCGTGATCGAGCCGGGCTTCGCCAGAACCTGGCCACGCTCGACTTCTTCACGGCCGACGCCGCGGATCAGCGCACCGATGTTGTCGCCGGCCTGGCCCTGGTCGAGCAGCTTGCGGAACATTTCGACGCCGGTGACGACGGTCTTCTTGGTGTCCTTGATGCCGACGATCTCGACTTCTTCACCAACCTTGACGATCCCGGTTTCGACGCGACCGGTGACAACCGTACCACGGCCCGAGATCGAGAACACGTCTTCGATCGGCATGAGGAAGGGCTTGTCGAGCGGACGTTCCGGCTGCGGGATCCACTCGTCGACGGCCGCCATCAGCTTCAGGATCGCGTCCTTGCCGATGTTGTCGTCGCGGCTTTCCAGCGCGGCGAGCGCCGAACCGGCGATGATCGGAATGTTATCGCCGTCGAAGTCGCGCTTCGAAAGTTCTTCGCGGATTTCGAGTTCGACGAGCTCGAGCAGTTCGGGATCGTCGAGCTGGTCGACCTTGTTGAGGAACACGACCATCGTCGGAACGCCGACCTGCTTCGCGAGCAGGATGTGCTCCTTGGTCTGCGGCATCGGGCCGTCAGCGGCCGACACGACGAGGATCGCGCCGTCCATCTGGGCGGCACCGGTGATCATGTTCTTCACATAGTCGGCGTGACCCGGGCAGTCGACGTGCGCATAGTGGCGGCCTTCGGTTTCATATTCGACGTGGGCGGTCGAAATGGTGATGCCGCGCTCGCGCTCTTCGGGAGCCTTGTCGATGTTCGCGAAATCGACAGCCGCGTTGCCGGCGACGTTTTCGGCGAGCACCTTGGTGATCGCCGCGGTCAGCGAGGTCTTGCCATGGTCGACGTGACCGATGGTGCCGATGTTGCAGTGCGGCTTCGTCCGCTCAAATTTAGCCTTGGCCATGATGGTATAACCTTCTTGTTCAGTGTTTGCGTTGATCAGTCGTGGACGAGCCTGCTGAATCAGGCGCCGCCCTTAGAGGGTCTTGCCGCGCGGCGCAAGTCCGCGCGGCTGCAACCCGTCAGGCCATCTTGGCCTTCACTTCTTCGGCCACGTTGTTCGGCACTTCTTCATAGTGCGAGAACTGCATGGAGTATTGCGCGCGGCCCTGGGTGAAGGAACGCAGCTGGTTGACGTACCCGAACATATTGGCAAGCGGGACCATCGCTTCAACCACCTGGGCATTACCACGGCTGTCGGTGCCCTGGATCTGGCCGCGGCGGCTGTTGAGATCGCCGATCACGTCGCCCATGAACTCCTCGGGAGTCACGACTTCGACCTTCATCACCGGTTCGAGGAGCTTGATGCCGGCCTTCGCCGCCACTTCGCGCATCGCCGCACGGCCCGCGATTTCGAACGCCAGCGCCGACGAGTCGACGTCGTGGTAGGCGCCGTCCGTGAGCTTGATTTCGAAGTCGATGATCGGGAAGCCGATCATGTGACCGTTTTCGGCCGACTCGCGCATGCCCTTTTCGACCGACGGGATATATTCGCGCGGGATGTTACCGCCCTTGATCTCGTCGATGAAGGTGATGCCCGAGCCGCGTTCGCCGGGAGCGACGCTGACCTTGACGCGGCCGAACTGGCCCGAGCCGCCCGACTGCTTCTTGTGGGTGTAGTCGACGTCGACCGGCTTCGCGAGCGATTCGCGGTACGCCACCTGCGGCGCGCCGACGTTCGCTTCGACCTTGAACTCGCGCTTCATGCGATCGACGAGGATGTCGAGGTGAAGCTCGCCCATGCCCTTGATGATCGTCTGGCCCGATTCATGGTCGGTCGACACGCGGAACGAGGGATCCTCGGCGGCGAGGCGATTGAGCGCGATGCCCATCTTTTCCTGGTCGGCCTTGGTCTTCGGTTCCACCGACAGCTCGATGACCGGCTCGGGGAATTCCATCCGCTCGAGGATGATCGGCGCGTTGGCGGCGCAGAGCGTGTCCCCGGTGGTGGTTTCCTTGAGGCCCGCCAGCGCGACGATGTCGCCCGCGAACGCTTCCTCGATGTCCTCACGCGAGTTCGCGTGCATCAGGAGCATACGGCCGATCTTTTCCTTCTTGTCCTTGACCGAGTTCAGGTAGCTGCCCTTGGTCAGAGTACCCGAATAGATGCGGGCGAAGGTGAGCGAACCGACGAACGGGTCGTTCATGATCTTGAACGCGAGCATCGACAGCGGCGCCGAGTCGGCGGTCGCGCGCGAATCGGGTTCGTTCGTGTCGGGGTTCACGCCCTGCACGTCTTCGATGTCGAGCGGCGAGGGCAAATAGTCGACGACCGCGTCGAGCAGCGTCTGGACGCCCTTGTTCTTGAACGCCGAGCCGCAGAGCACGGGCACGAACGCCTGACCGAGCGTACCCTTGCGGATCAGCGCCTTCAGCGTCGCGACGTCGGGCAGGTTGCCTTCGAGATAGGCTTCCATCGCATCGTCGTCCTGTTCGACGGCGAGTTCGACGAGCTTTTCGCGATATTCGGCAGCCTTGTCGACGAGATCGGCGGGGATTTCTTCATAGAAGAATTCGGCGCCGAGGCTTTCGTCCTTCCAGATGATCGCGCGTTCGTTGACGAGGTCGACGAGGCCCTTGAAGTCCGATTCCGCACCGATGGGCAGATAAAGGACGGCCGGGACCGCACCGAGACGATCGATGATCGTCTGGACGCAATAATAGAAGTTCGCGCCGGTGCGATCGAGCTTGTTGATGAAGCACATGCGCGGCACCCGATATTTGTCGGCCTGGCGCCACACGGTTTCCGACTGCGGCTCGACGCCGGCGACGCCGTCGAACGCGGCAACCGCGCCGTCGAGGACGCGCAAGCTACGCTCGACCTCGATGGTGAAGTCGACGTGGCCGGGGGTGTCGATGATGTTCAGGCGATGCTCGGGACCATTGCCCTCTTCGGCCTTCCACAGGCACGTGGTGGCAGCCGACGTGATCGTGATGCCGCGTTCCTGTTCCTGTTCCATCCAGTCCATGGTGGCGGCGCCGTCATGGACTTCGCCGATCTTGTAGGACTTGCCGGTGTAATAGAGAATTCGCTCGGTCGTCGTGGTCTTGCCGGCGTCGATGTGCGCCATGATACCGAAATTGCGATAGCGTTCGAGCGGATGGCTGCGTGCCATGATCTTTTCCTTGGATTTGGGGGGAGGCCTTTGGAGCCGCCCCCGATATAGGAAGTTTTGTTGCGATTGCGAGACGCCGAAGCGTCGCGCCGATTACCAGCGGTAGTGGCTGAAAGCGCGGTTCGCTTCCGCCATGCGGTGCGTGTCTTCGCGCTTCTTCACCGCATTGCCACGGTTGTTCGACGCGTCGAGCAACTCGCCCGACAGACGTGCGGCCATCGTGGTTTCGCTGCGGTTGCGCGCCGCCGTGATCAGCCAGCGGATCGCGAGCGCCTGCGCGCGGTCCGGACGGACCTCGACCGGAACCTGATAGGTCGCACCGCCGACGCGGCGGCTGCGGACTTCGATGTTCGGGCGAATGTTCGCCAGCGCTTCGTGGAACACGCCGAGCGGTTCCTTCTTAGCACGGGCTTCGACCGACTCGAGCGCACCGTAAACGATGCTTTCGGCGACCGACTTTTTCCCGTCCAGCATGACGCTGTTCATGAATTTCGACAGCACGACATCCCCAAAACGGGGATCGGGCAGGATTTCGCGGCGTTCGGGACGACGACGACGAGCCATAGGTAATTCCTTTTACAACAGCATCCCGGCGCCAAGGCAGCCAGGGATGATCAAATAGCCGAAAAAGCGGTCCTTACTTCGGACGCTTCGCGCCGTACTTCGAACGGCTCTGTTTGCGGTCCTTCACACCCTGCGTATCGAGCACGCCGCGCAGGACGTGGTAACGCACACCGGGAAGATCGCGGACACGACCGCCGCGGATCAGCACGACGCTGTGTTCCTGGAGGTTGTGGCCTTCGCCGGGGATGTAGGTGATGACTTCGCGCTGGTTGGTCAGGCGGACCTTCGCAACCTTACGGAGCGCCGAGTTCGGCTTTTTCGGGGTCGTCGTGTAGACACGGGTGCAAACGCCGCGCTTTTGCGGGTTTGCGTCCATCGCCGGGACCTTGGACTTCACCTTCTGGGGAGTCCGGCCCTTGCGGACCAGCTGGTTGATCGTGGGCATGAATGCTTCACCTTTAAATGTCCGCCCATCGGAGCGAACGGTTACTGTACCGCGGTGGATGAAGCTCCGGCCGATACCCGCCAAAAACGGCGGAAAACGACCGACCTGATAACAGCAAAAGACCCCGGCGGATCGCAATGATCTTCCGGAGGCTCCATCCGCGCCAGCAATGTTCAAGCGCTGTTGTAACTGAAAGGGACGGCAAACCGCCCTTTTCGGTCGAGCGGGCCCCTAGACCCGATTCCCTCCGCGGTCAAGGGGCGGGCAATATTGTTGCGCCGACCCGGGCGGGCTATCGGGGGCCATGCCCGCCCTCCGCCACGCCAGCTTCGCACCGCATGTGTATCCCGACACAAGGCTGCTGATCCTCGGCAGCTTGCCCGGCGCGCGGTCGCTCGCCGAGCGGCAATATTATGCGCATCCGACGAACCAGTTCTGGCGGCTGGTGGGCGAGGTCGTGGGCCAGCCGCTCGCCGGCTTGCCTTATGAGGAGCGGCTGGCCGCGCTCCGCGCGGCGAAGATCGGGTTGTGGGATGTGATCCGCAGCGCCGAACGGCAGACGAGCAGCGATTCGCTGATCCGCGAAGCCGAGGCGCATGATCTCGCTGCACTGATCGCCACCCTGCCCGACCTCCGCATGATCGCTTTCAACGGCGGCAAGGCGGCGGCGATCGGGCGGCGCCAGTTCATACCGCCCGAAGGTGTCGCCGTCGTAGATCTGCCGTCGAGCAGTGCCGCCAATACTATCGGCTTCGCGGCGAAGCTGGAGCGGTGGTTATCGCTGAAAGCCGCGCTCGACTATTAAACTCCTAAACTCCGTCATTGCGAGCGGAGCGAAGCAATCCAGGGCGGCTTACGCAGGCTCTGGATTGCCGCGTCGCCTCCGGCTCCTCGCAATGACGGGACTGTGAAGTCAATCGACCACCTCGCCGCGCGCCATCACGAAATCGACCTGCTTGAGCACGCGCACGTCGGCGACCGGGTCGCTTGCGACCGCGATGATGTCGGCGATCTTGCCCGGCGCGATGGTGCCGATCTGGTCCGACAGGCCGAGCAGGTCGGCCGCGTTCACCGTTGCGGCCTTCAAGGCCTCGACCGGGGTCATGCCGTGCTGGACCATCAGTTCGAATTCGTCGCCATTGCGGCCGTGCTTCGACACGCCAGCATCGGTACCGAAGGCGATGCGCACACCCTTGGGGACGAGTTGCTGCAGGCTCTTGCCGGTGATCGAGATACGCCACTGAATCTTCGCAAGCACGTCGGGTTCATAGGCGCCCGGATTGGCGGCGAGGCGTTCCTTGTAACCGTTCACCGTCGACAGCGTCGGGACATAATAGGCCTTCGACTTGGCCCAGGCCGCGATCGTCGCCTCATCGAGGATCGTGCCATGCTCGATCGAATCGGCGCCGGCCGCGAGCGCGAGGCGGATGCCGTCGGCGCCGTGCGCGTGGACCGCGACCTTCTTGCCGAACAGATGCGCGGTATCGACGATCGCCTGCGCCTCGTCGTCGAACATCTGTTTGCCGAGCCCGGCGCCGATCCGGCTGTTGACCCCACCGGTCGAAGCGAATTTGATCACGTCGGCGCCGCGTCCGATCTGGAGCCGCACCGCGCGGCGGCAATCGTCGGCGCCGTTGCAGGTGTTGCCGGCACCGGCAAAGAATGGGCGGAGTTCGTCGCGATAGCCGAGCGACCCGTCCATATGCCCCGCGCTGCCCGAGATCGAGGCGCCCGCATCGACGATCCGCGGTCCCCGCACCTTGCCGGCGAGGATCGCGTCGCGCAGCGCCAGCGTCGCACCGTCGCCATCGCCGAGGTTGCGGACGGTGGTGAAACCCGCACGCAGCGTCTTCATCCCGTTGACCTCGGCATTGAAGGCCTGCGCCGCAGGGCTGAGCGTCACATCCTCGAGCTGCCCGGCGATACCGCCGGCGTCGCTGGTCAGATGGACATGGCTGTCGATCAGCCCGGGAAGGACATATTTGTCGCTGAGGTCGATCAGCGTGGCGCCAGCTTCGGCGGGTTGGTGGCCGTCGGCGATCGACACGATCTTTCCGCCTTCGACGACGATCGTCGAGGCGCCGCGTGCCGGCTTGCCCGGTTCGGCGAGCAGGTGGCCGGCGTGGATGACGGTGCGGGCGGTTTGCGCGGTGGCGGGGCAGGCGAGGGCGATGCCGAGCAGCAGCGTGAGGAGTGTCTTGGTCATGCGGCATCCCCTGTCGTCTGTATATCGTCACCCCGGACTTGATCCGGGGTCCCGCTATTTGAAGGTCAAGCGGGATCCCGGGTCAAGCCCTGGGTGACGAGAGTTGGCAATGCGGTGCCCGCGCTTGCCGATCAACCGCTCTGCCGGTAAGCGCCGCGCCATGGCGCCGCGCATCGACCACATCGAAAGCTGGATCTTCGATCTCGACAACACGCTCTATCCGCCGTCGGCGAAGCTGTTCGACCTGATCGACGAGCGCATGGGCGCCTTCATCATGCGCCTGCTGGACGTCGACGCGGTCGAGGCACGGCGGGTGCAGAAGCAATATTTCCACGATCATGGCACGACGATGGCCGGGCTGATGCGCCACCACGGGGTCGATCCCGAAGATTTCCTCGTCGACGTCCATGACATCGCGCTCGACCGGATTGCGCCCGACACGCGGCTGCGCGCCGGGCTCGCGCGCCTGCCGGGCCGCAAGCTGATCTTCACCAACGCCGATGCCGATTATGCAGCGCGCGTGCTGGAGGCGCGCGGGATCGCCGACCTGTTCGACGGCATCTGCGACATCCGCATCACGCAATATACGCCCAAGCCCGATCCGGCCGCTTATTCAACGATGATCGCGCACCTTGGCGTCGATCCGGCGAACAGCCTGTTCGTCGAGGATATGGCGCGCAACCTGACCCCGGCCAAGCTGCTGGGGATGACCACCGTGTGGCTGGACAATGGCAGCGAAAGCGGCCATCGCGACCACCTGCCAGACCATGTCGATTTCCACGCGACCGACATTGCCGACTGGCTCGACAATTTGCCGCAACCTTGGGGAAATTCATGAGCACCGACCTGCAGACGACGATCGAAGCCGCTTGGGAGGACCGCGACACGCTGGGCCTGACAACCCAGGGCACCGTGCGCGATGCGGTCGAAACCGCGCTCGCCGGCCTCGACGACGGCAGCTTCCGCGTCGCCGAACGCGATGCGGGCAGCACCTGGCAGGTCAATCAGTGGCTGAAAAAGGCCGTGCTGCTGTCCTTCCGGCTCAACGACATGGAACTGATCGAGGGCAGCGCGGGCGGCGGCCACTGGTGGGACAAGGTGCCGTCGAAATTCGCCGGATGGGGCGAGAATCGCTTTCGCGACGCCGGTTTCCGCGCCGTCCCCGGATCGATCGTCCGCCGCGGCGCCTTTATCAGCAAGGGCGCGGTATTGATGCCGAGCTTCGTCAACATCGGCGCTTATGTCGGCGAGGGGTCGATGGTCGACGCCTGGGCGACGGTCGGCAGCTGTGCGCAGATCGGCGCCAACGTCCATCTGTCGGGCGGCGCGGGGATTGGCGGCGTGCTCGAACCGCTGCAGGCCGGCCCGGTGGTGATCGAGGACGGCGCCTTCATTGGCGCGCGCGCCGAGGTGGCCGAGGGCGTGATCGTGCGCGAGGGTGCCGTGCTGTCGATGGGCGTCTATCTCGGTGCCTCGACCAAGATCGTCGACCGTGCGACCGGCGAAGTGTTCATCGGCGAAGTGCCCGCCTATTCGGTGGTCGTCCCCGGCGCGATGCCCGGCAAGCCGCTGCCCGACGGCAGCCCCGGCCCGTCGCTCTATTGCGCGGTGATCGTCAAGCGCGTCGATGCCAGGACGCGCGCCAAGACCGGTATCAACGAGCTGCTGAGGGACTGACCCCGGCGCCGCCGGTCAGGGTTTGGCGGCCTCCGAAACACAGGGCACGATATCGGCGGCCCAGTCGATGTCGTAGGTTGCGGGCACCATCTTCCGTTGGGGATCGGGCGTGCCGCCGCCTTCCGGATTGTAGAAGACCCACGCCATGCTGTTGTCGAAGCCGGCAATCCGGGCATTGTCCCGCCGCGCGCTGACCGCGTCGATTTCCTGGCGTTCGACGCGCAGTCCGCGGACCATCCGGATCGCCCCGTCGCGCACGTCGAACGCCCGGTAATAATTTCTGCCGAAAATATGCGTGTCGTATCCCGACTTGAACGTCCAGTCCGACGCGCCGGTCGTCGATGGCAGCCGCAGCGTCGTCACCCGGCAATCATAGTCGGGCGCGTTATAATAGGGCAGGTCCTGATTCTGGTCCGCCGGCCGCACGCGCCGTTCGGGCGGGCTGAAACCGCCGCCGGGCAGCGCCAGCGATTTGCCCCCGTCCCCGTCGTCGTCCCAGTCGACCTCCCACGTTCCGCGGATCGTCATGACGCTTGCTTCGGCTTTCTGGTCATAGCGCCATTTGACGTCGTCGACCGTCTGCCATGTCTCGCCGACGAGTTGCTGGCGCATGATATTGCGGAGTTGGTCAGGAGTCAGACCCGACATCTGCACCTGCTGCTGCAGCCCGGTCAGGCCGCGAACGATGGTGGTGTTCGTGACTTGCGCCGGCTGGTCGAAACCCGCCCGCGCGTCGATTTCGACAAGCGTGATTTCGTCGGGCCTCGATGCCGGACGCCATGGCAGATTCTGGATCGCCGCACCTTGCGCGGTCAACGGCAGGACCCAGCGATAGGGCAGGGCAGGGGAAAGAGCGGGCGGAACGACCGGCGGCAGCGTGCCGTCGAGCCAGTAGACCTTGCCATCGATGCGGGCCCGCACGAGGACATGATCGAACATGCCCGCGTTCGGCAGCCGCTCGTCGAGGCCGTCGTCCGCACCGCTGTTGTTGACGAGCACGGCTTCGGCTTCGATCCCGAGCCGTGCGAGCAGACCCAGCAAAAGCACGGTCTTGCCCTTGCAGTCGCCGTAGCGGCGCTGCCATGTCTCCTCGGCGGTGGCGGGGGTGAGATTGCCGTTGCCGAGCCCGACGTAGATATAGCGGACATCCTGCTGGACCAGCTTGAGCGCGGCGGCCGCGCGGTCCAACGGACGCGGATGTGCCGCGGCGATACGCCCGGCTTCGGCAACCAGCACCGAACCGTCGGGAATCGCCGCAGCCTTTGTGTACAGCGGGGCGAAGTGCCGCGATATTGCGGCCCAGTCGGCAAAATCGGTGAACTCGACGATCCGCTGCCATTGATAGCGGGCCGGCGCATCCTTCGGCGGGGCCAGCATCGGGGGATTGTCGAAGGAGAAATCGACGCCGCTGTCGCTCGTCCGCGCGGCGGCCGCCATATCGGGCGTCATCCTGATCCCGGGTTTCAGCCCTTTGTCCCAGCTCAGACCCAGACGATAGCGGCCGGGCGCCGGGCTTGGCCCCAGAAACAGCAGCCCCGCATCGTTATGGCCCAGCGTCGGATCGCTGACGCGGGTGGTCAACCCCACCTCCAGCTCGTCGCCGACGCGCAGGTCGGGAACGCGGAGCACCGCGGTCAAGATGCCGTCGAGTTTCGCGGCTTCGAGCTGATCCTCGCGGCGGAGGATTTCGAACGAGGCCTTTTCGAGCACGTCGATCGTCTCGCCCGCGCGGTGGACCTTGACCAGATGCACGATCGGCGGGCCCGAGGCCGGATTCCATGCGATGGATATATTGCCGGTCTGCAACGCATTCGGATGGAGAAGCCGCATCCGGTAGCCAAGATATTGCGCCTGCCCCTCGCCATCGAGATGGATCAGCGCGTCCTGGCGCCGCACGAAAACCAGCCCGTCGGCATCGTCGGGAACCGGCATCAGTTCCGACGGAACGACCCACCCCGGCGCGGGTCCGCGCTGAATTTGCCCATCCTCTGCCATCGCTGCCCCGTGCGTCAGCACGGCGGCAAGCAGTATCGAACCCGAAATGCGCATGATAACCCCCATTGCTGGGGCAATAATGTCGGGAATTCCGCACGATGCAAGAAAAGACCGGACGCGGCGCGTCCATTCCGGACCGACGTTCGTCGGGCGAACGCCATGCGCTCGTCCCACTCGTCGAAGACTGCGGCGCGTTGGTAGACATTGGGGCGTGCCGGGGTTTATTGCGAATTATTCGCGATTGTGGCGCTGTCTTGTTTCGGCAGCCGTCACGAGGGGGGAAGCATGCCGGCCGGTATCGGGAGAACATCGTTTGCCATTGCGGCGCTGTGGCCGTTCGCCCCCGCGGCTGCGCAGGAAGCGACGGGCGACGCCGCACCGGCCGTCGCGACCGACGCCAGGCGCGCGCAGCGTTATACCCCCGACGATTTCATGCGCTTCGCTCCGCGCACCGCGCTCGATATGGTCGAAAAGATACCGGGCTTCCTGATCGTCACCGGGACCAACGGCGGCGACCGTGGGCTTGGCGCGGCAACCGAGAATGTGCTGATCGGCGGTGAACGGATCGCCAACAAGACGACCGACGCCCGCGCCGCGCTGTCGCGCATCGCCGCCAGCGACGTCGCCTATATCGATATCGTCGATGGCGCGAGCCTGAGCGTCCCGGGGCTCAGCGGGCAGGTTGCCAATATCGTCCTCGTTGCGGGAAAACGCGCGGGCGGTTTCAAGACGACGGTCCGTTGGCAACCCGAACTGCGGCCGCGCATCCGCGACAACTGGTTCAATGGCGAAATTTCGACCAGCGGCAAGCTCGGCGGCACCGACCTGACGCTCAGCCTGAAAAACGAGGCGACGCGCGCGGGCGGCTGGGGGCCCGAACGCGTTTACGACGGCGACGGCGTGCTGCTTTTCACGCGCGACGAGCATATGCACAGCTATTTCGACAGCCCGCGGCTGTCGGCGGCGCTGGCCCGCACCACCGCCAACGGCAACAAGTGGAATGTCAATCTCGGCGGCCAGTTGCAGATTCTCGACGATGCGGTGCGCGGCACCTCGGTCCAGCCCGGCGCCGGCCGGGTCGACGAGGATTTCCGGTTCAGCGAGGACGAGCATAATTTCGACATCGGCGGCGATTATGAATTCGCCCTCGGCAAGGGCCGGCTCAAGCTGATCAGCCTCTATCGTTTCGAACATAGCCCCTTCGCCGATACCTTCATCGTCGATCGCGAAATCGGCAGGCGGAGCGGCGAACGTTTCAAGCAGACCGCCGACGAAAGCGAAGCGATCCTGCGCGGCGAATATGGCTGGCGCACCGCGGGCGGCACCGACTGGCAGATCGCACTCGAAGGCGCGTACAACACGCTCGACGTCGACGCCGAATATGCAACGCTCCGCCCCGATGGCAGCTTCCAGCCGGTCATCTTCGGCGGCGAGCAGACCAAGGTCGAGGAGAAACGCGGCGAGGCTTCGCTGACCTGGGGGCGCTCGCTCGCGCCGAACCTCACCGCGCAGGTCAACCTCGGTGCCGAATATAGCGAGCTCACCTCGTCGGGGCCCGACGGCCTGACGCGCCGCTTCGTCCGGCCGAAAGGCAAGATCGCGCTCGCATGGAAACTGTCGCCGAAAACGACGGTCAACTGGCACGTCCAGCGCCGCGTCGACCAGCTCAATTTTTTCGATTTCGCAAGTTCGGTCGACGTCGCGAACGGGCAGGGCAATGGCGGCAACGGCCGGCTCGTGCCGCCGATCCTCAACCGTACCGAGCTGGAGGTCGTGCAGGACATGGGGGCGTGGGGCAACGCCTCACTCGCCGTCGCTTATGCCTATGCCGAGGATATCGTCGACCAGATCCCGCTGTCGCCGACGACCGAAGGCCGCGGCAATTTGCCGCCCGCGCATCTCTATCGCGTCAGTTCGAAGGCGACCCTGCTGCTCGACCGGCTGGGGTGGAAGGGCGCGCGGCTCAACAGCGATATCACTTGGCGTCGCAACCGCGTTCGCGACCCGCTGAACGGCCGGTGGCGCGACCAGAGCTTCGGGCAGGAGCATGTCATCGACCTCAGCCTGCGCCACGATGTCCCGGGCACCGACCTGGCATGGGGCGCCGGATATTTCCGCGAGCGCTACAGCCCGAACCTGCGGCTCGATTCGATCGAGGACGAGTATCGGCGCCACCATTTCGTGACCGCCTATATCGAGCACAAGAATGTCGCCGGATTCACGGTCCGCGCATCGTTCCGCAACCTCGCCGACCAGATCGACGCCCTCGACCGCACGATATTCGTCGATCGCCGCGACGGGCCGGTCGCCTTCGTCGAAAACCGCCGGCGCAAATTCGGGCAGGGGCTTCAGGTCACGGTGAGCGGGGCGCTTTGATTTTCGTTTCGACATAGCCGAAACGAGGCGGCGCCGGCCCGCTCCCCCGCCCAACCTCCCATAGGGTACTATGGTCGGGAGGTTGGGCGGGGGAGCGGGCCGGCGCCGCCTTCCACGTAAGTGGACGAAACGCTCAGCGCTCGCTGAGATAATAACGTTCGCGCGCGCTCAGATCGTCGGCGAGGTCATAGACGATCGGCTGGCCGGTCGGGATTTCGAGCCCGGTGATGTCGGCGTCCGAAATCCCCGACAGATGCTTGACGAGCGCGCGCAGGCTGTTGCCGTGCGCCGAGATCAGCACCGTCTTGCCCGCCGCAAGCTGCGGCACGATCGCCGCTTCATAATAGGGCAGCACGCGCGCGATCGTGTCTTTCAGGCTCTCGGTCGAAGGGATCGCGATGCCGGCGTAACGCGGGTCGCTGGCGAGTTCATAGGGCGAGCCGGCATCGAGCGGCGGCGGCGGGATGTCGAAGCTGCGGCGCCAGATCTTCACCTGCTCGTCGCCATGCTTCGCCGCCGTCTCCGCCTTGTTGAGGCCCGTGAGGCCGCCGTAATGGCGTTCGTTGAGGCGCCAGTCCTTAGTCACCGGCAGCCACAGACGTCCCATCGCCTCGAGCGCGAGATTGAGCGTCTTGATCGCACGCGTCTGCACCGAGGTGAAGGCGAGGTCGGGGGCGATGCCCTTTTCCTTCATCAGTTCGCCCGCCGCCCATGCCTCGGCCGCACCCTTTTCGGTGACGTCGACATCCCACCAGCCGGTGAAGCGGTTTTCGAGATTCCACTGCGACTGGCCGTGACGGATGAGGATGAGCTGAGGCATTTCGGGTCCTTCTGATCGAGGAAAGTCGCCGCCCTTTAGCGCGGCTTTTCGCCGAACGCCAACGCCCCTCTTGAAATGGTTTCAGGGGCTACCAGATTGATCGCATCCGGCCGCCGCAACGGGGCCGGGTGGCGATCGCGGCACGTCTCCGCGGTCCCTGGCTTCGCTTTTAAAAAGGAAGAAAGACCATGCGTAACAGCTTCGACTGGACCCCCTATCGCCGTTCGACCGTCGGCTTCGACCGGTTGTTCGATTTCCTCGAGACCGGTGGGTCGGGCGCCGAAAATTATCCGCCCTTCGATATCGAAAAGGTCGCCGACGACCATTTCCGGATCACCGTCGCGGTCGCCGGCTTCAAGGCCGACGAAATCGACATCACCGCGCAGCAGAACATGCTGAGCGTCAGCGGCCGCAAGGCGCCGGCAGCGGAAGGCGAGGAACGCAAGCTGCTCTATAGCGGCATCGCGACTCGCGCGTTCGAGCGCCGCTTCCAGCTCGCCGATTTCGTGCGCGTCGGCAGCGCCGACCTCGCCGACGGGCTGCTCACCATCGACCTCGTGCGCGAGGTGCCCGAGGCGATGAAGCCGCACAAGATCGCGATCGGCGGCGGCACCGCCACGCTGATCGAGCCCGGCAAGAAGGCCGCGTAACGCGCCGTTGGCCGCCACGTCCCGCGGGACGTTCGAACGGGGTCCGGAGTCCCTTCCGGGCCCCGTTTTGCCGTCTAGAGCGCGCGCGTCATGAAGCGGCTGAACGGATCGGGTTTATAATCGGCAAAGGGTCCGCATTCTTCGAAGCCATGGCGCGCATAGAGCGCCAGCGCAGGCGCGAACGCCGGGCCCGATCCGGTTTCGAGGCTGAGGCGTGCAAGTCCCCGCGACCGCGCTGTTGCGACGACATGTTCCAGCATCCGCGCCGCGACCCCCTGCCGCAAAAAGGCGTCGGCGGTGCGCATCGACTTGATTTCGCCATGACCGGGATCGAGTTGCTTGAGTGCGCCGCACCCGGCAAGCGCATCGCCCTTGTGGATCGACCAGAAGGTCACGCCGCCGGCGCGCAGCCCCTCGAAATCGAGGAAATGACAGCTCCCCGCCGGCGAATTGGCGAGCATGCCCGCGAAATGCTGTTCGAGCAGCGCGCGGATCGGGGCGCCCGACAGATCGTCTTCGACGATCCGCCACGCCCCGTCCGCTTGCCCGCTCACAGCATCTGATCCAGCGTCGCGAGACAGGCATGCGCGAGCAGCTTCGAGCGCTCGGGCGACCAGCCGGCGACCGGGTCGGGCAGGTCGCGATTGTCCTTGAACGGCATTTCGAGCGTCATCGTCACCGCGCCGAAGCGTTCGGCGAGCTGCGTCGTCGACATCGTGAGATTCGCCTGGCCGGGTGCCGATTCGACATAGCCGAGCTCGACCTGAAAATCGGGCGTATTCGCCGCGAGCGCGGTCTGGAACGCCTTGTATTTTTCCATCTGCCCGGGCTTCAGCGACGGGATGCCCTCGAACCCCGCGAGGAATACCGCGGGAATCGCTTCGTCGCCATGGACGTCCATCGCCCAGTCGACGCCGCTTTCGTCCATCGCGTTGCGCACGCACAAGACCTCCGGACTGCGTTCGGCAGTCGGATTATCCCATTCGCGGTTGAGGTTCACGCCCGCATAATTGGTGCGCAAATGCCCGCGGCGCGAGCCGTCGGGATTCATGTTCGGGACGATGTGGAAGCGGCATTTCTGCCGCAGCGAACGCGCCTGCGGATCGGCAGGATCGGTGAGCTTTTCGAGCGCGCCCTCCATCCACCATTCGGCCATGCTCTCACCCGGGTGCTGGCGCGCATAGAGCCAAACCTGCGTGTCGCCTGTGCCGAGTTCGAGACAGTCGATCGGCTGGCCTTCGAGGCTGGTACCGAGGCAGCGATAGGTCACGCCTTCGCATTCGGCGACCGAAGCCACAAGGTCGTGGTGCCGCTCCATCGAATAGGGCGCGAAATAGGCGATCCAGAGAATCTGGCTTTCGGCGGTGTGGCGGATCGTCAACGTTCCCGCATCGTAGCCGGTATCGAGGCGGAACCAGTTTTCGCGATCATAGCTGGCGCAGGCGGCATAGCCCGGCCAGCCGTCGGGATAGGCCGAGTCGGCGAGCCCGGCGATCGCCAGTTCGAGGGCATCGCCGACCGCGCAGCCGACGCGGAAGTGAAACCACTGGAAGAAATCCGAATCGCGGTCCTTGCGGATCGACAGGCGGGCGGACGTGCCGTCGATGGCATCCACGACGATGTTGCCGCTGTCGAAAGCGGCGTTGATGGTGATGGTCATTTGACCGTGATAGTGCGTCCCGATTCGCCGGGGAAGCCCGTGAATAACGCATCGGCCAATTTCGCCGCCGCGAGCGACGGCTGCGCCGCCGGCGCCTTCGCCGAAACCGCGGTCAGCGCGCGGCCTTCCCACAGCGCCTGCCCGGTCGCGGCATCGTCGATGCGCACCGCGAGCTGCAGGTCGAGCATCCATTTCGAGCCGCCGCCGCCGAGGTTGATTCCGATGCCGAGCCCGACCCCCGAACCGTAGCTGCCGGTCGACCCGCCGACGCCGACCGACACCGGCGAGCGTTTGCCGACCCCGGCGTTGCGGTCGGCGCGGTCGAAACCGATCCGCACCTTGAGCGGCGCGCGGGCGCCATTTTCGGCGGGAACGAAGCCCTGAAGCTGTAACTGACGTTCGACCGCGGCACGGTAGCTGTCCCATTCGAGCGACTGCCCGCTCGCGCCGACCCCAACTCCATCTGGCGCCGCCGGATCGCCGAGCGGTACGGTATCGACGACATAACGCGTCCCCGCCGCCCAGCCCGTCGGAGCAGCCGCATGGAATCGGGTGACTTCGACCGGCGGCACGGCCGTCGCGCAGCCGCCGAGCGTGAGCGCCATGGCCGAAAGCATGGCGGCAGAAAGATGAAGCTTCATCCCGCTATCATGCGCCCGAATAGATGGCTTGGCAATGAACGGGATGCAGCGCATCCTCCCCGCGGCATCGCCGCAGGGAGGAGCGAATCGCCTCAGCGATAGAAGATGTGGTTGTCGATCTGCGCGATGCGCGTCTTGCGCCAACCCGGCGAGACGTGGCGGGCGTGGAAGAAGAGCGCGCCCGGCGCGTTGTTCTTCCAGCTGCCGTCGCGGGCGATCTGGGCGATCGCGACCGCATTGTCCCACTGCGCGGCATTGCGGACGGCGGGCATCTTGCCGCCGCGCACGAAGCTGAACTGGCTTTTCTGATGGACGACGCCGCACAGGCTGGTGGGGAAGCGACCGGATTTGGCGCGGTTGATCACGACATGCGCGACCGCGAGCTGGCCGACGAGCGATTCGCCGCGCGATTCGAAATAGACCGCGCCGGCAAGGCAGCGCAGTTCGGAATCGATGGTGGCGGGATGCGATGTCGCGTCGACGAGCGCGGCGAGCGATTCGGCGGTTACCGGCGCCGGCTTCGGCGTGGCAATCGACTGATCGTCCTCGTGATCGCTATCTTGGTCGGCCAGCTCTTCGCCTGCGGCCGACAGATCCGCCGTTTCGGCCGTGGCCGGCACATCGATGCCCGGCAGGGTGATCGCGGGGAGATTGGCCTCTGCGGCCAGGTCGCTGGCGAAACCGGGTTCCGCCAGAAGCAGCATGGTGGCGGCAGTCATGCCGACGGCAGCCACGCTGGCTACGTTCAATATGCGACTCATAGTGTCCGTCAAAAGTGCGGCCGATGAACCGAACCTCTCAACACAGGCGGGGGACTATGGTCCGCATATCGCCTGTCGGTCATCGTCCGACTGCGTGTCCGAACCGTTTTGCCGGGCGTTTGCCGAAGCAATGCAACCCGCGGAACGACCTACGCGTTATCGATTGCGCGCCACCTATGTTGCGGCGCAACGGAGTCAAGTTAACGCCGCCCACTCCGCGACGAGCTGTGGCGCATCTGCGATATCCAGTTCGACCAGCCACAGATCGGGATCAGCCTTTCGCCGCCGGTTTTGATAGTTTTCGCGCGATTCACCATCGCTGTCATCGGCCGGTCCGACCGCTTCCCAGACATAGCCAGCCGGTGAAAAACGCCGTTCGAGCAAGGGTCCGGCTTGCCCGCGATCGCTGCACTGGACGAGGATGACGCCCGAGGTTTCGTCGCCGCGCGCGAGAATCGCGGCGAAGCCACCGGCGGCTTCGGTCCGGCGCAAGAGCAGGTCGACGAGAAAGCGGCTGGTGAGGCGGGTCATAGGAGTCTGTGCTCCGTTTCAGCTTCGCTGAAACGAGACGGCACCGGCCCGCTCCCCCACCCGGCCTCCCTATCGTAGTATCCTAGGGGAGGCCGGGTGGGGGAGCGGGCCGGTGCCGTATCCACGTTAGTGGATCAATCTACGCCGCGTCACGCGTTTCGCCGTCGGCGAGCAAGGCATACAGCGCCTCGTCGCTCTTCGCGCCGCGCAGCCGGTCGGCGATGCTGTCGTTGCGGAGCATCCGCGACACGCCCGCCAGCGCCTTCAGATGGTCGGCGCCGGCATCAAGCGGCGACAACAGGACGAACAGCAGGTCGACGGGCAAGCCGTCGACCGCCTGGAAATCGATCGGGCGCGCGAGTTGCAGGAACAGGCCGCGGACGCCCGACAGGTCGGCCATCTTGGCGTGCGGCAGCGCAATGCCGCGACCGAAGCCGGTCGAGCCGAGTCGTTCGCGTTCGAGGAGCGCTTCGCTGACTTCGCCGGCATCGAGGCCGAGCGAGCGGCTCGCGAGATCGCCGAGAAAGGGGAAAAGCGCCTTTTTCGAATCGAGCTGTACATGCGCACGCACGGTCGCGGGGTAAAGAAGGGAAGACAGGTTCATCGCTCTGGTCAAATCTATATTGCCGCCGGGATTGCCGCCCGGATTCAGCTTGGGGGCAATCTATCGCGGATCGGTCGTGCCGGAACCCAGCCAAAGCGGCATAGGGCGTTGATGGGCGCGGCCCTTATGCCGGTTGGCAGAGAAAATCCAGCCCTATTGCGGTTCGACCCATCCGATCGTTCCGTCGCGGCGGCGATAGACCATGTTGTGCGAGCCCGTCTTGCTGTTGACGAAGAGCAGCGCATTGGTGTCGCGAAGGTCGAGCATCATCACCGCATCGGACACGCTGCTGGTCGGGATGTCGACGCGCGTTTCGGCGATGATCGCGGGCGCGTCGCCGGCATCGTCTTCCTCACCGCCGCCGTCGAAAACGATATAGCTCGCATTATCCTCGATCTCGTCGATCGTCGGCGACGGATGGCCCGCGCCATTATGATCCTTCAAACGTCGCATATAGCGGCGGAGCTGCTTTTCGATGCGCTCGGCGGCACCCTCGAACGCGACGTGCGCGTCCTGCGCCTGGCCGTGGCCCTTGAGAACCAGCCCCTGCATCACATGCGCGACGATATCGCACTGAAAACTGTCGTGCGGCCCTTTCCCGAACGTCGCGTGCGCCCCGATCGCGCGCGAGAAATATTTGTCGGCAATCGCGTTCATCCGGTCCGACACATGCGCCTGGAGCGCTTCGCCGGTTTCGATCTGGTGGCCAGAGACGCGGATTTCCATTTTTCTTCTCCTTCTATGGCCGGCGCGATGACATCAGGGAGAAGTCATCACACCGTATCGAGCCACAGCGGCTGGTTCAGCCCTGCGACAAATTCGGCATGGCGCGCGAGTTCGGCGGCCGATGCGACATGGGGGCGGGGTTCGCGAAACGGACGCGCGCCGATGCGCGGGGCGGCGGCGGCAGTCGCAGCGACCGGGACAGCGGCAGGCGAGGTGGCCAATCCGAGCCCGATCTGCCGCCCGCCGGTCATTTCGATGTAAAGATGCGCGAGCAGTTCGGCGTCGAGCAAGGCGCCGTGCTTGACGCGATGGCTGCGATCGATGCCGTAGCGCGTACAGAGCGCATCGAGGCTGTGTTTCGCTCCCGGATGCAGCTTGCGCGCCATCTGGACGGTGCAGCACATGCGCGCCATGTCGAGCGCCGGCCGGCCGGCGCGCGCGAGTTCGGCGTTGACGAAGCCGAAGTCGAACACGGCGTTGTGCGCGATCAGCGGCGCGTCGCCGAGAAATTCGAGCAATTCGTCGACCCGCGCCGCAAACAGCGGCTTGTCGGACAGGAACTGGATCGACAGGCCGTGCACCGCTTCGGCGGCGGCGGGCATGTCGCGTTCGGGGTTGAAATAGGCGTGAAAGCTCTGGCCCGTTTCACGGCGGTCGACCAGTTCGATGCACCCGATTTCGACCAGCCTGTCCCCGGTTTTGGGATCGAACCCCGTGGTTTCGGTATCGAAGATAATCTCTCGCATCGAAGGCTCAATCTGGACCCTATCGGGCGCGGAAACAAGAGGCGATGAAGCGAATCTGGCGGTGTGTCTCGCTTTTGGGACGGCCCGTTTCGATGATGAAATCGGCGCGCGACCGTTTGACGCGGTCGGGCACCTGCAGGCGGCGAATCGCCTTGAGCTTCGCCGCGGTCATGCCCGGACGGCGCATGACGCGCTTTCTTTGCATCCACGCCGGCGCCGACACGACCGCGATCGCACCGACCCTACGCCAGCCACCCTTTTCGAACAGCAGCGGGATGTCGAGCACGACGACGTCGCGCGCGCGGTGCTTCGTCAGGAATCGCCGCTGCGCCTTGCCGACCGCCGGATGGACGATCGCCTCGAGCGCCGCGAGTTCGTGGGTGTTGCCGAGGACCCGGCCGCCGAGCTTTTGCCGGTCGACGCCGCCCGGCCCGGTGGTGCCCGGAAAGCGCGCCTCGATCGCCGCGACGAGATCGCCGCCGGGCCCCTGCAACCGGTGCACCTCGGCATCGGCGTCGAACACCGGCACGCCTTCGCGTTCGAACATCGCCGCCGCGGTCGACTTGCCCATGCCGATCGAGCCGGTGAGACCGAGGACGAAAGGACGGCGGAGCCGCGAACCGGGGCGCGGGCGATGCGTCATGCCGCGACCAGCAAGGCGCGAAGCTCGTCGTCGCGGCCCTCGGGCGGCGACGCGCCGAAGAACAGTTCGAACGCCAGCGCCGCCTGGCCAATCAGCATGTCGAGCCCGTCGACGGTGTCGAGCCCGCGCGCGCCAGCCGCCTTGAGCAGCCCCGTTTGCAGGGGCGAATAGACTAGGTCGTAGACGATCGCTTCTTCGGGAAGCGGCGACAGGGCGAGGTCGAGCGGCGGCTGTCCGGTCATGCCGAGGCTGCTCGAATTGACGAGCAACGAGACCGGGGGGAGCGCGGCATCGAGACCAACGACATCGCCCTTCAAGCCGAAGGTCGCGAGCAGGCCCATGGCTTTCAGCGGGCTGCGATTGAGGATCGTGACATGACCGACATTCGCGCGGGCGAGCGCGAAAAGCACCGCGCGCGCCGCCCCACCGGCGCCGACGACGGCCACCGGCGCGCCTTCGAGGTCGAGTTCGGCGAGCGGCGCATAGAAACCCGCCGCGTCGGTGTTGGTGCCGATCAGCGTCCCGTCCTTCTGCCGCACCACCGTATTCATCGCGCCGATCGTGCCGCGAATGTTGCCGGGATCGTCGACCAGATCCATCACCGCAACCTTGTGCGGGATGGTCACGTTGCACCCGCGCCAGTCGGGATCGTCGCGGCGTTCGGCAATAAAGGCCGCAAGCGCGTCGGGTACGACATGCGCGCGCCGGTAATCGCCGGCGAGACCAAGCGCCTTGAGCCAAAACCCGTGGATCAACGGCGATTTGCTGTGCGCGATCGGATCGCCGATCACTTCGGCATAAGCGATTCCGCTCATGACGGCGCCAGTCCCGTCGCGCGCAGCCATGCAAGCAATGGCAGCATCGGCATGCCGATGATGGTCCAGGGATCGCCCTCGACCCGATCGAACAATTGCACGCCCGCCCCCTCGATTTCGTAACAGCCGACGGTCCAGCGGATGCTGTCCCATTCGCGCGCGACATAGTCGGCGATGAAGGCATCGGACAAGGGGCGCATCCACAGCTTCGCTTCGCCGATCGCCCGCCACACCGGCGTCCCGTCGCGTGCAGCAACCGCGGCGCTGAACAGCCGGTGACGCGCACCCGCCATGCTACGGAGGTGATCAGCGGCGTCTTCGGGGCTCTCGGGCTTGGTCAGCATCGCACCGTCGTCGAGCGCGAGGGTCGAATCGGCCCCGATCACGGTCACCCCGGGGAGGCGCGACGAGATCTTGACCGCCTTTGCCTCAGCAAGCGCGTCGGCGATGTTGCGCGGCGTCTGGCCGGACGCGAGCAACGATGCAGTGAGCGCTTCCTCGTCGACATGCGCCGCGGTGGTTTCGAAGTCGAGCCCGGCGGCGCGGAGCATCGCGGCGCGGCCGCTGCTTTGCGAGGCGAGAAGAAGCTGCGTCATGCGGCGCCGCGATCTTCGACCAGCTTGATCACCGCGGCCGCCGTCTCCTCGATCGAGCGGCGCGTCACGTCGATCACTGGCCAGCCATTATCGGCGAACATCCGCCGTGCGTAAGCGAGTTCGGCCTTGACCCGCTCGTCGTCGACATAGCTCGTCTCGGGCGCCTGATTGAGCGAGAGCAGCCGGTTGCGGCGCACCTGCACCAGCCGGTCGAGTCCGGTCGTCAGCCCGACGACCATCGGCCGCTTGAGGTGATAGAGCGCTTGCGGCGGCGGCGATTCGGGGACGATCGGGATATTCGCGGTCTTGTATCCGCGGTTGGCGAGATAGATGCTCGTCGGCGTCTTCGAGGTGCGCGAGACCCCGGCAAGGACGATGTCGGCCTGCTCCCAATTCTCCCAGCCGATGCCGTCGTCATGCGCAACGGTAAATTGAATGGCCTCGACGCGCGCGAAATAGGCGGCGTCGAGCGCATGCTGGCGTCCGGGGCGCGCTTTCGCTTCCTGCCCGAGCATCCGCGACAAGGCGTCGGTCACCGCATCGAGCGCGGCGACGGTCGGCAGGTTAAGTGCGCTAGCGCGGCGTTCGAGGCTGACCCGCAGCTCACCGTTGACAAGCGTGAAGAGGATCATCCCCGGGCTGGCCTGCACTTCGGCCATGATCCGGTCGAGATGCGATTCCGAGCGCACCATCGGCCAGAAATGCCGCACCACCTCGACATCGTCGAACTGCGCGATCGCTGCCTTGGCGATATTTTCGAGCGTCTCGCCCGTGGAATCGGATATGAGGTGCAGATGAAGTCGGCCCATCGCGCCACCATGGCGGGAATCCGCGGAAAAAGGCAATCCCGGATCGGGTCTGCAACGACGAATATCCCCCTGTGGATAAGTTTCGGTATAAGCGCAGGGATGAATTGGGCAGCCGGGATTCATCCCCCGCCTTGTCGATTCCGCTCTGTCGCTTATCCACAAGCGACGACTCTTACCCACAGGCTGTGAATTAGGAGGATAGCGGCCGGCGACTCCGTAACGTTACCCATGAAGGGCAGAGTCAAGCTGTTGGCAAAAGGGACGCCCCCGCCTAAAGCCGCGTTGTCCGCCGACCTACAAACCACCACAATTATATTAAAATATATATGAAGAGAGAAAGAGGGGCCGCGTGAAGGCGTCACCGAAGAGCTTGCTGGCAGTGCTGCGCGGGACGCGGCAGGAGCGTCCGCCCCTGTGGCTGATGCGTCAGGCCGGACGCTACCTTCCCGAATATCGCGCCCTTCGCGAAACCAAGGGCGGCTTCCTCGAGCTCTGCTACGACCCCGAGGCGGCGGCCGAAGTGACGTTGCAGCCGATCCGCCGCTTCGGTTTCGACGGGTCGATCCTCTTTTCTGACATTCTCGTCATTCCGCATGCGCTCGGCCAGAATTTGTGGTTCGAGGCCGGCGAGGGGCCGCGGCTCGCGCCGCCGCTTGTCGACAGCGCCCTGACGTCGCTTGCGGCGGCACCCGGGCGGCTTGACCCCGTCTATGCCACTGTGGCCCGCGTTGCGGCCGCGCTGCCGCCCGAGACGACCTTCCTGGGCTTCGCAGGAAGCCCCTGGACGGTCGCGACCTATATGGTGGCGGGGCAGGGGTCGAAGGATCAGGCGGCAGCGCGGCGCATGGCGTTCGGCGATCCCGAAGCGTTTCAAGCGATCGTCGATGCGATCGTCGATTTGTCGGTCACCTATCTTTCAGGACAGATCGAGAATGGCGTCGATGCGGTGCAATTGTTCGACAGCTGGGCAGGCAGCCTGTCGCCGGCGCAATATGAGCGCTGGGTGATCGCACCCAATTCCGAGATCGTCCGCCGCCTCAAGGCGCTGCATCCCGATACGCCGGTGATCGGTTTTCCGAAGGGCGCCGGCGGCAAACTCGCCGCCTATGCGCGCGAGACCGGGGTCGATGCGGTGGGCCTCGACGAAACCGTCGATCCGGACTGGGCCGATGCCGCCTTGCCGTCCCATCTGCCGGTGCAGGGCAACCTCGACCCGCTGGCGCTCGTCGCGGGCGGTGCGGCGCTCGATAGCGCGATCGACCGCATCCTTGCGGCCTTCCCCGATCGTCCCCATATCTTCAATCTCGGCCATGGCATCGTGCCCGACACGCCGATCGCCCATGTCGAACATCTGATCAAACGCGTTCGCGGCGGATAATCTATGGAACTGGCAGGCTTTCTGGGGGCGACGATGCTTTGGGTCAAAGCCGCGCATATCATTTTCGTGATCTTTCTGATGGCCGGCCTGTTCATGATGCCGCGCTTCTTCGTCTATCATCATCAGGCGCCGGTCGGCTCCGACGAGGACAAGAAGTGGATCGAGCGCGAGGACCGGCTGCGGCGGATCATCCTCGGCCCGTCGCTGGTGATCGTCTGGATCCTCGGATTGCTGCTCGCGTTCAACGGCAATTACTGGCGTGAGGGCTGGTTCATCGCCAAGCTGCTGCTCGTGATCGCCCTGTCGGGCTATCACGGCTGGATGATCGGCTATTTCAAGAAATTGAAAAAGGGCGAGCGGCCGCTGACCGAGAAGCAATTGAGGATGCTCAACGAAGTGCCCGGCGTTGCCGCGGCGATCATCGTCATCCTCGTCGTCGTGCGTCCCTGACCGATATTCGCCCCGGCTCAGCCCGATTGACTTGAACCCGGGCCGGTTATAGGGGCGATTCAACCCCGTTCCATGCGGGCGGCGCGCTTGCCGCGCCGATGCTATCGAAACGGTCGTCCCACGGCCGGATAGGCACCCCAGCGGTGCAAAAAAGATTACGTCTGATTTTCTCCCGAATACCTATCTGGAATCCATCCAATGCATCTTAAAGAACTCAAAACCAAAGCGCCCGCCCAGCTCGTCGAAATGGCGGAAGAACTGGGCGTCGAGGGCGCATCGACGCTGCGCAAGCAGGACCTGATGTTCTCGATCCTGAAAGAACTCGCCGAAGAGGGCGAGGAAATCATCGGGTCGGGCACGATCGAGGTCCTCCCGGACTCGTTCGGTTTCCTGCGCTCGTCGGACGCCAATTATCTCGCGGGCCCCGACGACATTTATGTCTCGCCGAACCAGGTTCGCAAATATGGCCTGCGCACCGGCGACACGGTCGAAGGCGAGATTCGCGCCCCGCGCGACGGCGAGCGCTATTTCGCGCTGACCAAATTGATCAAGGTCAATTTCGACGACCCCGAAGCGGTCCGCCACCGCGTCAATTTCGACAATCTCACCCCGCTCTATCCGAACCAGAAGCTGTCGCTCGACACCGTCGACCCGACGGTCAAGGACAAGTCGGCGCGTGTCATCGATCTCGTCAGCCCGCAGGGCAAGGGCCAGCGCGCGCTGATCGTCGCGCCGCCGCGCACCGGTAAGACGGTGCTGCTGCAGAATATCGCCAAGGCGATCACCGACAATCATCCCGAGGTCTATCTCATCGTCCTCCTCGTGGACGAACGTCCCGAGGAAGTCACCGACATGCAGCGCAGCGTGAACGGCGAAGTCGTCTCTTCGACTTTCGACGAACCCGCGACGCGCCACGTCCAAGTCGCCGAAATGGTGATCGAAAAGGCGAAGCGCCTCGTCGAGCACAAGAAGGATGTCGTCATCCTGCTCGATTCGATCACCCGCCTCGGCCGCGCCTACAACACCGTCGTTCCCTCGTCGGGCAAGGTGCTGACCGGCGGCGTCGATGCCAACGCGCTGCAGCGTCCCAAGCGCTTCTTCGGCGCCGCGCGCAACATTGAGGAAGGCGGTTCGCTCTCGATCATCGCGACCGCGCTGATCGACACCGGCAGCCGCATGGACGAGGTCATCTTCGAAGAATTCAAGGGCACCGGTAACTCGGAAATCGTCCTCGACCGCAAGGTCGCCGACAAGCGCATCTTCCCGTCGCTCGACGTCGGCAAGTCGGGCACCCGCAAGGAAGAGCTGCTCGTCGAGAAGGACAAGCTGTCGAAAATGTGGGTGCTGCGCCGCATCCTCATGCAGATGGGCACCGTCGACGCGATGGAATTCCTGCTCGACAAGATCAAGGATTCGAAGACCAACGAGGATTTCTTCGACAGCATGAACCAGTAAGCCTGCTTGGTGGCCGTTCTCGAACACGCATTGCTTCCGGTTCGCGCCGGATGCGAAGCCGGGTTCGAGGCGGCGATGGCCGAGGCGCGGCCGCTGATCGAAGCGTCGCCGGGCTTTATCTCGCTTGAAATCCGTCGCCCGGTGACGACCGGACAGGTCTATCTGCTGCTGGTGAGGTGGCGGTCGGTCGAAGATCATCGTGACGGCTTCCGGCAATCGGATCGCTACCGGCAGTGGCGGGCATTGCTGCATCACTTTTATGACCCTATGCCAGAGATCGGCTATTTCGGAGATCCGCTGTGATATTGGAATTTTTGACCCAAGCGGCTTCCGCCGCGCCGAGCTTCGGTTCGCCTGCCGAAATCTGGCAGCATATCGTCAATGATTTCAGCAATATCGGATCGCCAGCGGCGATGTCGGCTTTTCTGCAGGTGCTGATGATCGACATCGTGCTGGCGGGCGACAATGCGATCGTCGTCGGCGCACTGGCTGCGGGATTGCCCGCCGACCAGCGGCGCAAGGTTATCGTCATCGGTGTGCTCGCAGCATTGGTGCTGCGGGTGGCGTTCGCGCTGGTCGTCCAGCAACTGATGGGCATCGTCGGTCTGATCTTCGTCGGGGGCCTACTGCTCGTCTGGGTGGCGTGGAAGATGTGGCGCGAACTGCGCGAAGGCGCGCACTCGGCGGGTTCGCCCGAGGTCGAAGGCGACGAACATTCGGGCCTCAAGCCGGCCAAGAGCTTTGCTGCCGCCGCCTGGGCGGTCGCCGTCGCCGACGTCAGCATGAGCCTCGACAATGTGCTCGCGGTCGCCGGCGCGGCACGCGACCACCCCGGCATCATGATCGTCGGCCTGATCGTTGCCGTTGCCCTGATGGGCGTCGCGGCGAACATCATCGCCAAATATATCGAGCGGTACCGCTGGATCGCCTACATCGGCCTTGCGGTGATCCTCTATGTCGCGGTCAAGATGATCTACGAAGGCTGGGTCGATCCTGGCGTCGGGATCGGAACCCTGTTCGGTTGATCGTCTTCAGCCTGAAATGAAAGAGCCGGCTCCGCGAGGGGCTGGCTTTTTTCTTGCCGGCTACCCATGTGACAATCGTGTCCCGGCTTCACATGACCCGCGTTGCTGTCGGCTGTGCCGACTATCCTGCGTTGCAAGCGCGGATCGCCACCTATGCGCAAGACGGCGAGATCCGTTTTGCAACGCGCTTCAAACCCAAGCGCGCCGACGAGCTGATCGGCGGCAAGCTGCATTTCATCGTCAAACATACGCTGGTCGCGCGCGTCACGATCTTGCGTTTCGAGGACCGCAGCGATGGACGGGTCGATATCGTTTGCGTCGCCGATCTCCAGCGTATCCATCCGCAGCCGAAACGGGCGCATCAAGGCTGGCGCTATCTCGCCGACAGCGATGCGCCAAAAGGGGTCGATGTGGGGGATGGACTTTCCGACCTGCCGCCCGAACTCTACCGCGAGCTCGCCGAGCTCAGCCTGATCTAGAGCGCCGCCCGGAAGCTGCCGGCGCGCGCCATCTTCCAGTAGCGAGCGCTGCGCACCGAATTTGGATCGTCAAGCAGCACGCCGCGCGGATAGAAATTATAGATGCGGTCGATCGAATCCGATCGCGCCGAGTTGAGCCGTTCGCTCAGGTGATGCGGCTGGATCTGCCAAGGCGTGTCGAGCCCCATCGCCGCGGTAATGTCCCATAGCGCCGATACCGTCGCGGCTTGGAAGCGGCGGACCCGGTCGGCCTTGTCCTCCACCACCAGCCCACGCTGCCGGCCCGGATCCTGCGTTGCGACGCCGGTCGGGCATTTGTCGGTATGGCATTTCAGCGACTGGACGCAGCCGAGCGAGAACATGAAGGCGCGCGCCGCGTTCGACCAGTCGGCGCCGAGCGCGCAATTGACGGCGAGACCGGCGCCCGAATGGACCTTGCCCGAAGCGGCGAGCCGCACCTCTTCCTTGAGCCCGCAGCCGACGAGCGCGTTGCGCACGAAGATCAGCCCCTCGCGCAAGGGCATGCCGAGACTGTTCGAAAATTCGACCGGCGCAGCGCCCGTCCCGCCCTCGGCGCCGTCGACGACGATATAGTCGAGCCGGATGCCGGTTTCGATCATCGCCTTCATGACGGCATAAATCTCGTGCGGCTGGCCGACGCACAATTTGATGCCGACCGGCTTGCCGCCCGACAGTTCGCGCAGCCGTGCGGCCCATTCGACCAGTTCGACCGGCGTCGCAAAGGCCGAATGCGCGGCGGGCGAGATGCAGTCATGGCCTTCGATCACGCCGCGCGTCGCGGCGATCTCGGCACTCACCTTGGGTCCGGGCAGCACGCCGCCGTGGCCGGGCTTGGCGCCCTGGCTCAGCTTGATCTCGATCATCCTGACTTGATCGCCCTGCGCGACGTCCCGGAAACGCACCGGGTCGAAGTGCCCGGCATCGTCGCGGCAGCCGAAATAGCCGCTCCCCAGCTCCCAGACGATGTCGCCGCCGTGCAGGCGATGATAGGGGCTGAGCCCGCCTTCGCCGGTATCGTGATAGAAATCGCCGAGTTTTGCGCCGAGGTTGAGCGCCTCGATGGCTTTCGCGCCCAGCGACCCGAAGCTCATCGCCGAAATGTTGAGCAGGGCGGCCGCATAGGGTCGGGTGCATTGCGACCCGCCGACCGCGACGCGCTGCGTGCGGTCGCTTTCCATCGCCGGGTCGATGCTGTGGCTCATCCACTCATATTCGTCCGAATAGACGTCGAGTTCGGTGCCGAACGGATGCGCATCGAGATCGCCCTTGGCGCGGGCGTAAATGAGGTCGCGCTCGCTGCGCGCGAACGGCCGGCCCTCGAGCGGACTTTCGACGACATAGGCGTAAAGGAACGGCCGGAGCGCTTCGAACAGCCAGCGGATGCGCGCAATCAGGGGGAAGTTGCGGCGCAGCGAATGCCGGCGCTGCACCGCATCATAGAATGCGACGAGCAGCAGCGGGATCCACAGCAGCAGCGTCCAGCGCGCCGGACCCCACGAGCCCGCGATCGCCGCTGCGGCGATCAGGACGGGAAAGGCGGCCCAGCGCAGCACGGGATCGCTTTAGCCGGCCTGCGCCGCAAGCATCGCCGCCATCTTTTCCCACACCTTGTTGATCGCCTTGAGCGGGCGAACCATCACCTTGAAATCGCTTATTTTTCCTTCGCCGTTCCAAAGGATGATATCGACGCCGTTGATCTGGATACCGTCGAGCTCGCTGGCGAATTCGAGCATCGCCTGATTGCCGTCGACAATTTCGCGGAGATAGCGGAAATTCTCGCCGCCGAGCACATGGCTCGCCGCGTGCAGATAGGCGAACACTTTGTCGCGCCCGACCTGCGGCGTGTGGACCACGGGCGAGTGGAACACCGCATCCTCGGCGAGCAGGTCTTTCAGCGCCTGCGGGTCGCCGCCGCCCGCCATATAGTCATGCCAGGCAGCGAGACCCGTCTGCGCGCTCATGCGAGATTCTCGGCGAAAAAGGCGCGAGTACGGCCGTCGGCGAGCTGTGCTCCCGCTTCGTTGCGACGATTACCCATCGTCGCGGCAAAACCGTGGTCGAGACCCTGATAATCGTGGATCGTCACCTTCGGATGCGGATCGAGACCCGCGTGAATCCGCTTCTGCGCATCGTGATCGACCAGATGGTCTTCGGTCGGGATGTGGAGCATCAGCGGATGCGCGATCGCGTGGCTCTCGTTCAGCATCTGGTCGATCATGACGCCATAATAGCCGACCGACGCGTGAACATCGGTGCGTGCCGCGGCCATATAGGCAAGCCGCCCGCCGAGGCAGAAACCGACGCAGCCGACCTTCGTTGCGCCCTGACCGTGAAGCCAGCGGATCGCCGCTTCGATATCCTTCACGCCGTCGTCGGCATCATATTGGCCGAAATAGCCGAAGGCTTCCTGCAATTCGGCCTCGATATCGGGGTTGAGCTCGACCCCGGGTGCGAAGCGCCAGAAGATGTCGGGCGCGATCGCCAGATAGCCTTCGGCCGCCCAGTCGTCGCACTTCTTGCGGATGCCGGCGTTGACGCCGAAAATCTCGGGAATGACGATGATCGCACGCGAGCTGTCCGCATCGGGACGCGCGACATAGGCCGGGATATCGCCCTCGCCGTCGAGCGCGGGGATGGTGGTGTTCGTCGCGGGCGTGTCTGACATGGGGAGCTCTCCTGACTCTTGCTTCTTGGCGGTGAAAGCGCGAAGCTAGCGGCGCGCGGAGCAGGGCTCAAGCGGCTAACCGGCATTTCGGGGTGGAGACAGGCGATGAAGTTCAATATCGAGATCGATTGCACCCCCGAAGAGGCGCGGCGGCTGGTCGGCCTTCCCGACCTCGAGCCGCTGCACGATATTTATCTGAGCCGGGTCAAGGAGTTGATGGCCAAGGGGATCACCCCCGACATGGTCCAGACGATGGTTAAGAGCTGGGTGCCGATGGGCGAAAGCGGGCTCGGGCTCGTCCAGTCGTTGCTCGGGCAGTTCGGTGGCGGGCTGATGGGCGGGGCCGGGAAGTCCGCCGACAAGGATGATGATGCCGACAAGCCGGCGCGGAGCCGGAAGAGCTGATCGAAGATATTGAAAATGATACGATATTTGCGCTGTCGAGCGGGGTTCCGCCGGCGGCGATTGCGGTCGTGCGCGTTAGCGGTAGCGCGGCCGGAGCGGCGTTGAAATTACTTGCGGGGCGGCTGCCTACCCCCCGCCGGGCGGTTCTGGCCGAACTTCGCGATAGCGATGGCGATGCCCTCGATCGAGCGCTGATATTGTGGTTCCCCGGCCCCGCGACGGCGACGGGGGAGGATCTGGCGGAGCTTCATCTACACGGTGGCCGCGCGGTGGTCGCGGCGGTCGAAACAGCGCTGGCCGCGATCCCGGGATTGCGCCGCGCGGAGGCCGGCGAATTCACGCGGCGCGCCTTCTTCAATGGGCGGATCGATCTTGCTGAAGCCGAAGGGCTCGCGGATCTGCTTGCGGCCGAGACCGAAAGCCAGCGAGTCCAGGCGCTCAGCCTCGCGAACGGCCATGTGTCGCGCGCGGTTGCGGGCTGGCAGGAGCAATTGCTGGGATTGATGGCGGCGGCAGAGGCCGAACTCAATTTTGCCGACGAGGATGATGTCGAGGTCGGTGAGGTCGTGGCGCAAGGGTTGATTTCCGGGATGGGCGCACTGGCGGCGGAACTCGGCGCGTGGCTGGCGCGGCCGGCGGCGGAGGTGATTGCCGAGGGGTTGTCGGTCGTGATCGCAGGGCCGCCGAATGCGGGAAAATCGACCTTGATCAACGCTTTGGCGCAGCGCGAGCTGGCGATCGTGTCGCCCATCGAAGGAACGACGCGCGACGTCATCGAAACCCCGCTGGCGCTCGACGGAATCGCGATGCGCTTTTCGGACACGGCGGGGCTGCGCGCCGAAGGTGCCGATGCGATCGAGGCGATCGGTATCGATCGCGCGAAGGCGGCGGTGGAGGCGGCGGATATCCTTCTGTGGCTCGGTCCTCCGGAGAATATGCCCGACCATCCGCGCGCCATTCGAATCGCGGCGCAAGCCGACCGCTGGCAGGGCGATGCCGAAGCTGAAGCGGCCGCGGCGCGCTGCGACCTGACGCTGTCGGCGGCGACGGGGACGGGGATGGACGGCCTGCACCGGCGGATCGTCGATATCGCCCGCACCCTGCTGCCGCGCGAAGGCGAAGCCGCGCTGCGCCAGCGCCAGCGCGTCGCGCTCGCCGAAGCAAGGGACTGGCTGACAATCGTGCGGGGGTCGCGCGAGGCGAGCGATCTGATCCTGCTCGCCGAACGGCTGCGGCTCGCCGGCGCGGCGCTCGACCGCATCACCGGGCGCGCCGGGGTCGAGGACATGCTCGACGCCCTGTTTGGGCGTTTCTGCATCGGGAAATGATGTTCCACGTGAAACATCGCATCGGTCGCAGCGCGGTGGATTTGCGTCGCGCTTTGCGGTAAAGGCGCCGCAATCATGCAGGATCGCGCAACTTTCGATGTCATCGTCGTCGGCGGTGGGCACGCCGGAACCGAGGCCGCCGCCGCCGCGGCGCGGCTTGGCGCGCGCGTCGCGCTGGTCAGTTTCGACCCCGCCCTGATCGGGACAATGTCGTGCAACCCGGCGATCGGGGGGCTCGGCAAAGGCCATCTGATGCGCGAGGTCGATGCGCTGGACGGCTGGATGGCACGCGCCGCCGACAGCGCCGCGATCCATTACCGGATGCTCAACGCGTCGAAGGGCGCGGCGGTGCAAGGGCCGCGCATTCAGGCCGACCGCAAACTCTATCGCGAGGCGATCCAGGCGCTGCTCGCCGCCGAGGGTGGCATAACCGTCGTCGCGGGCGAGGCGGCGGCACTTCGCCTGTCGGCCGACGGCGCGCGGGTCGAAGGTCTCGACCTTGGCGACGGGACGGCGCTGGACGCGCCGGCGGTCGTGCTCGCGACCGGAACCTTTCTCGGCGGGCGGTTGTTCCGCGGCGAAGATCGAATGGAAGGCGGCCGCATCGGCGAGGCCGGCGCCCATCGGCTCGCCGAACAGTTGCGCAGCGCAAATCTTCCGATGGCGCGGCTCAAGACGGGGACGCCGCCGCGGCTCGACGCGCGGACGATCGACTGGGCAAGGCTCGCCGAACAGCCTTCGGACAGCGCCGAGGGTGCGGGCTGGACCTGTTCCACGTGGAACAGCGAGCGGACGGTGCCACAAATCTTCTGTGCGATCACGCGGACGAATGCCGAATCGCACCGTATCATCGCCGACAATCTCGACCGCTCGCCGCTCTTCACCGGCGCGATCGGTGCGGCGGGTCCGCGCTATTGCCCGTCGATCGAGGACAAGATCCACCGTTTCGCCGATCGCGACGGGCATCAGGTGTTTCTCGAACCCGAGGGGCTCGACACGCATCTGGTCTATCCGAACGGTATTTCGACCTCGCTTCCCGCCGACGTCCAGCTCGCGATGCTGCGGACGATGGAGGGGCTCGAAACGGTCGAGATGGTCGTTCCGGGCTATGCCGTCGAATATGATCATATCGACCCGCGCGCGCTCGACCGGACCTTGCAGGTCCGCGCGGTCTCGGGGCTCTGGTGCGCGGGGCAGATCAACGGCACGACCGGATATGAAGAGGCGGCGGCGCAGGGCCTGATCGCCGGGGCGAATGCGGCGCTCGCCGTGCAGGGGCGGGCGCCGATGATTCTCGACCGGTCCGAATCCTATATCGGGGTGATGGTCGATGATCTTGTCCTGCAAGGGGTGACCGAACCCTATCGCATGCTCACCGCGCGCGCCGAATATCGCTTGCGACTGCGCGCCGACAACGCCACGACCCGATTGACGCCGAAGGGGATCGAGCTGGGATTGGTGCGGCCCGCGACTGCCACGTTGTTCGCGGCGCGCATGGCGGCGCGAGCGGACGCTGAAGCGCTGCTCGACGCGCCCGTCGCGACCGCCGATTATGCCGCGATCGGACTGGCGCTGCCTGGCGACGGAATCGCGCGCAAGCGGATCGACCTGCTGCGATACCCCGGGGTGACGATGGCAACGCTGGCACAGCTTGCGTCCAAGCTGGCGTCGATCGGTGAGGCCATTCTTTCGGAGGTCGCCGAGGACGCGCATTACGCCCCCTATATCGCGCGGCAGGATGCCGAGCTGCGCGCGCTCGCGGCGAACGAGGCGATCATGCTCGACGCATCGCTCGATTATGGCACGATCGGCGGATTGTCGCGCGAGATGGTCGAGCGTCTGTCGAGGGCGCGCCCCGAAACATTGGGCCAGGCGTCGCGTATCGACGGCGTGACCCCGGCGGCATTGACGGCGATCATGGTGCATAGCCGGCGGCGCGCGGCGTGAGCGACGCCGGAACGACGATGCTTCTGGAGAATGAGGACGCTGCACGCGCCTGGATCGGCGCCCGTTTCGCTCCCACGGAGACGGAGTTGGCCCGGCTCGATCGCTTCGCAGCCCTTCTCGTGGCCGAAAATGCCCGACAGAATCTGATCGCTGCGTCGACGGTGCCGATGCTGTGGGTGCGCCATATTGCTGACAGTGCACAGTTGCTCGCTCTCGACGAACGCGAAGGCGGCGGGCTCTGGATCGACCTCGGTAGCGGGCCAGGGCTACCCGGACTGGTGGTCGCGATTCTGAGCGAGCGTCCGATGATGCTCGTCGAATCGCGCAAGCGGCGGTGCGATTTTCTGCGCGCGGCTGCGGCGGATCTTGATCTCCGTCACGTCGAGGTCGTTGAAGCACCGCTCGAGCGGGTCGAAACGCTACCCGCAGCAACGATCAGCGCCCGCGCGTTCGCACCGCTCGGCCGACTGATCGACCTATCCGCGCGTTTTTCCACCGAATCGACGCGTTGGCTGCTGCCAAAAGGCCGAAACGCGGTTAAGGAACTGGCGTTGTTACCGGAAGCATGGCAGAGTCTGTTTCACGTGGAACAAAGCCGCACCGACGCCGAAAGCCGGATTTTGGTCGGGCAAGGAAATGTCGCGGCAAACCAGCGAGGAAAGCGATGATCCGCATTGCCGTGGCGAACCAGAAGGGCGGGGTCGGCAAGACGACGACCGCGATCAATCTCGCCACCGCGCTGGCGGCAACCGGTTGGCGGACGCTGATCATCGACCTCGACCCGCAGGGCAATGCCTCGACCGGGCTCGGGATCAAGCAGTCGCAGCGCGACTGTTCGAGCTACGAGCTGCTGCGCGGCGACGCGACGCTCGCCGAATGCGCTATCCCAACAGCGGTGCCGCGGCTCTATATCGTCCCGGCGACGGTCGATCTGTCGGGCGCCGAGATCGAGCTGATCGAATATGGCGATCGCCTGCACCGGCTGCAGCAGGCATTGTCGGGCGCCGAGGCGGGGCAATGGGACATTTGCCTGATCGACTGCCCGCCGTCGCTCGGTATGCTGACGCTCAATGCGCTGATCGCCGCCGAATCGTTGATCGTGCCGTTGCAATGCGAATTTTTCGCGCTCGAGGGATTGAGCCAGCTGCTGACAACCGTCGAACGCGTCCACGTCCGTTTCAACCAGAAATTATCGATCCTCGGCGTCGCGCTCACCATGTTCGACCGGCGCAACCGGCTGACCGACCAAGTGTCCGACGATGTTCGCGAGGTGTTGGGCCCCGTCGTGTTCGAAACGGTGATTCCGCGCAATGTCCGCCTGTCCGAAGCCCCGAGCCATGGCTTGCCGGCGCTGATCTACGATCATCGTTGCACTGGATCGGCGGCGTATATTGCGCTGGCGCGCGAATTGATCGACCGCCTGCCGAATATTCGCAAGGCGGCGTAAATGACTGATAATAATGACGAAATTGAAAGGGGTGCGGCGCCGGTGCGCAAGCGGCCCTCGGGGCTGGGGCGCGGGCTCAACGCACTGTTCGGCGACGCGGCGGTCGAGGCGCCGGTGCTGGCGAGCCCGGGTGCCGCCAAACCGGCACCCGCTGCTGGCGACGCAGTCCAGCATATCGCGGTCGGATCGATTCGCCCGCTGCCCGGCCAGCCGCGACGCCATTTCGACGAGGCGGCGATCGCCGAACTCGCCGATTCGATCGGCGCGCGCGGCTTGTTGCAACCGATCATCGTGCGCGCCGCGCCGGATGGTCAGGGATATCAGCTCGTCGCCGGCGAACGGCGCTGGCGCGCGGCGCAGCGCGCCGGACTGCACCAGATTCCCGCGCTCGTGCGCGAGCTCGACGACGCTGCGACCTATGAGATCGCGCTGGTCGAGAATATCCAGCGGCAGGACCTCAACGCGATCGAAGAGGCGACCGCCTATCGCCGCCTGATCGAGGATTTCGGGCACAGCCAGGAAGCGCTGGCCAAGCTGGTCGGCAAGTCGCGCAGCCATGTCGCGAACCTGATGCGCCTGCTCGATCTGCCGAAGGGCGTGCAGGATCTTGTCGGCGACGGGTCGCTGGCGATGGGCCATGCACGCGCGCTGATCGGCGCCACAGCGGCCGAGGAGATTGCACGCAAGGTCGTCAAGGACGGCCTGTCGGTGCGCGCGGTCGAGGCGCTGGTCCGGGCGGAGAAGGGCGGCGGCCGCAAAGCGCCGCTCGAATATAAGAGCATCGACGGCGCCGGCGGGCGCGACCCCGACATCGTCGCGGTCGAACGCCATCTGTCCGAGCTGCTCGGCATCGGCGTCGCGATTCAATATGCCGGCGACGGCAAGGGCGCGCTGACGCTGAAATTCGCTTCGCTCGACCAGCTGGACATGATCTGCCAGCGGCTTTCGGGCGAATCGATCTGACGCTTGCGCGAACGTCTGCCGGCGGTCCGATTTGTGCCAGCGTGGGCCGTCAGCGCCAGGCGCGCTCGCGGTATATCGTGGCTAAATATGGCATAAGATATTGAATTACTTGCCTTATTGTCGAAATTGTGCGCCAATCCTTATCGCGCTGTTAACCATGCTTGCTGGCAAAAGCTGAACCGGTCGCCGTTAGAGAGGCCCGTGAATGGGGTGGGATTTCCATTCGATTGTGGGTTTATCGAGTTCAAGGGACCAAATCATATGCGCAACTTTGGAATGAAGCGCGCCCTTCTGGGTGCCGCGATTGCTGCTCTCGCCATGAACGCCTCGGCGGCGCAGGCGGCGACGGCCACGGGTACGGCGAAGGCCAAGATCCTGCGCCAGATCACGCTCACCAACACCAGCGACTTGCAGTTTGCGACGATCATCAGCGGCGCGACCGCTTCGACTGTTGCGGTGTCGACCGCCGGCGCGGCGACCTGCGGCGCGGGTCTGACCTGCACCGGCACGACGACGGCGGCCAATTTCAACATCGCCGGTACCAATGGTGCGGTGGTGCTTGTCGGCGGCGATTCGTCGGTGACGCTCAACGGCTCGCTCGGCGGCACGATGAGCTCGACGCTCAGCTATTCGGCGACGAGCGTGACGCTCGGCGCGACCGGCGGCAGCTTCCAGGTCGGCGGCACGCTGAGCGTCGGTGCCAATCAGGCGTCGGGCGACTATTCGGGGACGTTCAACGTCACCGCCAACTACCAGTAAGCTATTACTTTTGGGGGGACGGCGAAGCGCGCTTCGCCGGATGACAAAGGGTCGCCGGACGCGGGTCCGGCGGCCCTTTTCGTGCGTGCGGCGCGGATACGGGGCGCGTGGTTAGCAAAATATCAACCATGTTGCTGCAGGCAGGAGGCGGACCAACGGTGCGGTGGGGACTGCGCCGGACAACGATTGTGGGGATCGTGAATGATGCGCTTTCTGAAGGGCTTCGGCCTGTCTTTCGCGGCTGCGTGCAGCGCCGCGTTTTCTTCTCCTGCTGCAGCTTCGGGTGATCTTCTCGTCGCGCCGACGCGCCTCGTCCTCGACGGGTCGCTCGGGACCGAGGTCGTGCTCAACAATATCGGTGCCGAGGCCGCGACCTATCGCATCAGCCTTGAGATCAAGCGGATGACCGCGGCGGGCGGGCTCGACGAGATTGCCGAGGAGGATGCAACCGATGCCGAAAAGGCGGCGCTGGCGATGATCGCCTTCAGCCCGCGGCGCGTTTCGCTGCTGCCCAACCAGCCGCAGGTGATCCGCGTCGGGGTGCGAGTGCCCGAGGGCACGCCGGCGGGCGAATATCGCGCGCACATGCTCTTCCGCGCCGTGCCCGATGCGGCGCCGGCGGTGGTGCCGGATGCGGCAAAGCCGTCGGGCGAGGGCGTCTCGATCGCGCTGACCCCGATCTATGGCATCACCATCCCGGTGATCGTTCGCGTCGGCGACCTTGGCGCCGAGGCGGTGATCGGCGACGCGTGGGTCAGCGAAGGCGGCGACGGCCCGGCATTTAATTTCGACCTGACGCGCACGGGCAGCCGCTCGGTCTATGGCGATATCGAGGTAACGCGGCCGGGGTTGCCCGAGCCGCTGCTCCTCGCGCGCGGCATCGCGGTCTATCCCGAGGTCCGCGCGCGCAAGGTGTCGCTGCGCGTCCCCCCCGAACTCGCGGCGAAGCTCAAGGGCCCGGTGCATATCCGCTACAGCGAGGATCGTGAGATCGGCGGGGGAATGATCGATCAGGCCGACAGGGTGGTGAAATAGGCCGGGCAAGGCCGAACTGCGGGCGCAGCCATGATCCGCGCCGCCCTGTCCCGATATTTTCCGGCGCTCGCCGCCGGGCTGGCGCTGGTCGGGCTCGTCCCTTCCGGCGCGCATGCCTTTGACAAGGCGCCGGTTGCGGTCGGGGCTGACGGCTGGGCGCCGAACGAGGACGATAGCTGGCTGTTCGACCTTCGTTCGGGCCAGTACCGGCTCGGCGACGGGGTGCGCGGCTACCAGACGCCGCAGGGGGTGTGCGTCGACCTCGCCGACATGGTGCTCGCGCTCGACCTCGCGGTGCGCGTCGACAAGAAGTTGCGCCGCGCAACCGGCTGGGTGTTCGACGAGCGGCGCAGCCTGACCATCGACCGCGAAACGGGCGAGGTGCGGGTCGGCAGCGTCAGCATGGAGCTCGCCGCGACGACGATCCGCGACACGCCCGCGGGCTGGTGCGTCGATTTGGACAGCCTTGGCAAATGGCTGGGCGTGCCGATCGCGGCCGACTTGTCGAACGCGGTGCTGCGTATCGACGCGAAGGAAAAGCTGCCGTTCCAGCTTGCCGCCGAGCGCCGCGCGCGCGCGGCCGGGATCCGTCCGCAGGCGAGCTTCGACCTTGCCAGCCTGCCGCAGGCGACGCGGCCGTATCAGATGTGGGCGACGCCCTCGGTCGATGTCGTCGCGTCGGCCGGCGTCGTCGCGGACAAGCGCGGCGGCAATCATGTTCAGGCGCGCTATGAGATTTTCGCGGCGGGTGAGGTGCTGGGGCAGAGCTTCGACGCGCGGCTGTCGTCGGATGATCAGGGGGTGCCCGACAGCCTGCGGATGCGGCTTTATCGCACCGATCCGGCGGGGCAGTTGCTCGGACCGCTCAAAGCCACCCATTATGCTGTCGGCGATGTCAGCCTGCTGTCGACGGGGCTGGTCGCGCAGTCGGCGCCGGGACGCGGCGCGGTGCTGACCAACCGTCCGGTCGAGCGCCCCGACAGCTTCGACAAGACGAGCTTTCGCGGCGATCTGCCGGCGGGCTGGGACGCCGAACTATACCGCAACGGGCAGTTGCTGGCTTTCACCAGCCCGAATGGCGACGGGCGCTACGAATTTCTCGACGTGCCGCTGCAATATGGCGCGAATCGCTTCGAGATCGTGCTTTACGGTCCGCAGGGGCAGATCCGGCGCGAAATCCGGCAGGTGCAGGTGGGCATGGATTCGATCCCGCCGCGCGAGACCTGGTATTGGGCGGGCGTCGCGCAGGAAAATGCCGACCTGATCGAATTCGGCAACCGGCGACAGACCTGGCAGCGCGGCTGGCGCGGCACGCTGGGGATCGAGCGCGGGCTCGACACGCGAACGTCGGTTGCCGGCTATTTCCACAGCCTGATGATCGAAAACATCCGCCGCAACTATGGCGAGGTCGCGCTGCGCCGTTCGATCGGCCCGACGCTGCTCGAGGTCGCGGGAAGCTATGCAGATGATGGCGGCGGTGCCGTCCGGGCAAGCTGGCTGGCGGGGTTCGGCGAAACCTATGTCCGCGCCGACGCGATGCGCGGTTGGGGCGGTTTCGTGTCGGATCGTTTCATCAACAATATCAACGGCCTGTACCAGATCTCGGTCGACCAGTCGGTGAAGCTCGGACGGACGGTGCTGCCGCTCCACTTCGATCTTGCAAAGACGGACCGGCGTTCGGGGATTTCGACCCTCGAAGCGTCGGCGCGCGCCTCGGCGAGCTTTCGCGCACTCACCTTTACCGGCCAGCTCGACTGGACGCGGACCACGGTGCCGGTCGGACCCGATCCCCCCGACAATCTGACCGCCAGCCTGCTCGCCAATGCCCGTATCGGGCGCGTCCGCCTGCGCGGCGAGGCGCGCTTTGCGCTGTCGGGCGCCAACGCCGATTCGCGGATGACGATGATCGCCGAATGGGCGGGGAAGGGCGATGCCGAATGGCGCGCCGAACTGGGCTATGATCGCGGCCTGGAGCGCGCCCGCGCCGGGATTGGCTATACGCGCCGTTTCAAGGCGTTGCAGCTTACCGGATTTGGCGAAGTGGCCAGCGACGGCTCGGTCGCGGCGTCGCTGTCGCTTGCCTTCAGCTTCGGGCCCAGGGTGAGCGGTAGCGGCTGGCGGATGTCGAGCGAGAAACTCGGCGGTCGCGGTCAGGTGATCGCCGATGTGTGGATGGACGACAATGGCGACGGCATCCGCCAGCCGGGCGAAGCCGCCTTGGCCGACGTACCGCTGACCGCGGGTACCGCCTTTGTCGATGCCGCGACCGGCAAGGACGGGCGTGCGGCGATCGACGGGCTCGAACCGTTTCGTCCGGTGATGATCGGCATCGATGCCGGCAGCTTGCCCGATCCCTATATCCAGCCGGCGTTGCCCGGCGTCGTCGTCACGCCGCGCCCCGGCGTCGCGACGCGCGTCGCTTTGCCGATGACCGCGGCGGGCGAGATCGAGGGCGTCGCGATGCGTGATGGCGGCAATGCGATCGAGGGGCTGAGCCTCGAGCTTGTCGACGCCGAAGGGCGTGTGCGCGCAACGACCCTCACCGAATTCGACGGATATTTCCTTTTCGAAAGCGTCGCTTACGGGCGTTATACGGTGCGGCTGGCGAAAGCATCGGCGGCGGCGTTGCGGCTCGATCCCGGCTTTGCATTGAGCGCGGTACCGGGCAAGGCCGGCCCGCGGGTGCGGCTGGGAACGCTGACGCTGAAGCCGGTGCGCAGCGCTGCCGCGGTGCAGGGCGATGCGGCGCAAGGCGGCGGGACCAGCGCGCGCGGGCCGCCGGAAGCGACAGGGGGCGGCCGTTAGGGACAGCCCCGCCGTTACCCCGCATCACATCAGAGCGCGATAGAGGCCGAAGGCGCTGGTCGCGGTCAGCACGACGCCCACAAGGGTGAGCATCAGCTTGACCGAGAAGCGCTTGGCCATAAAGGCGCCGAGCGGTGCGGCGAGGACGCCGCCGATCAGCAGGCCGAGCGTCGCGCCGGCGATATCGGCGATGCCGAGGTTCCAGATGAAGGTCGCCGAGACCGCGAGGGTCAGGAAGAATTCGACGCTGTTGACCGTGCCGACGACCTTGCGCGGTTCGGCGCCCTGGACGAGCAGGTTCGAGGTGACGACCGGTCCCCAGCCACCGCCGCCCGCGGCATCAAGGAAGCCGCCGACGAGGCCGAGCGGGGCGATGACCGTCGGCTTCTGGATCTTGGGCGGATAGAGCAGGCCGCGGACGAGCAGCCAGATGCCGATCGCGACCAGATAGGCGAGCACGAAGGGCTTCACGATATCGGCGTGCAACGAGGTGAGGACATAAGCGCCGAGCACGCCGCCGATGACGCCGGGAATGAGCAGTTTCCAGAACAGCGACCATTCGATGTTGCGATGGAGCAGATGGCTGATCCCCGACACGCCGGTCGTAAACACCTCGACGACATGGATGCGCGCCGAAGCGACCGCCGGGGGTACGCCGAGCACTGCGACGAGCAGGGTGTTGCAGATGACGCCGAAGGCCATGCCGAGCGCGCCGTCGACGAGCTGGGCAGCGAAGCCGATAAGGATGAAGGGCAGCAGCGCGGAAACGTCGATGGCCGCAAAATCTAGCATGATGTCATCCCAACCCGTTTAGTTGACAACTCGCTGCCGCCTTTTTGGAGGATTCGCCAGCGTAATTTTTCTGCGGGCGGCAAAGGGATTTGTTTCCACGTCGGAACGAGGCGGCCTGCCGCGCTATCCGGTAACGTCATCGGGCAGGTAATCGCGCACATAATCGATGAAGGCGCGCAGCTTCGGCATCACCTGTTTGCGGCTGGGATAATAGAGGAACAGGCCTGAGGTCGAGCAGGCATGGTCGCCGAGCACGAGTTCGAGTTCGCCCGCGGCGATCATCGCCTTGACCACCGGCTCGGCGGTCATGCCCATCGCGACCCCGGCGCGCACCGCGACCATCATCGCGGTGTAGTCGTTGACGATCACCGGCCCGGTCACCCCGACCTCGATCTCGCGATTCCCCTTCTCGAACGTCCATGGCATCAAAGCGCCGCTGCCCATGCGCATGCGCACGCAGCGGTGACCCCGCAGTTCGTCGGGGCTCGCTGGACGGCCATATTTTTCCAGATAACCCGGGGTGGCGACGGCGACGAAGCGGAACGGCCCGGTCAGGCGAACCGCGATCACGTCGGCGTCGAGCGATTCGCCCATGCGCACCCCGGCGTCGAAACCGCCGGCGCTGAGATCGGCGAGCGCGTCCTCGGCATAGATTTCGAGCTCGATCTCGGGGTAGGATTCGCAGAAGCCCGCGATGATCGGCTCGAACAGCGGTTGGACCGCACCGCGCATCAGGTTGATGCGGAGCCGGCCCGCCGGGCGGTTGCCGAGGTTGCGGGCGGCTTCATAGGCGTCGGCAAGGCCCGAATAGGCGGGGGCGGCGCGTTCGTGGAACATCTCGCCCGCCTGCGTCAGGCCGACGCTGCGCGTCGTGCGCATGAACAAAGGCGCGCCGACGCGCGCTTCGAGCGCCTTGATCGTCTGGCTGATGGCCGAGGGGGAAACGCCGAGATCGGCGGCCGCGGCGGAAAAGCTCCGCCTTTCCGCAACACGCAGGAAAGCTTCGATCCCGTCGAGCGCCCCATGGGGGATTGTTAAATCCTGCTTCAAGGCACTTGCAGATTATAGAGGATTATCTATTTGCGCAACCGCAGCTAAAAAGGTTGCACAACGAAACGAAAGGAACCTCTCCCATGGCCTATCAGCTCTCCTCTTTCCGCCGCTTCCCCTCCGCGTTCGCCATCGTCGCCGGTTCGGCGCTTGCTTTCGGCGGCCTGATCGCTTCGACTTCGCCGGCTTATGCGCAGTCGGGTGACTATCGCTGCACCGGCCTCGCCGAGCAGGCTTCGACCGCCGCCGAAGGCGCGAACGCCGGCCAGAAGGCCAGCGCCAAGCGCTTCGTCTCGACCGGCAAGAAGCTGTGCGAAGCGGGCAATGAACGCGCCGCCGCCAAGCAGTTCCGCGCCGCGCTGAAGATCGCCGGCGTCGCCGAACTCGAAGGCGACAGCCAGGTCGCGTCGCGCTGAACGATATCAGCCAGACGTACCAATCTCCGGCCCGTCCTCTCCCTCTCCCCGGCGGGCTCCCAAACTGGGGCGGCACTCATAACGAGGCCGCCCCATTTGTTTGTGCCGGGGTGGACGTCGCGTCGTTACTAGGCCGCCAACATCGTCTCGCCGCTGCGCAGGGTCAGCACCTCGACGCCATCGCCGGTCACCGCGACCGTATGTTCGAACTGGGCCGAGAGCTTGCGGTCGTTCGTTACCACCGTCCAGCCGTCCTTTTCGGTCGAAACCTTGCGCGTGCCCTGATTGATCATCGGTTCGATCGTGAAGACCATGCCTTCGCGCAGCTTCAACCCCGTTCCGCGGCGCCCGAAATTGAGCACCGACGGCTCCTCGTGCATCTCGCGCCCGATGCCGTGCCCGCAATAGTCGCGGACGACCGAATAGCCGTGCTTTTTTGCATGGCGTTCGATGGCAAAGCCGATGTCGCCCAGATGCGCGCCGGGGCGCACTTCGGCGATTCCCTTCCACATCGCTTCCTGCGCGACGCGGACGAGTCGCCGCGTCGCGGGCGGGACCTCGCCGACGATAAATGTCTTGCTCGAATCGGCGATGAAGCCGTTTTTTTCGAGCGTGATGTCGAGGTTGATGATGTCGCCGCCGCGGATGATCGCGTCCGGATCGGGGACGCCGTGGCAGACGACGTGGTTGATCGAGCAGTTGAGGACATATTGGAAGCCGTACTGGCCCTTGCTCGCGGGGCGCGCGGCAAGGTCGACGGTAATGAAATCCTCGACAAGGTCGTTGACCTCCATCGTCGACCGGCCGGCGAGATCTATCCCGTCGAGCATTTCGAACACCGATGCGAGCAGCTTGCCCGATATGCGCATCAGCGCCAGTTCGTCGGGCGTCTTGACCATGTCAGGCGGCCGCGAGTTCGGTCGCGCTGCCCTGCGCCGCGCCGAGTTGCATCGCGACGAGATGGTTGAACGACAGCGTCGGATTGGCCTCGGCCAGCATGCCGATTTTCATCCAATATTCGGCCTGCGCGTTGATCGAGCGGCACATCACGGTGCTGGCCCGGCGTGCACCCTCATGCAGCGCGTCGTCGATTTTCACGATACCCATAAAGCCTCTTGGCAACGGAGAATATACGGAGCGTATATGGTCCGTATATTCGTGCGTCAACCGGCGCCCGCGTCAAGCCGGGCGGAAAGCGAGCGCTGCGCCGTTCATGCAATAACGCTTGCCGGTCGGTTTCGGCCCGTCGTTGAAGACATGGCCGAGATGGCCGCCGCAGCGTTTGCAATGCACCTCAGTGCGCGGATACCCGAGTTCGTGGTCGGTGGAGGTGCCGATCGCGCCCTTGAGCGGCGCCCAGAAGCTCGGCCAGCCGGTGCCGCTGTCGAACTTGGTCTTGCTCGAATAGAGCGGCAGCGCGCAGCCCGCGCAGACAAAGGTACCGCTACGCTTTTCCTTGTCGAGCGGGCTGGTGAAGGGGCGCTCGGTCGCCGCTTCGCGCAGCACGCGATACGCCAGCGGCGACAGGCGCTTTTGCCATTCGGCGTCGGAAAGCCGCCAGCCGGGTTCGGCGAGCGGACGTTTGCCGGGCTTGGCGAACAGCAAAGGCGCGGCGACGAGCGCACCGCCAAGGGCCAAGCCGCCTATGAGATAGCGTCGTTCGATCATCGAAGGGCTCCTTACGCCCCCTGCTGCCGTGCCGAAATGGGCGCGACCGCGATAATCGTCAATAGCGCTCGAGTTCGACCTGCATATGGCGATAACCGTGGACGAAGCTCGCGTTGACGCGCTCGGGCTCCGCCAGCACGTTCACGCGCAGGCGGCGCTTCTGCATTTCGGAGATCAAAGTCGTGAGTTGCAGTTCGGCGACCCGCGCCCCGACGCAGCGATGGATGCCGTAACCGAAGGCAAGATGGCGGCGGGCGTTCTCGCGGTCGACGATGATCCGGTCGCCGTCGGGAAAGATGCTTTCGTCGCGGTTCGCCGAGGCGTACCAGAGCGCGATCTTGTCGCGCGCCCTGATCTGGTGGCCGAACAATTCGGTGTCTTCGAGCGCGGTGCGGCGCATATGCGCGAGCGGGGTCTGCCAGCGGATGATCTCGTGCATCGCGTTGACCGCAAGGTCGGGATCGTGATTCGCTTCGAGCTTCGCGCGCTCTTCGGGGAAGCAATGGAGGCCATAGGCATAGGCCGACATCGAATTGCGCGTCGTGTCGTTGCCGCCGACAATGAGCAGGATCAGATTGCCCATGAATTCCTCATGGCTCATGTGATTCATCGCGTCGGACTGGAGCATGATCGAGATGAGATCGTGCTTGCCAGGATTCTTCGCCTTGTGATCCCATAATTCCTTGAACGCGGCGCCCATTTCGAAGGCGGTGGCGAGGCGCTGCTGGCGTTCCTCGAGCGTGTTGAAGCTTTCGATATCGCCGAGCGCGTCGGACCAGCGGGTCAGATTGTGGCGGTTTTCCCAAGGGAAATCGAACAGGATCGCCAGCATGTCGGTCGTGAGTTCGATCGACAGCCGCTCGACCCAGTCGAACGCCTCGCCGACCGGCAGCGTGTCGATCAGCGCCGCGGTGCGCGCCTGCGTGTCGGCGCGCATGCGCTCGATTTCGGAGGGGCCGAAGGCGGGGGCGACGGTGCGGCGCTGCGCGGTGTGCTGCGGCGGGTCCATCGCGATGAACATCGGCATCGGGATTTCGCCCTCTTTCAGATGCTCGATGCCATCGCCGGCGACGGTGATGCCGCCATATTCCCATGACGAGGAGAAGATCTTGGGTAGCGCCTCGATATGCTGGATCGGCTTGTAGGTCGTCACCGACCAATAGGGGCCGAACTTCGAATCCTCGCAATAATAGATCGGCGATTCGGCGCGCAACTGGCGCATCGGTTCCTGCCACTGATCCTCGCGCCACAGATCGGCGCGCGACAGGTCGAGGGGATGAAGGTCGGCGGGGGTTTCGCGGATGACGGTAGCCATGGGGCGCTCCTCTGTCGAAAGGCCGTCTGGCGCGGCCGATTCCGTTTCAGAATGCCACTATTTACAGCTTTGTCAATCGAGGCCGTCCGGCGTCGCCGTGGCCGCTGCGCGCCGCGTCCGCTGCCAGAATTTCCAGCTCGCGCCGCTGCTCAATACCCCGGCGCGGAACAGGCGCACCGACAGCCAGACGACGAGTGCGACCCAGATTGCCTGCCAGCCGAGCGCGAGCAGGTGGATTGCCTTGTCGCCGTCGGTCGCGGCGCGCGCCGCCATCGCGAAGGGCGAGGAGAAGGGAAAAATCTGGGCGAAATGCGCAAGGCCGGTTCCCGGCGCGCTCGCCGCGGCAGCGGACAGGCTGAACATGCCGACCTGGAAAATGGTGATCGGCAGGCTGAGCATCTGGATTTCGCGCACCGTGCTCGCCTGCGCGCCGACGCCGAGGAAGACCGAGCCGAGGAGCAGGAAAGCCATGATGAAATAGGCGACCCCGATGCCGAGAAAAAAGCCCCAGCCGCTCGCGGGAGCGGAGGCGAGGGCGGCGGCCGGTTTGCTGGCGGCGGCAAGTGCGGCGGGGTCCATCTGCGCCGTTGCGACGAAGCCGCCGGCGACCGCGACGACACCCCAGAAGCTGAGGAACAGGATCGCGACGCCGAGCATGCCGAGCAGCTTGCCGAGGAAGACGCTTTCGAGCGGCACCGCGGCGGCGAGGATTTCGATGACCTTGTTGCCTTTTTCCTCGGCGAGCGAGCCGACCGTCTGGCCGGCGAGAAGCAGCGTCACGAGGAAGATGACGAAGACCGCGGCAAAGCCCATCGACTGCTGCGCCGCGATGCTCGTGCCGCCGCTCCGGATACTCTGGAATTGCGGTGCGGCGGGCGCGACAGGCCCCGCGGCGCGATCGCGCAGCACATCGCTCGCGAGCAGCGCAAGATAGCGTCCGGCGCTGCTCCCCGCTTCGCGCTCGACGATCTGCGGCTTGCCCAGCGGCCCGGACAGTACGGCGTAGGTGTCGGCGCCTTTCTCCTGTGCGATCGCGAAGGGATCGACCGGCGTGGCGCTTTCGACGCGGATCTCGAGCGTCACCGGTCGTTCGCCGCGCGGCAGCGCCTCGCGCAGACGGTCGTCGGCGGCGCGCAGATCCTCGGCATCGCCCGCGGCGACGATCGCGACGATGCGGCCCTTGCCGCGCGCGCTGTCGGCAAGCTGCGAGGCGCCGATGCCGCCAACCGCGCCCATTCCGATCATGAAGAGCGGGGCAAGCAGGAAGAGGAGGAAGGTCGGCGTCGCGACGATCGCCAGAAAATCGCGGCGCGCGATGACGAACATATTCTTGAGGAAGGCGTTCATGCGGCGGCCTCCTCGATGGCGTCTTTTTCGGCGGTCGCGTCAAAGCCGGCGTCGACCTGGCGGACGATGTGCACGAAGGCGTCGTGGAGCCCGGGCCGCGCGATCGACAGGCCCGCGACGCCGTGCCCGCTCGCGGTGATCCGCGCCAGCAAGGGCTCGACGTCGGCCTCCTCGATGGCGAAATGCCATGCCTCGCCCTTGCGCTCGGCCCCGGCGGGGAGCAGCGCGGCCGCCGCGTCGCCGTCGGTGCGCGGCGTGTAGCGGACCTGCATCGGCAGCAGCGCGCGCGCCTCGTCGACGGTGCCCTCGAAACGCCGCTGCGATCGCGCGATGATCGCGATCCGGTCGCAGAGGCGTTCGGCGTGCGCCATGACATGGGTCGAGAAGAGGATCGTCGCGCCGCGGTCGCGTTCGCGCCGGACGAGCATTTCGAGCCGTTCCTGGTTGACCGGGTCGAGCCCGGAGAAAGGCTCGTCAAGCACGATCAGGTCGGGGGCGTGGACGATCGATCCGATGAGTTGGACCATCTGCGCCATGCCCTTCGACATCTTCCGGATCTTTTCGTCGATCACGCGCTCGAGTCCGAGTTCGGTCATGAAGGCGGCGGCGCGGCGGCGCCCCTCGGACCAGTCGAGCCCGCGCAGCGCGCCCATGAAGGCGATTGCCTCGCGCGCCTTCATGCCGGGATAGAGGCCGCGCTCTTCGGGAAGATAGCCGATGCGGTGGCGCACCGATTGCGGCGGGTGCGTGCCGAAGATACGGCTCGTGCCCGCGTCGGGGTCGATGATGCCGAGCGTCATGCGCAGGCTGGTCGTCTTGCCCGCACCGTTGGGACCGAGCACGCCGTAGATGCTGCCCGTCGGCACCGCGAGGCTGACATGATCGACTGCCTTGAAATTGCCGAAATATTTGGAGAGGCCGTTCGCCTCGACGCTGTAATTGTTCAAACCCGGGTCCCCGATCTTCTCACCTGCAAGCTATGGCACGGCAAGGCGCCTCGCGTATAGAGCGCCAATGGTTGCGGAAGCCTTGCCTTCACTGGAGCAAAGACTCGCCGATGTCGCGCGCGCGCACGGTTTCGTGGCGTTCGGCATCGCGCGCGCCGATGCGGCGCCGCAGACGGCGGCGCGGCTGAACGCGTGGCTTGCCGAGGGATGCCACGGCGGCATGATCTGGATGGAAAGCCGCGCAGCGCAGCGCGGCTCGCCGACCGGACTATGGCCCGAGGTCCGGTCGGTGATCGCGCTCGGCATGAGCTATGCCCCGGCGCACGATCCGCTGGCGCTGGAGGGCGTGCCCGACCGAGGGCGCATTTCGGTCTATGCGCAGGGCGGCGACTATCATGACGTCGTCAAAAGAGCGCTCAAAGCCGTCGCGCGCTGGCTCGTCGCCGAGGTGAAGGACGCCGAGGTCAAGGTGTTCGTCGATACCGCGCCGGTGATGGAAAAACCGCTGTCGGCGGCGGCGGGGCTCGGCTGGCAGGGCAAGCACACCAACCTCGTCAGCCGCGACCATGGCAGCTGGTTGTTCCTCGGCGCGATCTACACGACGCTCGATCTCGCGCCGTCGATGCCGGGGCGCGATACGTGCGGGAGTTGTTCTGCGTGTCAGGACGCGTGCCCGACCGACGCCTTTCCCGCGCCGTACCGGCTCGATGCCCGCCGCTGCGTTTCCTATCTGACGATCGAGCATGACGGGCCGATCCCCGAAGAGCTGCGGCGCGGAATCGGCAACCGCATCTATGGCTGCGACGATTGCCTGGCTGCCTGTCCGTGGAACAAGTTTGCCGAAACCGCGCATGCGCATCGCGCTTTCCTGCCGCGTGCCGAGCTCGTCGCACCGGCCCTTGCCGACCTGCTCGCGCTCGACGACGCGGGATTCCGGCAGGTGTTCGCAGGATCGCCGATCAAGCGGATCGGCCGCAACCGGATGGTCCGCAATGCCGCGATCGCTGCCGGCAACAGCGGCGATCCTGGGTTTCGCGAGATATTGCACCGGCTTGCCAATGACGAATCGCCGATGGTCGCCGATGCCGCGGCGTGGGCGCTGGCCGAACTGGCGTCATGACGCCGCCGCCCGCCTAACGCTGCTGCAGCGCCTGCGCGCAGCTATTCACTTCGGCGTTGCGCCCGTCGGGCGTCCGCGCATCGACATGCGTCGCGACCGGGTCGGCGCCCGCGCGGGCAGCGTAGAAATAAATGTCGAGGACGCACGCCGTGCCGGCGAATTGCAGCTTGCGGCCGGCACCTTCGGTGACGTCGAGCCGCGGCTTGCCGAACATGCGGCCGATCGCGTCGGCGCCGTTGCCGATCAGCGCATTGTTCTGCACCGGCCTGACCACCGTCGGCGGGGGTGCGACGGCGGCGGGCGGCGTCGATGGGCGCGGTATCGCGGGACCCGCACAGGCGCCGAGGGTAAGGGCGAGCCCGGCGATGGCGGCGAGGCGGTGGCTTTCAATCATCTGTGTTGGTCCCCATTCCGCAGGTGCAGCATGTGCACGGCCATAGCGGCGCTCAGGATGGGCGCAAACAAATTGGCGACGGGCACCATGAAGCTTGCGGCGGACAGCAGGCCGAGCGACCAGCGCGCACTGCGGTCGAAGCGCGGCCGGCGGGGATGGCGCGCAAGCACCATCGCCTCGAGATCCCGGCCGAGCAGCAGTGCGTTGACGGCCAGCGCGAGCAGGACGGTGCCGACGCCGGTGACGAGCAGCAGGAGATAGAGCGGCAGCGCGAGCAGGTTGCCGGCGATCAGCCGCGCCAGCGAAGCGAAGGCAAGCGCGATATTCTGCCGCCAGCCGACATCGACGGCCTCTGCGGCGGCGGCGGGATAATGGCGCCCCTCGACATCGGCGACGATGCCGTCGGCGAACAGCCCGACGACGACGATCGCGACGGCGCGGAACAGCAGCCAGCTTCCCGCGATCAGCAGAAGGACGATCAACAGCCCCGCCATGTCAGTCCCGGCCTCGCCCAGCCATTGCCAGTGCGCGAGGCCCCAGCGCGTGGCGAAGAAGATCGCGGCGCCGGCCGCGACGAAGATGAGCAATGTCAGCGCGAGGCTGAGCGCGAGAATGCGGAGCACGCGCGGCTGCGGCAGGTCGCGAAGCGCCAGAAGCAGGGCGTGGACGGCGCGGGTCATGGGGGTGAATGGCGCGCGGATGGGCGCTGCGTCAAGCGCGCGCGCTTGCACTGCCGTGCTGCCGTCCGTAAGGCCCGCGCAGCTTTTCTCTCCGGACAGGAAATTTCATGGCCTCAACCGCCCGTTTCGACGTCGTCGCCATCGGCAATGCGATCGTCGACGTTCTCGCCCGCGCCGACGACAGCCTGATCGAGGCCGAAGGACTGACCAAGGGCTCGATGCGGCTGATCGACGCGGCGGAGGCCGAGCGCCTCTATGCGGCGATGGGGCCGGCGGTCGAGGTATCGGGGGGCAGCGCGGCGAACACGCTTGCGGGCATGGCGGTGCTGGGCGAACGCTGCGCCTTCATCGGGCAGGTCGCCGACGACCAGCTTGGCCATGTCTTCACGCACGATCTCCGCGCGCTCGGCGTCGCCTATGAAACGCCGCCGCTGACGGAAGGCGCTCCGACCGCGCGCTGCCTGATCCTCGTGACGCCCGACGGCCAACGCACGATGAACACCTTCCTCGGCGCCAGCCACCTGCTCGAACAGCGGATGATCGACGAGGAGTGGATCGCCGATGCCGAAATCCTTTATCTCGAAGGCTATTTGTGGGATCCCGAATTGTCGCGCGCGGCGATGCGGCGGGCGATCGACGTATCGCGCAGTGCGGGGCGCAAGGTCGCCTTCACGCTTTCGGACGCCTTCATCATCGACCGCCACGGCGCCGATTTCCGCAAACTGATCGCCGAAGGGCTGTTCGACATATTGTTCGCGAATGAGGTCGAGATTCAGGCACTTGCCGAAACCGACGATTTCGAGGCGGCGGTTGCGAAGATCGCGCCGCAGGTGCCGCTGCTGGTGGTGACGCGCGGCTCGGACGGGGCGATCGCGTTGCAGGATGGCGAACGCACTGCGGTCGGTGCCGAATCGATCGAAACGGTCGTCGATACGACAGGCGCAGGCGACCTGTTTGCGGCCGGTTTCCTGTCGGGCCTCGCCGAAGGACGTTCGCTCAAGGATTGCCTGACGATGGGCGCCGTCTGTGCGCGCGAGATCATCGCGCAGGTCGGTCCGCGCGCGCAGACCGACCTCAAGGCGAAGGTCGCGGCGCGGCTGGCATAGGAACCTTCATCGGCGTTGAAGCGTCCTATGCGCCATCCAGCATAGGAGAATTCTTATGGCCGATGAAATCCACACGACGCGCGATCCCGACGGGACGACGCACACGACCACCGTCATCGACCGCGAACCGCGGCGCGGTGGGGGGATGGGCCTTGGCCTGATCCTGCTCGTCGCGATCGTGATCGCGGGCTTCTTTGCCTTCCAGTTCCTCGCCAACGACAAGGCAGAGAGCGGCGCGATCACCGAAGCGGCGCAAAAGGTCGGTGATGCCGCCGAAAATGTCGGCGACGCCGCACAGGAAGCGGTGAAATAATCAGCTTGCCGGCGTTTCCGCCGTCTCCGGGTGCTTCTTGAACAGTGCCCGGTCGGCGGGGCCGAAGCCACGGGTCCAGATCAGCCAGGCATAGATGCCGAGGATGAAGGGCACGCCGATCAAGAGCTCGGCCCATTCGGGGAGCTGCGTTGCGCCCCAGCCGAGCACCGCTGCTCCGGCCGTCGCCCAGACGAGCGCCCAGCGCAGGCTGTTGACCGGCGCCTTCAGGATATGCGCGAGCAGGCGCGCCTTGACGACCGAGGCGAAACCGAGCGCGAGCATCAGCGCGGCGGCGACCGCGACGGCATAATAAATGGGGTGCAGCCCCATCGATTTGGCGAAAAGGATCAGCGCGACGCTCAGGAGCGCCTGCAGCGCCAGCGTCGCGAGGCTGATCGCGAGATTGCGGTGGCGCGCGACATAGACGAGCGCCGCTTCGCTGACGACGGCGGTCGCGGCGACGACCTCGGCGGCGAGCAGGAAGGCGAGCGCGCCGGTGCCGCTGACGAATTGCGGTCCGACGAGGCCCATCACCGCCTCGCCCGGAATGCCGAGCGCGAGCGCGACGCCGGCCTGCGCGGCGATGATCCAGAAGCCGACCTGGCTCACTTGCGCCGCGACGGCGGCAAGGCGGTTTTCGGCAAGATTGCGGGTGATGACGGGGCCGAGGATCGGTTCGAAGCTGGTCTTGAGCTTCTGCGGCAGCGAGGCGACCTGCTGCGCCATATAATAGATGCCGTAGATCGTCGGCGAGGTGAACTGGCCGAGGATGAACAGGTCGAGGCGGCGGGTGCCCCATTCGATGGCATCTGCGGCGGCGAGCGGCGCGTTGCGCCGCGCAACTGTGATCAGATGCGCCGGGTGCGGGCGCCAGACGCCGGGGCCGCCATAGTGGCGGATCATCGGGATCAGCGCGGTCAGGAAGGCACCGACCATCGCGGCGGCGTAGGAGAGCATCAGCCCGTCGCGCACCGACACGAACCAGAATCCCGCCGCGGCGGCGCTGATCACCCAAGGTTCGACGATCGCGCGCGCGCGCACCGTTGCGCCGATATCGAAGCGATAGGCACAGGCGGCGAGCGCGATGTCGGTGCCGGCGATCGCAAAAACGAGCAGCGCCATCCAGCGGTCGGTGCCGTCGAGGTCGCCCGCCGGGAACATCAGTTGCGGCAGGAGGAAGAGCAGCGCCGATCCGGCAGCCGAGGCGAGGAAGGCGACGAACATGCCGTCCCACACGACGATGCGGTGATCGGCGCCGGGTGCGCTCAATTGCTCGGCGAGGCCGCGCTTGAGCCCGAGCGTCGCAAGCTGCGCGACGAGTTCGATGACGAGCACCGCGAAGGCGAAACGACCGACCGCTTCGGGGCCGTACCAGCGCCCCGCGACGTAGAGGAAGGGGAGGCGCGCGACGAGGCGGATGATGAAACCGAGCAAATTGGTGCGCCCGCCCTTGGCGAGCGCGGCGGTATCGGCGTCGCTCGGTGTCTCGGCCGAATCGGGCGCGGCTGCGCTGTCCGTCTGGCTCAAGCCTCGCGCCCCTTCTGTTTCGCCCCGATGCGCAGTCTAGCGCGGCCGGGGAGGCCAAGCAATCGGGCGAAGCTGTTCATCGACCTTCGGTTCGCAGCGGGCGGCTGAGCAATGCCTGAACGGCCTCGGCGACGAGTGTTTCGCCGGCGACCAGCCGCGCGACGGCGTCGGTGATCGGCATGTCGATGCCGTCGGCACGCGCTGCCGCCGCGACGACCGGGGCGCTGAACGCCCCTTCCGCCACGGTGCGGCGGTCGGCCATCAATATTGCGGCGGCTTCGCCGCGGCCGAGCCCCTGTCCGAGCGCGAAGTTGCGCGAATTGGCCGAGGTGCAGGTAAGGACGAGGTCGCCGAGACCGGCGAGCCCCGCAAGCGTTTCGGCCGCCGCGCCGCGCGCCAGCCCGAAGCGCGTCATTTCGGCAAAACCGCGGCTGATGAGCGCCGCGCGCGCGTTGAGCCCGAGCCCGGCGCCGTCGACGATGCCGCAGGCGATCGCGAGGATATTCTTGATCGCGCCGCCGATTTCGGCGCCGATCACGTCGGTGCTGGCATAGGGGCGGAAGTGCGGCCGCGCGAGGGCGCGCGCGATGTCGGCTGCAACCGCGGCATCGGCGGCGGCGAGGGTGATCGCGGTGGGCAGGCCGGCGGCGACTTCGTGCGCGAAGGTCGGGCCCGATAGCACCGCGTGCGGCCGGCCGGGCGCAAGCTCGCGTGCCATGTCGATCGGAAAGGCGAAGCTGCCCGCCTCCATCCCCTTGCTGCAGAGGATCAGCGGCGCGTCGCCCGCCGGGAGTTCGGCGAGCACCGCGCGGAGGAACGGGACCGGCACGACGACGAGCAGCGCGTCGCAGGCGGCGAGTTCGGCGAGATCGCCGGTCGCGGTCAGTGAGGGCGACAGTACGGCGTCGGGCAGGAACAGCGGATTGCGACGATCGGCGTTGATCGCCGCGACCACCTCGGCCTCGCGCGCCCAGAGCCGGACCGGCGCGCCTTCGGCGGCGAGCAGTTGCGCGAGCGCGGTGCCCCATGCGCCGCCGCCGACCACGCCGAAGTTCGAATATGACGTCATGCTTTCACTCCCGCGCCGCGCACCGCCTCGGCTTCAGGATCGAGCGGCCAGCGCGGGCGCGCCGCGACCCCAAGGTCGACGGTGATCCCGGCGGCGAAACGTTCGGCACCGGCCCAGGCGATCATCGCGCCATTGTCGGTACAAAGCCAGAGCGGCGGCGCGACGAACGGCTTATCGAAGCGCGCGGCGAGATCGGTCAGCGCATCGCGGATCGCGCCGTTTGCGGCGACGCCGCCGGCGACGACGAAGGCACGCGCTTCGGGACAGGCGGCCAGCGCGATACGGCTGCGGTCGACGAGGCAATCGACGACCGCCTGCTGGAAGGAGGCGGCGAGGTCGGGGACGCTTTGCGCGCCGGATGCAGCGGCGCGGGCAACCGCGCTCTTGAGCCCGGCGAAGGAGAAGTGCGGTTCGGCGCTGCCGACGAGCGGGCGCGGCAGCGGGACGGCTTGGCCGTTGCCGTCCCTGGCGACGCGTTCGACCGCGGGCCCACCTGGATAGCCGAGGCCGAGCAGCTTGGCGGTCTTGTCGAAGGCTTCACCCGCGGCGTCGTCGATCGTCGTCGCAAGCCGGCGGTAATCGCCGACGCCCTTGACGAGCAGCAACTGGCAATGGCCGCCCGAAACGAGGAGGAGCAGATAGGGAAATTCGAGCCCCGGATCGGCAAGGCGCGGGCTCAGCGCATGGCCTTCGAGATGGTTGACCGCGATCAGCGGCTTGTTCGACGCGTGCGCGAGCGCCTTGCCGGTGACGAGCCCGACCATCACCCCGCCGATCAGCCCCGGTCCGGCGGTCGCAGCGACCGCGTCGACGTCGGCGAGGGTGACGCCGGCGTCCTTCAGCACGGCTTCGACGATCGGCGCGAGCCGGTCGACATGCGCGCGCGCGGCGATCTCGGGCACGACGCCGCCATAGGGCGCGTGATCGGCCTCCTGTCCCGCGACACGGTGCGCCAATATGCGCCGGTCGCTGTCGACGAGCGCTGCCGCGGTTTCGTCGCAGCTCGATTCGAGGCCGAGGATCAGGGTCATATTGTTGCGCGCCCTTTACCCGCCCCTCTATCGCGAGGGCAAGTGAAGCCTCTGGAGCATTTTCCTGCCCAAAAACCGGTTCCCACTTTTTCGGGAAATGCTCTAGCGGGGGATATGGCTTCGATCCCGCTTCCCACCCCCGCCCGCCCGCTGCGCATCGGCACCCGCGCCTCGCCGCTCGCGCTGGCGCAGGCGAATATGGCCGCCGCCGCGCTGATGGCCGCACACGGCCTCGACCTCGCGGCGCTCGAAATCGTGCCGATGACCGCGACCGGCGACCGGATTCAGGACCGCGCGCTCGCCGAGGTCGGCGGCAAGGCGCTGTGGACGCGCGAACTCGACGCCGCGCTCGATGCGGGCGAGATCGACATTGCGGTGCACTCGCTGAAAGATGTCGAGACGCTGCGCGATCCGCGCTTTTCCCTTGTTGCGATGCTTGAGCGCGCCGATCCGCGCGACCGGTTGGTCGTCCGCGACGGGATCGATGGGGCGGCGATTGCCGAGCTGCCGCAGGGCGCGCGGCTGGGCACGAGCAGCCCGCGCCGCGCCGCGCAGGTCCGGCGGCTACGCCCCGATATGGAAACGACGCTGCTGCGCGGCAATGTCGCGACGCGGCTCGGCAAGCTCGCGGCGGGCGATGTCGATGCGACCTTGCTCGCGGCGGCGGGGCTCGACCGGCTGGGGATGTACGAAGTCGGCAAGGTGATACCGATCGACCTCTTGCTGCCCGCGGCGTCGCAGGGCGCGATCGGGATCGAATGCCGCGCCGACGATGCGGCGACCCGCGCGCTGCTTGTGGCGGTCGATCATGCGGCGACGCACGCGGCGGTTGCGGCCGAGCGGGCATTTCTCGCCGCGCTCGGCGGCGATTGCCGTTCGCCGGTGGCGGCGCACGCGCATTGGCGGGACGACGGCACGCTGCGGCTCGATGCCGAGATTTATTCGGAAGACGGCGCCGAGCATGTCGCGGGACATGCGCTGATGAGCGATGCCGCTGCCGCCGCGGATCTGGCGCGCCGGCTGCTCGACGAAGCGCCCGAGGCGGTGCGGAGCCTGTTCGCGGCATGACGGCGGGCCTGCCGCTGCTCGTCACGCGGCCCGATCCGGGCGGCGCGGCGACGGTGGAACGGGCGCGGGCGCTGGGGCTCGATGCGCGGCATATGCCGCTGTTCGAGGCGCATGCGTTGCCCTGGGAGGTGCCCGACCCGGCGGATTTCGATGCCATGCTGGTGACGAGCGCGCAGGCGGTGCGGCTGGCGGGTGCCGGACTCGGCCGTCTCGCCGCGTTGCCGGTCCATGCGGTCGGCGCCGCCACCGCGCGGGCGGCCGACTCAGCGGGTCTGTCGGTCGCGGCGGCGGGCGACAGCGACGCGCAGCATCTGCTGGACACAATGGCATCGCAGGGCATGGCCCGCATCCTGTGGCTTTGTGGCCGCGACCGTTCGGCGTTCGACGCGCGCGGCGCGGCGCTGGTGCCCGTTCCTTGCTATGCCGTCGATCCGGTGCCGCCGCCGCCTGGATGGGATGCGCTGCTCGCGGCGCCGGCGGTGCTGCTCGCCCATTCGGCGCGCGGCGCGGCGCGGACCGCCGATCTGGCCGGCGCGGCGCGTAAGCATTTGAAACTGGTGGCGATCAGCGCGAAAGCGGCCGCCGCGGCGGGAAGCGGGTGGGCGGAAATTGCCGTTGCCGGTCGCCCCGATGACGCCGCGATGTTGGCAGAGGCGCATGCTTTGTGCCACAAGGGGGACAAATAGGGTCGTTCGAAAGAGACACATGGCAATCGACAGCATCGACACGTCCTCGCCGATCGGCGGCGAGGCTCCGGTGAGAAGGCTATCGTTCCGCACGCTCGCCATCGGCGCGTTCATCCTGCTCCTGATCGGCGTGGTCGGCGGCGGTTGGGCGATGAATCGCCTGCTCGCCGACGGCAAGGACAAGACACCGCTGACCAAGGTGATCGACACGCCGGCGGTGGCCGGCGCGTTGGGGCTTGCCGAGCAGGCCGAGGCTGAGGCCGCGGCCGGGCAGCCGGCGATGGTGGTGGCGCCGGTCGACGGCGCGAATGCCCTGGCGGCGCGGGTTGCCGAACTGGAACAGCGATTGTCGCGGATCACACTCGAAGCCGAATCGGCGTCGGGCAATGCGTCGCGGGCCGAAGGGCTGCTCGTCGCCTTTGCCGTTCGCCGCGCGCTCGATCGCGGTCTGTCGCTCGGCTATCTCGACGCGCAGCTCCGCCTGCGCTTCGGCGACGACCAGCCCAATGCGGTCAAGACGATTATCGACACCTCGCGCGAGCCGGTGACGCTCGAACAATTGCGCAGCGATCTCGACACACTCGCGCCGCAGCTAGTCGGACGCAGCGACGGCGACGGCAGCCTGTGGACCGGGTTTCGCCGCGAGATCAGCGAGTTGTTCACCGTCCGGCCGGCGGGAACGCAATCGACGCGCGCGTCGGAACGGCTCGACCGCGCGCGCCGCTATTTGGCGGCCGGGCAGGTCGACAAGGCGATTGCCGAGGTCGAGGCGATGCCGGGGGCCGAGGCCGCGAGCGAATGGCTGATCGACGCGCGCCGCTATCACGAGGCGCGCCGTGCGCTTGACCTCATCGAGACCGCAGCGATATTGGAGCCGCGCGACAGCCCGGCTGCCGCGATGGCCGGGCGCAAACCGGCGCCGACCGAAACTCCCTAGTGCGTCGCCCGGCAGGGCGACTCGCTTTCTGAAGAAAGCCCGTGACCATGGCCTTGGCCGATCCGCAGCGCATCGAGGCGCTCGACCCGTTCGATCCGCTCCAGCTCGACGACCAACTGAGCGAAGAGGAGCGGATGATCCGCGATGCGGCGCGTGCCTATGCCGAAGGCGAGCTGTTGCCGCGCGTCACCTCGGCCTTTCTCGACGAGCGTTTCGACCGCGAGATCATGTCCGAAATGGGCGCGCTCGGCCTTCTCGGCGCGACGATCGACCCTGAATATGGCGGCGCTGGGCTGAATTATGTCAGCTATGGCTTGATCGCGCGTGAAGTCGAACGCGTCGATTCGGGCTATCGCTCGGCCTGTTCGGTGCAGAGCTCGCTCGTCATCCATCCGATCAATGCCTATGGCAGCGAGGAACAGAAGCGCAAATATCTGCCCGGGCTGACCTCGGGCGAGCTGGTCGGCTGCTTCGGCCTGACCGAGCCCGACGCGGGCAGCGACCCCGGCAGCATGCGCACCCGCGCCGAGAAGATCGCAGGCGGCTATCGCCTCAAGGGCGCGAAGATGTGGATCACCAATTCGCCGATCGCCGACGTCTTCGTCGTCTGGGCGAAGTCCGAAGCGCACGACGGCGCGATCCGCGGCTTCGTACTCGAAAAGGGGATGAAGGGCCTGTCGGCGCCGAAGATCGAGGGCAAGGTGAGCCTGCGCGCCTCGATCACCGGCGAAATCGTGATGGACGGGGTCGAGGTCGGCGAAGATGCGCTGTTGCCGCATGTTTCCGGGCTGAAAGGGCCGTTCGGCTGTCTCAACCGTGCGCGCTACGGCATCGGCTGGGGCGCGATGGGCGCCGCCGAATTCTGCTATGAAGCCGCGCGCAACTACACGCTCGAGCGCAAGCAGTTCGGGCGCCCGCTCGCGGCGAACCAGATCGTCCAGCTCAAGCTCGCCAACATGCTCACCGAAATCTCGCTCGGGTTGCAGGCGGCGCTGCGCGTCGGCCGGCTGATCGACGACGGGCGGCTCGTCCCCGACGCGATCAGCCTCTTGAAGCGCAACAATTGCGGCAAGGCGCTCGATATCGCGCGCGTCGCGCGTGATATGCACGGCGGCAACGGCATTTCCGCCGACTATCACGTCATCCGCCACGCGGTGAACCTCGAGACGGTGAACACCTATGAGGGCACGCACGACGTCCATGCGCTGATCCTCGGCCGCGCGATCACCGGCATCGCCGCTTTTTCCTGAGATGAAGCCGCTGGAGGGTCTGCGCGTCGTCGAACTGGCGCGCGTGCTCGCCGGGCCGTGGTGCGGGCAGTTGCTCGCCGATCTCGGCGCCGAGGTGATCAAGGTCGAGCGGCCGGGCGCCGGCGACGACACGCGCGAATGGGGCCCGCCGTTCGTGACCGGACCGGACGGCGAGGCGCTCGGCGCGGCCTATTATCATAGCTGCAATCGCGGCAAGCGGAGCGTCGCGATCGACATCGCCAGCGCGCAAGGGCAGGCCGAGGTGCGCGCGCTGCTTGCCGGCGCGGATGTCGTGATCGAGAATTACAAGGTCGGCGGGCTCGTCAAATACGGGCTCGATCCGGCGCGGCTGCGCGCCGATTTTCCGCGGCTGATTATCTGCTCGATCACCGGTTTCGGGCAGACGGGCCCCTATGCGCATCGCGCCGGCTACGACTATATCGTCCAGGCGATGAGCGGCTTCATGTCGCTGACCGGCGAACCCGACGGCGCGCCGCAAAAGGCGGGTATCGCCTACGCCGACATCTTTACCGGCATGTATGCGACGGTCGCGATCCTCGCCGCACTGCGACGCCGTCACGTCACGGATGCCAAAGACGGTGGCGGCGCGCATGTCGATATGGCGCTGCTCGACAGCCAGGTCGCAGTGCTCGCGAACCAGGCCGCCAATTATCTGGCGAGCGGCGTGGTGCCCAAGCGGATGGGCAACGGCCATGTCAATGTCGTGCCCTATCAGGTGTTTGCGACCGCCGACGGCCAGCTCGTCATCGCGGTCGGCAACGACAGCCAGTATCGCAAGCTTTGCGCGATCCTCGGCAGCCCCGAATGGGGCGACGACCCGCGTTTTGCCAATAATGCCGCACGGCTCGCCAACCGCGCCGAGTTGATCCCGCTGCTCGCGGCGAAGATCGCGGCGTGGGACGCGCAGCCGTTGTCGCTGGCGCTCGAGGCCGAAGGCGTGCCGTCGGGGCCGATCAACGATATGGCGGGGGTCTTCGCCGATCCGCAGGTCGTCGCGCGCGGTCTGCGCTTCCGTCCCGAAGGTGCGTCGATCGACGGCGTCGCGAGCCCGATCGTCATCGACGGCGAACGGATGGTCGCTGCCACCGGCGCGCCGCGGCTCGGCACATAAAAAGGGGCGCCCAAGCGGACGCCCCTTTCCCCTTTTTTCCGTTCCTTTTTCCGGTCGATCAGAATTTGACCCCGGCGCGCACGGTGAAGGTGCGGGGCGCGCCGTAATAGACGGTGCGGATGCTGCCGATGCTGGAGAAGTCCTGCCCGTCGGTCTTGTAGCGCTTGTCCGAGAGGTTCTGGCCGTAGAGGCCGAGGCTGAATTTGCGCGCCTCGTCTTCCCAGACTATGCGGGCGTCGTGGAGCCAGTAGCCGCGCTGGAACAGCCCTTCGATCTCGGTCGTCGTGCCGACGGTGCCGACGATATAGGTGTTGTCGACCGCGAGCGCCGTGGTCGAGCGATAGCGCGTCTGGCCGCCCACCGTCAGGAAACCCGACCCGCCGAGATCGGCCTCATATTGCGCCCCGAAGCGCATCGTCCATTTCGGCGCGAAGGCGGGGCGCTGGAAGGCGCGGCTGCCGTCGGGGAAGCGCGCGTCGTCGAATTCCTTATATTCGGCGTCGAGATAGCCGATCTGGGTGTCGAGCAGCAGCCCCGTTGCCGGGGTGAGCGCGAGTTCGAGTTCGGCGCCGCGGATCTGCAGCTTGCCCGCGTTGAGCACGCTCAGCACCGGCACCGGCAGCCCGGTGTTCGGGTCGGAATCGATGCCCGATACGCGCGCCTGGAAATCCTTATAGTCGTTGTGGAACACCGCGATGCTGAAGCGCGCGATATCGGCGACCGATCCCTTGAACCCGGCCTCGTACGACCAGACTTTTTCGGGCGCATAGGCGGTCGATTCGGCGGCGCTGTTCGCGCGGCCGTTGAAGCCGCCCGATTTGAAGCCCTTGGCGGCGCGCGCATAGAACATCAGATTGTCGGTGAAGCGATAGTCGATCGAGGCCATTGGCGACCAGTCGTCCCAGCTCTGCTTGCGCGCGAACACATAGGGCGTGACGCTGGTCAGCAACGGGCTGGTCGAGAAGGTCGAGGTTGTCCGCCAGTAATCCTTCTTCTCGTCGGTATAGCGGAGGCCCGCCGAGATGCGCAGCGCATCGGTGACCGCAAAGCTGGCATTGGCATAGGCGGCGTAGCTTTTCGTCGTCAGCGTATCGTCGATCGTCCGCAGGAAGGTCGGGTTGCCGAGCAGCGGCCCGATCAGGTCGTCGGCATAGGCTTCCTGATGCGACGCGATATCTTCTTTCAGATAATAGAGCCCGCCGACCGCCTGCAGCCGCTCGCCGGTATAGTTGAGCTGCAATTCCTGGCTGAACTGTTTCTGCCAGACGCCGACGAACACATCGCCCATCTCGAGCTCGGTCGCGTCGATATCGACATAATCCTTGGTGACGAGCCGGCGATAGGCGGTGATCGACTTCAGTTCGAGATCGTCGGTGACGTTCCACGCGGCGGCCGCACTGGCGCCCCAGTGACGCAGCTTGGTCGAATTGGGCAGGCTGGGCGTCGTGAGGCCGGTGAAGTCATAGTCTTTCGGATCGGGGTTGGTCGGCAGGGCAAGGGCGGTGCCGCCGCCGATCAGATAGGTCAGCGAATTGAGCGGTTGACCGACGGTCAACGACGCGTCGTCGCGCGTATAGTCTAGCGAGACGTCGAGGCGGAAATCGGCGCTGGGGGTAAAGGCCAGCGCCCCGCGTGCGGCGACGGTGTCCTTGTCGTTATAATCGCGGTCGAGCACCGCATCCTCGACATAGCCGTCGCGCTTCGCCCGCATCACCGCGAAGCCGGCCGCGAGCGTGTCTGAAACGGGCCCCGAAGCCGACGCCTTGATCTCGAACTGGTCGTAGGAGCCGTAGGCGGCGGAAACACCGCCACGGAAGGTCTGGCCGGGCTTGCGGGTGACGACTTTCAGCGCGCCGCCGATGGTGTTCTTGCCGTAGAGCGTGCCCTGCGGCCCGCGCAGCACCTCGACGCGTTCGAGGTCGAGCAGGTCGAGCTGGGTGCCGCGGATGCGGCTGTAATAGACGTCGTCGACATAAACGCCGACCGCGGGGTCGAAGGTCTGCAGCGCGTCGGGCTGGCCGATGCCGCGGATATAGATGTTGGTCGCGTTCGACGAGCCGCGGCCCTGCACGACGTTGAGGTTGGGGACGGCGCCCTGCAGCCCGGTGGTGTCCGACGCCTGGATGCGGTCGAGCGCGCGTTCGGAAAAGGCCGATACCGACACCGGAACGGTTTCGAGCCGTTCCTCGGTGCGGCGGGCGGTCACGACGATCTCTTCGCCGCCGCCAGAGGCATTCGCGCCCTCATCGGCGGCGTCCTGCGCGAAAGCGGCCGGGGCGAAGGCGAGCATCGAAAGCGCGGTCGAGGCGAGGACGGCGCTGCGCAGGCCGCGGGCGAAAGGACGCATGAAAACTCTCCCATGTCGGGGGTGACCCCTCGCCACCCGCTTGCTTTTAGCGTGCCCGGTCTTGCCAAGCCGCGCGCCAGCCAATAATGAAACATGAACCAAGTTTCAACTTGGAATGTGGATCGCGCGTTTTTTGCTTGCCACTGGTGCGGAAAAGCCACGATGGCGAAGCGGGGCGGAAGAGCGGGGAAGGACCGAGGCAGATGGATCAGCCGCATGTCGCGACAGGCGATGCCGCAGCCGAGGCGGGGAACCCGGACAAGACGCCGCGCACCGAACGCGGGCGGCGCACCTTGCGCAAGCTGCTCGACGCGGCGGCGATCGAGTTCGGCGAACGCGGCTTTCACGATGCCTCGATCAGCGCGATCACCCGCCGCGCCGGAACCGCGCTCGGCAGCTTCTACACCTATTTCGATTCGAAGGACGAAATCTTCCAGGCGCTCGTCCGCTATATGAGCGAGCAATTGCGCGACCATGTCACGCCGCTGGTGCAGGCGGCACCCGACGAGATCAGCGCCGAACGCATCGGGCTCGAATCTTTCCTCGGCTTTGTGCGCGAGCACAAGGAAATCTACCGGATCATCGACGAGGCCGAGTTCGTCGATTACGCCAGCTATCGCCGCCATTATGAAACGACCGTCGCGCGCGTCCGCCAGCGGCTGGAAGACGGCGCGGCGCGCGGCGAGATTCGCGCCGACGTCGGCGAGGTCCATGCCTGGGCGATCGGCGGCATGAACGTCTTTCTGGGGATGCGTTACGGATTATGGGACGAGGACGCCGATATCGCGGAGATTGCACGCGTGGCGAACGACCTGCTCGCGAACGGGCTGAAGAGGCAGGACTGAGCGGCGGCGATCGGTTTCCGGGTAATTCGGGCTAGTGCCGCGGAGCGACCGACGGCTTCGGAGTGGAGAGCGGACGTTCCGGCTCCTATATGTACCTCGGCTTTCGCCGGGGTACACGATCATTATGTCCGCCATCGGCTGCAAACCAGCCTGCACCCCGTCCCGCGCAAAAGCCAGCCATCCTCTACAGCCGCCTACTTGTACATCCCGTCGCGCAAATTGATCCCGTGCTCGATCCACACTTTCAGCGCGCAGAGCATCTGCGACCAGCCCTGGCAATTGCCATAGGAGGCGCCGAGCGCGCCCTGATTCTCGCGCCAGCCCTCTTCGGCAATCTCGACCAGCGTGCGCCCGTCGTCGAGGCCCTTGAAATTCATCGTCACGCGCGTGCGATACTCGGCACCCTTGGACTCACTGCCTTCGATATTGTGCGCCTCGCCCTCGCTTGCCTGCCATTCGAGGACGATCTTCTCGTCGGGGACCACCTCGACAACATAGACGGGGAAGGCGCCCGGAAAGTCGTGGAAATCCCAGGTCACCGTCGCGCCGGTTTCGAGCCGCCCCTCGGCGCCGCCGGTGGTGAAATAATGCGACAGCTTGGCGGGGTCGGCGACGGCTTCGAAAACCTCGTGCACCGGCTTGGCGATCCGCGCCGCGACCCTGAATTTCAGTTCCATGATCATTCTCCGCTTGAGTCGGGATGACTTATGTTATAAATTTATAACATGTCAATCCATGAAGATTATGACCGGGTTTTCAAGGCGCTGGCGTCGCATGTCCGCCGCCAGATCCTCGACGACCTCAAGGACCAGCCGCTGACCACAGGCGTGCTGTGCAGCCATTTTCCCGATATCGACCGCTGCACGGTGATGCAGCATCTGAAGGTGCTGGAGGAGGCGGGCCTGGTGATCGCCGAGCGCCGCGGCCGCGAACGCTGGAACCACCTCGACGCAATGCCGATCCAGGATATCCACGACCGCTGGATCGGCCCCCACGCCGCCGCCGCGACGACAAAGCTCGCGCGGCTCAAACAGTCGGTCGAAAAGCGGTCCGAGCGATAGGGTTAGGGCTGTTGCGGCGCGCGGAGATTGCCCGCCCGTTTTCGTCGTCCCACCTTGTCCCGGATCGGCGCAGCGTCGACCTTGTGGACCTCGAATCAAGTCCGGGTGACGACTGTCTGAAACCGACCGATTGCGGACGTTGGCGTATCCGTTAGGTTCGCTGCATGAAGATAGCGAACATCACCGCGGCCGTTGCAATTCTGCTCTGGTTTGGGCTGGCAATCCTCGGGCGCAATCTCCTGATCGATGCCCTCACAGACGACGTTCCAGACTGGCCCACCGTGTCGAGCATCGATTTCGGAATTATTCTCCCGATGTCGTTAGCGTCGGCGCTACTGGCTTGGGCTTGGCTATGTAATGGCTTCTTGCGTCGCCCTTGGGCGCTGGCGGTTCCGTCGGTAATGTGCCTGGCCACCATGCTCCCATATTTTATGGTTATGGGCGGCGGTGTTTGATGACATCTTCCGAAATCACACCGAATGTTTGTTTCCAGTTTCGATGGAACAGTCGCTAACGGCCGCTTCCGGTCGAAAACGGTCGTTCCCGCCATTCGCTATCCCGATATCCGAGACCACAAAGATACCGAGCGAACGCCCATCCGAAGTTTTGTGGCTTTAACCCCCCAGCCGCACCGTCCCGCCCTTGATCCAGCCCCAGCGGCACGGGCCCTGATATTCGCGCGCGTTCGGTACCGACTTGCCGACGCCGCACATGTCCGCGTCGGTGCCGGGCGCGGCGAACACCACGCCGAACCACGCGTCGTTATCGGCCGCCTCGCACAGCGACACGCTGGCGCCGCCCGCAAGCTTCGCCTTGACCGCGCGCGTTTCGCCCGGCGCCCAATAGACGTCGGTGCCGCCGTCCTTGACGCGGCTGATGCTCGAACAGGCGGGCAGGCTCGGCCCCTCGGTGCCGATCATCACCGCGCGGGTGGCCAGCGGTTCGCCCGCGACGGCGGGGGCATTGTCGGCGGGCGGCGTGGGCTGCGAACAGGCGGCCAGCGCAAGGAGGGAAAGCGAGACGATAAGGCGATGTTTCATGATCCGAAACTAGCTGTCGCGGCGCGGCGGCGCAACGCCCCATCGGGACACGCCGAGAGCGGCATTTTCGCTTGGGTTTTACCGCTTCCGACCCTATATAATCGATATGACGGACACCCCTGAAAATATCGCCCCGACCGCGCCCGCCAACCAGCCCAATACCAATGCCTATGGCGCCGATTCGATCAAGGTTCTGAAGGGCCTCGACGCGGTGCGGAAACGTCCGGGCATGTATATCGGCGACACCGACGACGGGTCGGGTCTGCATCACATGGTGTTCGAGGTTTCGGACAATGCGATCGACGAAGCGCTCGCGGGTCACTGCGACCTTGTCCTGATCACGCTCAACAGCGACGGATCGGTCAGCGTCGAGGATAACGGCCGCGGCATCCCCACCGGCATCCATGCCGAGGAAGGCATTTCGGCGGCCGAGGTCATCATGACCCAGCTCCATGCGGGCGGGAAGTTCGAGAACACCAGCGACGACAATGCCTATAAGGTGTCGGGCGGTCTCCACGGCGTCGGCGTCAGCGTCGTCAACGCGCTCAGCGAATGGCTCGAACTCACCATCTGGCGCGATGGCGAAGAGCATTGGATGCGTTTCGAACATGGCGATTCGGTCGCGCCGCTCAAGGTCAACGGCCCCGCCCCCGCCGGCAAGAAGGGCACGCGCGTGACCTTCATGGCGTCGACCGAGACTTTCAAGAATGTCACCGAATTCGATTTCGAAAAGCTCGAGCATCGCTATCGCGAGCTCGCTTTCCTGAACTCGGGCGTCCGCATCAAGCTCGTCGACGCGCGCCATGCCGAACATCAAAGCCACGACCTTTTCTACGAAGGCGGGATCGCGGCATTCGTCAAATATCTCGACCGCAACAAGAATGCGCTGCTCCCCGATCCGATCGCGATCAGCAGCGAACGCGACGGTATCGGCATCGACGTCGCGCTCGAGTGGAACGACAGCTATTATGAAAATGTCCTCTGCTTCACGAACAACATCCCGCAACGCGACGGCGGCACGCACCTCGCCGCCTTCCGCGCCGCGCTGACGCGCACCTTGAACGGCTATGGCGACAAGTCGGGCATCCTCAAGAAGGAGAAGGTGTCGCTGACTGGCGAGGATATGCGCGAAGGTCTGACTGCGATTGTGTCGGTCAAACTGCCCGATCCGAAGTTCAGCTCGCAGACCAAGGACAAGCTGGTCAGCAGCGAGGTCCGCCAGCCGCTCGAAAGCCTGATGGCCGACCGGATGACCGAATGGCTCGAGGAAAACCCCGCCTATGCCAAGGCGGTGATCCAGAAGGTGATCGACGCCGCCGCGGCGCGCGAAGCTGCGAAAAAAGCGCGCGAGTTGACGCGGCGCAAGGGCGCGATGGATATCGCGAGCCTGCCCGGCAAGCTCGCCGACTGTCAGGAACGCGATCCCAGCAAGTGCGAACTCTTCCTCGTCGAGGGTGACTCGGCAGGCGGCTCGGCCAAGCAGGGCCGCGACCGCCATGTGCAGGCGATCCTGCCCTTGAAGGGCAAGATTCTGAACGTCGAGCGCGCCCGCTTCGACCGCATCATCTCGTCGAAGGAAGTCGGGACGCTGATCCAGGCGCTCGGCACCGGCATTCGCGACGAGTTCAACCTCGAAAAATTGCGCTATCACAAGATCGTGATCATGACCGACGCCGACGTCGACGGCGCGCATATCCGCACCTTGCTGCTTACCTTCTTCTACCGCCAGATGCCCGAGATCATCGAGGGCGGCCACCTCTACATCGCCCAGCCGCCGCTCTACAAGGTCGCGAAGGGGCGCAGCGAGGTGTACCTCAAGGACGATACCGCGCTCGAAAATTACCTCGTCGATGGCGGTATCGACGCGCTGATGCTCGAAACCACGGGCGGCGCAAGATCGGGTGCCGACCTGCGCGACCTGATCGAGCATGGCCGCCGCCTGCGCGCGCTGATGCGCTATGTTCCGCGCGGCCATAATTACGAGCTCGTCGAAGCCTTGGCGCTGAACGGCGCGCTCGATCCCGAACTCGACAGCGGCGGACGGACCGCGGCGGGCGTGCGCGCCGCCGAATGGCTCAACGCCGCTGAACGCGCGCTCACCGGAGGCGCCGAGGCGAAATGGACGATCGTCGCGGTTGACGGAGGTTATACGCTCGAAAAGCGCTGGCGCGGGGTCAGCGATCATCACGCGATCGACGCCGCCTTCCTCGCGAGCCAGGAGGCCCGCCGCCTGCACAAGCTCGCGAGCGAACAAGCCGAGACCTACGCCCATCCCGGCCGTTTGGTGAAGGGCAGCAGCGCCGCGGCCATCGCCGCCGACGCGGCCGCGCTGGCCGCCGCCGAGACCGCCGAAGACGATGCCGAAGCGAGCGACAGCGATCTGCCCGCCGCCACCGCCGGCAAGGTCACGCCAATCACGCGTCCGTCCGAACTGCTCGACGCGATCTTCGCGCACAGCCGCAAGGGCCTCGCGATCAGCCGCTACAAGGGGCTGGGCGAGATGAATGCGGAGCAGCTTTGGGAAACCACGCTCGATCCGTCGAACCGCTCGCTGCTCCGCGTCGAGGCTGAACAGGCCGACGTCGCGCACGAAATCTTCGAGCGGCTGATGGGCGACGAGGTCGAACCGCGGCGCGATTTCATCCAGACCAATGCGCTCAGCGTCGCCAATCTCGACGTCTGATGTCGTTTCAGCATAGCTGAAACGGTACGGCACCAGCCCGCTCCCCCACCCGGCCTCCCATTTCAGGATACGCTGTTGGGAGGCCCTGCGACGCCACGCGTCGTCTTCGGGCGGTGGGGGAGCGGGCTGGTGCCGTTTTTCCACAAGTGGCCGCAATTTCGGTTCGATTTAACGCGCGGCGGCTTGCCTCGGTACGCCGCCGCTGCTTTTGGCCCTCCACCACAAGGGGAGGATGTCATGCGGGCCTTTTCAGCCGTGCTGATCCCGCTTCTGCTGACGGTTTCGGCCGCGGCGCAGGAAGCCGAAGTCTTGGGCGACCCGATCGCCGCTGTCGATCAGGACACCGAAATCGACGGCGGCATGGCGAGCTATTATGGCGACGAACTCGCCGGCAATCGCACCGCGAGCGGCGAACGCTTCGACCCCGACGGGCTCACCGCGGCGCACCGCACGCTTCCCTTCGGCAGCATGGTCCGCGTCACCAACACGGTAAACGGCGACAGCGTCATCGTCCGCATCAACGACCGCGGTCCCTTTTCGCGCGGCCGCGTGATCGACGTCAGCCACGCCGCGGCGCGCCAGATCGGTATGCACCGCAGCGGCACCGCGCGCGTCAAGCTGGCGTTACTCAACGCCGACTGAGACCGGCGACGTTGAAGAGCGTCCGCTTCCGGCCGCAAGCCGCCGCAGCGTTCGTGAACGCGGATCAACGCCGCGAAATCAGGAAGATCGCATGTTCGGCGCGCCAGCTTGCGGCGGCGTCGCTCGTCGGCTTGTCGCCCGACAGATACCATGCCGCCTCGACCGCGATGCCCTTTTCGCGGAGCAGGTCGCGAAAGTCGCTGACCGTCACATGGTGGATATTGGGGGTCGCGTACCAGGCGACCGGGATCAACCGCGTCACCGGCATGCGCCCGCCCCACAAAAGCGCGAGGCGGATGCGCCAGTGCGCGAAATTGGGAAAGCTGACGAAGGCGCGCGGCGCGATGCGGAGGAGTTCGTCGACGACGCGGTCGGGACGCTCGGTCGTCTGCAGCGTCTGCGACAGGATCGCATAGTCGAACGCGTCGCCCGGATAGTCGGCGAGGTCGCGGTTGGCGTCGCCCTGCACCACCGACTGGCCGCGCGCGATCGCCGCGGTGACGTTCGCGGGGTCGATTTCCAGCCCGCGCGCATCGACGCCCTTGTCGCGCAGCGCCGCCATCAGCTCGCCGTCGCCGCAGCCGATGTCGAGCGCGCGCGATCCGGGCGGCACGGCATCGGCGATGATCGCGAGGTCGGGGCGCAGCGCCATCGTCAGCCGCCGCTGCCGAGCGCGCCGGCGACGAGCCGGTCGAGCGCGGGGACGTCGAGGAGGAACGAGTCGTGGCCGAACGGCGCCGACAGCTCGACGAAGCTCGCCGCCGCGCCGACGCTTTGCAGCGCCTGGACAATGCGGCGCGATTCGGCGGTCGGATAGAGCCAGTCGGTGTCGAAGCTGACGAGCGTGAAGCGCACGTCCTTCGCGCCAGCGAACGCACCCGCGAGCCGCCCGTCGTGCGCGTCGGCGAGGTCGAAATAGTCCATCGCGCGCGTGATATAGAGATAGGCGTTCGCGTCGAAGCGGTCGGTGAAGGCGAGCCCCTGATGCCGCAGATAGGATTCGATCTGGAAATCGGCGTCGAAGCCGAAGCTCTTGATGTCGCGCGCCTGCAGGCGGCGGCCGAATTTCTCGGTCAGCCCCGCTTCGGAGAGATAGGTGATATGCGCCGCCATCCGCGCGACCGCGAGCCCCTTGGCCGGGGCGCGGCGGCTGCCGTAATATTGGCCGTCCTGCCAGTCGGGGTCGGCCATGATCGCCTGCCGCCCGACTTCATGGAACGCAATATTCTGCGCCGAATGCCGCGCCGCGCTGGCGATGACGATCGCTGAGCCGAGCCGTTCGGGATAATATGTCGTCCACGCGAGTGCCTGCATCCCGCCCATCGAGCCGCCGACGACCGCATGCAGGCGGTCGATGCCGAGATGATCGAGCAGCATCGCCTGCGCGCGCACCATGTCGGCGATGGTGATGACGGGGAAATGCATGCCGAGCGGCGCGCCGGTCGCCGCATCGGGGCTCGCGGGGCCGCTCGACCCCATGCAGCTCCCGAGCACATTGGCGCAGAGGACGAAATAGCGGTCGGTGTCGATCGGCTTGCCGGGGCCGACCATGCGCGCCCACCAGCCGGGCTTGCCCGTCGCGGGATGGTCGCTCGCGACATATTGGTCGCCGGTCAGCGCGTGGCAGACGAGCACGGCGTTCGCCCGGTCGGCGGCGAGCGTGCCATAGCTTTGATAGGCGATCGTCACCGATGGCAAGATTTGCCCGCTGTCGAGCGGCAGCGGCGCGGCAATCGTCACGCTCTGGTGCTGGATCTGGTGGAGCAGGCTCGCCATGACAGGCGCGGGGCTAAGGGGGTGCGGGAGTGCTGTCAATGCGCTGGACTTGGCGCGCGCAGCCGCTAAACGGCGCCGCATGACCGACAGCAGCGCCATCCTCACTCCGAAGCCGTGGATCAGCGGTATCGCACCCTATGTGCCGGGCAAGTCGGCGGGTGCGGACGGTCGTCCGCTCATAAAGCTTTCGGCGAACGAAAATCCGCTTGGCACTGGCGAAAGGGCCCGCGCAGCTTTCGCGGCGGCGCAGGCGGCCCCCGACGCGCTGTCGCGCTATCCCGATCCCGGCGCGGCCGAGTTGCGCGAGACGATCGCGGCGAAATTCGGGCTCGATCCGGCGCGGGTGATCTGCGGCAACGGATCGGACGAACTGCTCCATCTCGCCGCGGGAACCTATGCCGGGGCGGGGGACGAGATCCTCTATGTCCGTTACGGCTTTGCGGTCTACGAGATCGCCGCGCGCCGGGTCGGCGCGGTGCCGGTCGAGGCCGACGACCGCGACTATGCGACCGACGTCGACGCGCTGCTCGCCGCGGTGACCGACAAGACGCGCGTCGTCTATCTTGCCAACCCGAACAATCCGACGGGCACGCTCGCGACGCGCGAAGAGGTCGCGCGCCTCTACGCCGGGCTGCCGAAAAATGTCCTGTTCGTGATCGATCAGGCCTATAGCGAATATCTGTCGGAGGCCGAGGACGACGGCGGGCTCGAGCTCGCGAAGACGCAGCCCAATGTGTTGGTCACGCGCACCTTTTCCAAGATTCACGGGCTTGCCGCCGAGCGCATCGGCTGGGGCTATGCGGCGGCCGAGGTGATTTCGGCGCTGCACCGAATCCGCCTGCCGTTCAACGTTACGCGCGCCGGACAGGCCGCGGCGGTCGCGGCGCTCGGCGACGACGACTTCGTGACGCACAGTCGCGAGCATAATGCGAAGTGGCGGGCGTGGCTGACCGGCGAACTCGAAAGCCTCGGCAATCACGGGATTCGCGTCGTGCCGTCGGCGTGCAATTTCCTGCTCGTGCTGTTCGAGGGCGAGACGAGTGCCGAGACCGTCTACAACCGGCTGATGGAGGCGGGCTATATCGTCCGCTGGCTGCCGGGGCAGGGGATTCCGCAGGCGCTGCGCATGACGATCGGCACCGAGGACGAAACGCGCGGGCTCGCGGCGGCGATCCGCGCCGTGCTGAACGGCTGATGGCGATAGAGCGCGTCGCCATCGTCGGCTTGGGCCTGATCGGCTCGTCGGTCGCGCGCGCCGTCAAGGAGCGGTTGCCGCAGGTGGTGGTCGTCGGCCATGACGCCAAGGCCGAGGTGCGCGACATCGCACGCGAACTCGGCTTCTGCGACGCGATCGTCGATGCGCCGGCCGCTGCGGTCGCCGACGCCGACCTGGTCATCTTCGCCGTCCCCGTCGGCGGCATGGCCGATGCGGCGCGCGCGGTGGCGCCGGGACTCCGCGACGGCGTGATCATTTCGGACGTCGGTTCGTCGAAGGCGGGGGTCGCCGCTGCGCTCGGCGCCGCGCTGCCCGGCCATATCGTCATTCCGGCGCACCCGGTCGCAGGGACCGAGAACAGCGGTCCGGCGGCGGGGTTCGCGAGCCTGTTCGAGGGCCGCTGGTGCATCGTCACCCCGGGCGCCGGAGCGCCCGAGGATGCCGTCCAAGCGCTCGCCGGCTTCTGGCAGGCGCTCGGTGCGCGGGTCGAGACGATGGATGCGGCGCACCACGACATGGTGCTCGCGGTGACCAGCCACCTGCCGCACCTCATCGCCTATACGATCGTCGGCACGGCCAGCGAGCTCGAGGAAGTGACCGAGAGCGAGGTGATCAAATATTCGGCGGGCGGTTTCCGCGACTTCACGCGCATCGCGGCGAGCGATCCGGTGATGTGGCGCGACGTATTCCTCGCCAACAAGGAAGCGGTGCTGGCGACCTTGCAGCGCTTCAACGAGGATCTGACCGTTCTCCAGCAGGCGATCCGCCGCGGCGACGCCGGCAAGCTCGAGGACTGGTTTACGCGGACCCGCGCAATCCGCCGCTCGATCATCGAACAGGGGCAGGATGACGCCGCGCCCGACTTCGGGCGCAAGCATTAAAACCAAGCGCCCAACCTCCGTTCGTATCGAGCGAAGTCGAGATACGCTTGCACCGCCTTTGCCTTCACGTGTCTCGACTTCGCTCGACACGAACGGGAATCAAGGAGCTTTGTATCCCTCCAGCAAGGCTCCGGGCGGGTTCAGCGCGTTGATCGCGCGCCACACGCGGTCCTCGGCCTCCTCGCGCGGCAGGCCGGCGGGGATCGTTTCGCCGATCTTGTAGGTGATCGTCCCCGGCCATTTGACCCAGCGGCGCGGCGGATAGGCGATGCCGCTGTTCACCGCGACCGGGATCACCGGCACGCCGAGCAGGCGGTAGATGCCCGCGAAGCCCGAGCGCAGCGGCGGCGCTTCGCCATGCGGAATGCGCGTTCCTTCGGCGAACAGCACCAGCGGGCGGCCCTTGGCGAGCGCGGCCTTGGCAGCGTTCAGCATGGCGCGCATTGCCTTGCCGCCGCCGTCGCGGTCGACCGGAATCAGGCCATAGAAATGCGCCGCCTGCCCCCAGACGGGAATATTGAACAATTGTTCCTTGGCGAACACCGCGGGATGCCTGAAGAGCCCCGGCTGCTCGATCGTCTCGAACGCGCCTTCATGCTTGAAGACATAGAGGACGGGAATGTCGGGCATCTCGCCGTCGACGACGATCTTGTGGCCGAGCACGAAGCGGCAGATCAGCCGGTGGAACTGCGCCCAGATGCGCACGAACCAGATCGTCGCCTTGTGCGAGACCGGCAGCGAGATTACCGCGCCGATCGAGCTGAAGCTGCTCATCAGGACGAACAGCAGCCAGAACAGGATCGAGCGGAGGAGGGCGATGGTGTAGCGCACGAAAGGGCGTTTACAGGCCGAGCAGCCCGCCCGCCAGCCCCGCGAGATATTTATGATATTCGCGGAACAATGTCGCGAAATTGGGCTGGCTGCGCACCGCGTCGGGGAGGATCGTCACCTTGTCGCCGATCGCGCGGCCGATCTCATATTCGGCGCGGCGCATATGCCAGTCGGTGGTGATCAGGCGGATGCTCTTGTAGCCCCGCCGTGCAACCCATGTCGCCACTTCGGTGGCGTTCGACCGCGTGTCTTCGGCCTCGAAACCCAGTGCGATGCAGCAAGCGAACAATTCTTCGGGGCGCTTATATTCGGCGGCGAGCTCCCTGGGCTTCACCTCACGCGCGACGCCGCTGATCAACAAGCGCTTGGCGTCGCCCGCTTCGAGCCGCTCGAGCGCGCGGTCGATCCGGCCCGGGCCACCGGTGAGGACGACGATGGCGTCGGTCTTTTCGGCCTTGGCGGGGAGCGGCAGCAGCAGCGCGAACCATGCGAAGCCGAGCACCCAGGCCAGGAACAGGAGGGAAAGCAGGCGCTTGATCATAAAATCTTCTTGAGCGCGGCGAGCAGGGTCTGGCGCGCCGTCAGGGCTGCGAGCGCGATAGCCAATAGCGGCAACGCCAGCAAGAGCGCCCAGCCCGCCGGGCCCAGCGACGCGGTCGCGGCGAGCCCCGATGTCACTCCCGACCATTGCCAGCCGATCAGCAGCAGGATCGCCGCCGCGACGACGCTGCCGAGCGCGATCCCGTAAGCGGTGTCGATGGCGATGCGGCGCTGGAACAGGCGAGTGATCTGGCGGTCGGTTGCGCCGATCAGGTGCAGCATCTCGATCGTCGCATAATGGGTGCCGAGCGCGGCGCGCGCGGTCATGATCACGACGGCGGCGCTCGCCAGCGTCATCAGCAGCACGAGCGCCCCCGCGACCCACGCGAGGCTGCGGATCAGCCGCGCGACCGGCCCCAGCCATTCGGCGTGCGGGATGATGCGCGCACCGGGAGCTTCCTGGGCGACCAGCGTGCGCAGCGCTTCCATATGCCCGGCGCGATCCTCGCCGACGAAATCGATATCGACCAATGCGGGCAGGGGCAGCGACCGCAGCACCGGGTCGTCGCCCCCCGCGCCGCCGTCCTCGCCGCCGAACCACTGGCCGAGCGTCGCCCGCAGTTCCTGCTGGTCGACGCTGCGCGCCGAGCGGACAAAGGATTGCGCGGCGGCGCGGCGGCGGAGCGCCGCCGCCTGTTCGGCGCGGGTCACCGGATTGGCGGTGACGATCTGTACCGTCACCCGGCCGGCGATCGCGCTGCCGATCGCATTCGCCGAGCGCGCAAGCCCGACCCCCGCGGCGGCGGCAAGCAGGGTCAGCATCATCAATATCGCGATCACCCACGGCGTCGGCCCCGAGAGGCGGCGGTCGGGGAGCAGGCGGCGGTGCTGGACGGGGACGCGCGGGATGATCATGCGCGATTCGGCGGATAGCGCAGCGCGCCGGTCGGATCGGCGAGCCGCCCCTTTTCGAGGCGCATCATCTGGGCGTTGTCGATACGGCTGATCAGATGGATATCGTGGGTCGCGACGACGACGGTGGTGCCGAGGCGGTTCAATGCCTCGAACAGCCCGAGCAGGCGCATCGCCATGTCGGGATCGACGTTACCCGTCGGTTCGTCGGCGACGAGCAATTGCGGCCGCGCGATCACCGCGCGCGCAATCGCGACGCGCTGTTGCTCGCCGCCCGACAGCGTCGCGGGGCGCGCGTCGGCGCGTTCGTCGAGCCCGATCCAGCTCAACATCTCGCCGACCGGTCCCGACAGATCCTCTTCGCTCACCCCCGAAATGCGCAGCGGCAGTGCGATATTGTCGCGTGCCGACAGATGGGGGATCAGGCGGAAGTCCTGGAAGACGACGCCGATGCGGCGGCGAAAGCCAGGCAGGCGGTGGCGCGGCATGCTGACCAGATCCTCGCCGAACAGCCGCACGATGCCACGGCTCGGCCGCTGCGCGAGATAGAGCATCTTGAGCAGCGAGGTCTTGCCCGCGCCCGAAGCGCCGGTGAGGAAATAGAAGCTGCCCGGCTGGAGATTGAAACTGATGTCCGAAAGCACCTCGGCATCGGGGCCGTAGCGCAGCCCGACACCGTTGAATTCGACCATCGCGCCGCCCGGGCGCGGGCTGAGGGCGTCGGTCATGGCGTCACGCGCGCGTCAGGCCGCGCGGGCGTCGGAATAAGGTTCGGGGGCGCTGCGGCGCTCATCCGCTGCCTGTTACACGGCTGCCGGGCGAGGTAAAGTGGGGAGTAACCTCGCTGTCGCGACGCGGCGCTTGCAACGGTGCGAATCAGCGTGTTTAGAGTGACGCATGATCCTTGCCTGCCCGTCCTGTCATACGCGGTATGTCGTGCCCGATACGGCAATCGGACCCAATGGCCGCACCGTCCGCTGCGCCAATTGCCGGCATAGCTGGTTCCAGGAACCCGCCGCCGCGGCGACGGTGGCACCGCCGGTCGCAAGTGCGACGCCGGCCGAAGCCGCGCCTGCACCGGCACCGGCAACTCCGGCTTCTCCCCCGGTCGAGCCTCCGCCCCCGGCGCCCGCCCCGGTCGTCGAACCGGCTCCGCCGCCGCCGCCGGAGGCCTTTGCCGCCGAACCCGCGCCGCGGCCCGCCGCGGCGGTTGCTGCGAGCGAGGCGCCCCTGCCCTTCCGCCGCCCGCGGCGCAATCCGGCGAAGCGCTGGACGCTGATCGCCGCGAGCGCCGCGGTGCTGATGATCGCCGCCACCGGCGCGCTCTACTGGTTCGGGCTGCCGGGCTGGGCACAGGGGCTCGGCATTCCGGGGATGGTCGACGAGCCCGATCTGGTCATCGAACTGCCGCCGAACCAGGACCATCGCGAGCTCGCCGACGGGACGATCTATTTCGCCGCGTCGGGGGTGATCATCAACCCGACCGACCGTGAACAGCGCGTGCCGCCGATCCTCGCCGAGCTGCGCGATGCGCAGGGGACGATCGTCTATAGCTGGACGATCAAGCCGCCGGTGCGCACGCTGCCGCCGAACGAGAAGGTCAATTTCAGCGAGGCCAAGCTCGACATCCCGCGCCGGGCAACGCAGCTCACGGTAAGCTGGGCGCTCCCGAAAGAGTGATTTGCGCTATTTGGCGTGACGTCGCGGCGTCACAGGCTGAGCGCCGCGGCGAGCGAGAGCAGGAAGCTGGTCAGCGTCGCGACGATGATCGGCGCGAAGCTGCGCCATCCCTGATCGAGCAGCAGGTGGAGCCGCGCCTTCATCGCGGTGGCGACGATGGCGAGCAGGAGCAGCGCCTGCGCCCCGGTGGCGGCGGCGCCCTGCACCGGCTGCGGGATCGCGACGAGCGAATTGACCGCGGCGACGGCGAGAAAGCCGATAATGAACCATGGCAGGCGGAGCGGGATACGGAACTTTCCGTCGCTTTCGCCGCTGCGGCCGAGCCATAGCGCGACGAGCATCAGCATCGGCGCGAGCAGCGCGACACGCGCGAGCTTGACGATCGTCGCGACCTCGCCCGCTTGCGGCGAGAAGGAGAAGCCGCCGCCGATCGCCTGCGCCACGTCGTGGATCGAGGCACCGATCAGGAAACCCGCTTGCGCATCGGTCAGGCCAAGCTGCGCCGCGAGCACCGGATAGAGCGTCATCGCCAGCGCGCTCGCGACGGTGATCCCGACCAGCGTCAGCGTGAAGCGCGCCTGATCGACCCGCTTGTCGCCGATCAGCGAATAAAGCGCGAGCGCCGCCGACGCGCCGCAGATCGCGGTGGCACCGCCCGCCAGCAGCGCGGCGTGGCGGTCCTGCGCGAACAGCCGCGCGGTCGAGACGGTGACGACGATCACCGCGAGCATGATGAGGAGGAGCAGCGCGAAGGGCAGCGGCCCGAGTTCGGCAAGCTGCTGCGCGGTGACGCGGGCGCCGACCAGAACGATGCCGACCCGCAAGGCGGTTTGCGACATCAGGTCGAGCCCGGCGTGGGTGCGCGCATCCTGCGACAGGAAACTCAGCGCGAGCCCGATCAGCAGCCCCATCAGCACGATCGGCGCGGCATAATGATCGGCGAGCCAGGCGGCGGCGAGCGCGGCGATCGCAGTGACGAGCACCCCGGGCAGATAGTCGCGCCAGCGATGCCGTGCGGGTGGATGCGCCTCGAGCTGCATCTCGCCATACAGGTCGGCGGCCATCGGCCAATGCTGTTCGGATGCTTTCACGCGTGTTCCCGGCCCCGTTTCGCGCGTCGGCTTGGCACATCTGTGCGGTCCGGTCGATAGGCCATTGCTGGCGCGCTCTACCGGAACGCTGCGCTAAGCGACCCACCCCAAATCATTGAGCGCTGGCCGTCATGGGATTCTCGTGGCCATGATGATTGATGCGTCCAGATCGAAACGGGCCAGATATTTTCGCAGGCGGTCGGCGTCATTTGTCGATTTGCGAAGTTCTCGGGAAGCCGCGAATAATTTTCGTCCAGCCGCCGACAGGCTGCCGCTGCAACGGCATATCTCCACCGCATAGGCGAGTTGTACACGGTCAAAGGGATCGATCCGGGCGAGCGCCTCGTCGGATAACAGGGTGCCGAGACGATCGGTATCGTCTTTGGTGCCGGTCCAGAGTGAGCGGAGGCGCGATAGTTCGACGTCGACGATGTCGGTGTCGATGCGTCCGGTCGGCGTGAGCGTCGCCATTCGCGTGATGCTTGCGGCGAGATCGCGGAAATTGCCGCGCCACAAGGCGGCCGGATCTTCCGCGAAGCGCAGGTAGCGGTCGCGTGCTTCCTTGTTGAAGGTCACGCGCATCCCCTCGCGTTCGGCGAAACGTTCGAGTTCGAAATCGAGATTGGGAGCGATATCCTCGCGCCGCTGCGCCAGCCCCGGCAAGCTGAACGTCCAGAGATTCAGTCGCGCAAACAGGTCCTCGCGAAACCGCCCGGCCGCCACTTCGCCGACCAGATCGCGATTGGTGCCGGCGATAAGCTGGAAATCGCTCGCCGCCTCCTTGTCGGCGCCGACGGGAAGGAAGCATCCTTCCTCCACCGCACGCAGGATCATCGCCTGCTCGTCGAGACCGAGTTCGCCGATCTCGTCGAGGAAGAGAAGGCCCTTGTCGGCGGTTTTCAGAAGGCCGGGACGATCCTGCACGGCGCCCGTAAACGCCCCTTTGCGGTGGCCGAACAGCGCCGACATCGCACTGTCGCCCTTCAGCGTCGCGCAGTTCACCTCGACGAAAGCGCCGCCGGTCCGGTGCCGCAGCTTCTTGAGCTCATAAATTTTGCGCGCAAGCTGGCTCTTGCCTGCACCCGTCGGTCCCATCAACAGGATCGGCGCACAGCTGCGCACCGCGACATGCTCGATCTCGTCGATCATGCGGTTGAAAGCGGCGTTTCGCGTTTCGATCCCGTTCTTCAGGAAGCTGGCGCTCTCCGCACTCGCCTCGGCAAAGCGTGTCGCGATGCTGTCGTAGCGCGAGAGGTCGAGATCGATGACGCCCCACGTCCCGACCGGTTGCGGCGCGCCGCGCTGCGGTTGGGTCTGGAGCAGCTTGCCCGGCAGGTAGCGCGCCTCGGTCAGCAGGAAGAGGCAGATCTGCGCGACGTGCGTGCCCGTCGTGATATGGATCAGATAATCCTGCGCATCGGGATCGAAGGGGAAGTCGCGCGCGAAGTCGAGCAGCTTCCCATAGACCTCCTCGAAATCCCACGCGTCGTCGAAGTCGAGGAGGTGCGGCACGACCTCGGTCTCCGGCGATACGTCACGGATGTCGTCGGCGACGAACTCGGCCAGGCGGCGATGATAGCTGCCGTGGATGAGGATGAAGCGGTCGATGCGCAGGTCTTCCTGCATGCATATGCTCACCGTCGGCCGCCACTTGTTCCAGCGCGAGGGGCCGAACTTGGCTGCGTCGAGCGTCGACCCGAGAAATCCGATGACCGTGAGTGGTTTCATGCCGACCTTTATACAACAGTATAAGAAACGATACCATAATATCGGATTATGCCAAGCGGCGATGCGCGATACCTTCGCCAGCAGAAAATAAAATTATTTAATAACAACTATATAGAGAAAAATCGCACGAAAATCGTCATTTGGCACAGCTCCTGCAATACATTCGGCGTCGGGGTTCACGTCCCCCGATGGAGTGGAGCGATGGGGTGGCCGGAATCGCCCGGCCACCCCCGAAGCCCGAAACGCGACGTGAAGATTTTCGGCAAGGCTCGCCTCCCGGCAAAGCTTGCTCCAGAAGGAAAGCGAGGAGGTCCGCGATGACGCAGACGACCTTTGAAGTGATGAATGTCGAGGGCGGACGCCCTGTCAAGATGTGGACGCGCGGCGTTCCCGTCGAGGATATGGCGCGTGCGCAGCTGACCAAGGCGGCGAAAATGCCGTTCGTGTTCAAGCATGTCGCCGCGATGCCCGACGTCCATGTCGGGATCGGCGCGACCGTCGGATCGGTGATCCCGACCAAGGGCGCAGTGATCCCGGCCGCCGTCGGCGTCGACATCGGCTGCGGCATGATGGCCGCGCGCACGACGCTGATGGCGCACGATCTGCCCGACAATCTGGAGGGCATCCGCAGCGCGATCGAGGCGGCGGTGCCGCACGGACGTTCGGTTGGCCGTGGCAAGCGCGACAGCGGCTCGTGGGGCGACCCGTCGGCCGCGATCATCGACGCCTGGGCGACGCTCGCCGAACGCTTCGGACGCATCGTCGCCAAGCATCCGCGGCTGAAGAACACCAACAACCTGACGCATCTGGGGACGCTCGGAACGGGCAACCATTTCATCGAGCTGTGCCTCGATCAGGATGCGCGGGTTTGGGTGATGCTGCATTCGGGTTCGCGCGGCGTCGGCAATGCGATCGGCACCTATTTCATCGACCTCGCGAAGCAGGACATGCGCAAATGGTTCATCAATCTGCCCGACGAAGACCTCGCCTATTTCCCGGAAGGGACCGACCATTTCGACGATTATGTCGAGGCGGTGGGCTGGGCGCAGGACTTTGCGGCGCTGAACCGGCGCTTGATGATGGCAAACGTCATCGCGGCGCTGCGGCTCCAGATCGCCAAGCCCTTCGAGGCCGAGGCCGAAGCGGTGAACTGCCATCACAATTATGTGACGCGCGAGAATCACTTCGGCGAGAATGTGCTCGTCACCCGCAAGGGGGCGGTGCGTGCGGCGAAGGGGACGATGGGGATCATCCCGGGTTCGATGGGCGCGAAATCGTTCATCGTGCGCGGGCTGGGCAACGCCGAAAGCTTCGATAGCTGTAGCCATGGCGCCGGCCGCGTCATGAGCCGCACCGCGGCGAAAAAGCTCGTCACTCTCGATGAGCATATCGCCGACACCGCGGGCGTCGAATGCCGCAAGGACGAAGGCGTCATCGACGAGACGCCGAAGGCGTACAAGCCGATCGAGGCGGTGATGGCGGCGCAGGCCGACCTCGTCGAGATCGTCCACACGCTGAAGCAGGTGGTGTGCGTGAAGGGGTGATCCCGTTCACGCCGCCATCGGGGAAAAATCATGTCATTGTCCGTATCCACCGCGATCGATCCCATCGTTCGGCAAGAGATTGACCATCGTCTCGGCAGGCTGGCGAGCGAAGAGGACGTGCGCCTGCTCCTTGCGATCGAATCGGGGTCGCGTGCGTGGGGCTTTCCCTCGCCTGACAGCGACTATGACGTGCGCTCCTCTATGTCCGGCCGCGCCGCGACTATCTGGCGCTGAGCCCGGTGCGCGACGTCATCGAGCGGGAAATCGTCGACGAGATCGATCTTAACGGCTGGGACATTCGCAAGGCACTGGGGCTGATGCTCAAGAATAATTCGGTGCTGTCCGAATGGGTCGGATCGCCGATCCGGTATCGCGACCCCGACCCAGTCATCGCGCGGATGGCCGAACTCAAGGACCGCCATTTCGACCCGAACGGGTTCGCGCTGCACTATGCGAAGCTCGGCAGGACCGCGATCGCGCGCTGGCTGAGCGATCCCGGCGAAGTCGCGGTGAAGCGCTATTTCTATGCGCTGCGCCCGGCCCTCGCCATCCGCGTGCTGCGGCGCGACCCGTCGCGCCGGCCGCCCATGCAATTGCAGCAATTGATGGCCGAGGCAGCGCTGACGCCGTCGACCGCCGAGGAGATCGAGCGGTTGGTGACGCTCAAGGCGAGCACGCGCGAAGCGGGTCTGATCGCGCGCGTGCCCGAGATCGAGGCGCTGATCGCGGATGAGCTGGCGCGCGCCGGTGAGGTCCCGGCGCGTCCGCCGAGCGAGGCCTTCGCAGCCGAAGCGAACGACCTGTTTCTGGATTTGGTAGAAGAATAATGATCATCATCGACGGATCGGAAGGCGAAGGCGGGGGGCAGGTGCTGCGCTATGCGTGCGCGTTGTCGCTGCTGACCGGTCAGCCCTTCACGATCGAGAATATCCGCGGCGGACGCGAAAAGCCGGGGCTCATGCGCCAGCATGTGACCGCGATCGAGGCGGCATGCGTGATCGGCGGCGCCGAATGCTCCGGCCTCGCCGTCGGATCGAACGGTATATCCTTCCGTCCCGGACGCGTGACGCCGGGCGACTATCATTTCGCGGTCGGTACCGCCGGCAGCACCGGGCTTGTCCTCCAGACGGTGCTCGTGCCGCTGATGACGGCCGATGCCCCGTCGCGTCTCGTCATCGAAGGCGGGACGCACGCGATCGCCGCGCCGCCGTTCGAGTTTCTGGAGCGTACGCTGCTCCCGGTGATAAATCGCATGGGACCGACCGTGTCGGCACGCCTTGTCCGCCATGGCTTTTTCCCGCGCGGCGGTGGCCGGATCGAGATCGATATCGCGCCGGCGCCGCTGCGGGCGATCGAATGTGTCGATCGCGGCCGCGCCGTGTCGGTGCAGGCAACCGCGATCGTCGCAGGCATTCCGTTCGACATCGCCGACCGCGAGCTGAAAAGCGCCCAGAAGACCCTCTCCGGCTGGCCCGCGGAGGCGTTCGTGACGCGTCAGCTTCCGGCCGATCAGGGACCCGGCAACGCGCTGCTGCTAGAGGCTCGCTTCGACAACGTAACGGAACTGGTGTCGGGGTTCGGGAAGCTTGGCGTTCCCGCGGAGCGGCTGGCGACGACGGCCGCGCGGCGCATGGCGGGTTATCTCGCGTCGGACGCCTTTGCCGGCCCCTATCTGCAGGATCAGCTTCTCTTGCCGATGGCCATCGCGCGCGGCGGGAGATTTACGACGGTCAAGCTCAGCGAGCATAGCAACACCGCTGCTGCGCTCATCGAACGGTTTACCGGCAGTCGTTTCCATATCTCCACCGGCGACAATGGAAATCTCGTCGAACTGATCGTCTGACCTCTCCGGTTGCCGGATGCCGGCTTTTGGGACCAGGCGCCCAAAGCCGGCATCGGCACACGACCGATCAGCCGTTACGGCCTTCGGACCGCTTCCGCACCGCGTCGAAGTCGTGGCGGACGAGCAATTCGCCGTTCCGCCACACCGGCACCAGCAGATCTTCGCCCGCCGCGACGCTGTCGAGTCGGGCCGTCGCCATCTGCTGTCCTTAATCACGACCGCCTACCGTCCGGCCTTGCTCGCCTTGCCGGGATCGGTGCTCGAATAGCGCCGAATAAATTGCCCTCACCACAGGCGACCTCCGACAATCTGATTGCTGGCACCGCGCCAGCTTGCTAGAGGGCCCAGCCTGCGCACCCGTAGCTCAGCTGGATAGAGCGCTGCCCTCCGAAGGCAGAGGTAAGTCAAGTGGCTTTGTTGTGGGTGTAGAAAATGTCGATAGAAACCAAGGAATTGGTGGAAGTCGATAGAACTGTGAAAATCGCTCTCTTGGTCGCGGAAGCACCACGGAAGCAAACTTTAAGGAGGTTGTAGAGTAAGAACGACGGAAGTTGGCGGCCCTCGGAACCGCATGAATGACGTTGATTCGAGTAACTGGTTTCGGGATTGACCTTGGTTGATCTCGCACACTATCAAAACGACGATGCACCCGTAGCTCAGCTGGATAGAGCGCCACCCTCCGAAGGTGGAGGCCACACGTTCGAATCGTGTCGGGTGCGCCACCCTCTTTTGAGGTTGGCTTGATGGGTCGAGCCTCGCTCCCCTAAACTAATTTCAAATTCACAGCGTGCTTGTCGTAACCGTCATAATGGCGTCGGCTGCTTAATCTACGAATGACATGCTTTGGAACTTAAAAAAGCCCGTCGGACGCCAGCTTGATAACAAGCTGTTGACTTGCCGTCAGGGGCAAGCCTTTTCCATCGTAAGCGAGCCATTGGGCAGCACCAGTGCGGGTCCTATCCAACGCGGGAATACGGATAAGCGTTCCTGATATAGGTGTTGAGGAATTGCCCTTTTGACGGAGCTGCCATTAGCTGCTCATGCAATCCGGCAGGTACGTTGAAATACTGGTATATCGAGCCGTTCGTGAATTCGATTTCCAGCGTTTCACTACCGGGATCGTAGCCGATGGACGCGATGTTGCTGGAGGAAACAGGGTCTCTAAGCATGTGTCTTCCTATTGCTCATCTTCGTTGATGGGAATTCGATCTATTGCAATGTTCCGTACGACAGCGGTTGTTCGTTGCGCCCGCCACGACGCCACCATGCGATCATAGCCTTCCGCCACGCGTCGGGTCCGCCAAGCTGCGCTTACTTCGGGGTCAGAACTGCGGGGCAAGCAATCTGCCGGGGGAAGCGATACACGGCAACGCACGGGCAGTCGTGCGGCTTCACCAGAGATGATGGTCTCCCCCGTCCGCAAGACTGGCAGTAGGTCCATGAGGCCTGATAAATTGTCAGGAAGAGCACCCTTCACGCGGCCGCGATCGGCTGGGTTGGAGAGGCGCAGTGCTATGAGCGTTCCGCACTGGGTGCTGTCGCGAATGTGGTGGAGTTTCGGGGTTGGCGTAGTCTCCGGGCATTGACCCAACCCTGAACGGCGGTTGCCGCCGCCGTGGAGACCACGCCATGGATGAGACTACGACGATGCAGACGCCCTCGCCACTTTTCGGTGCGGGCTGGAGCGATCCGCTGGAAGACGAGGTGCGCGGCCGGGTTCGCGCCTTCATCGAGGAGATCCTTGAGGAGGAGCTTTCGGCCGCGCTCGGGCGGGGCCGCTACGAGCGCGGCGATGAGGTCGGGCTCGGCTGGCGCAACGGCCACCGCGTTCGGCAGGTGATCGGCACGTTCGGCGCCGAGACGGTCCGCGTGCCGCGGGCGCGGCTTGTGCGCGAGGATGGCGGGACGGCGGAATGGCGCTCGAAGGCGCTGCGCCGTTATCAGCGACTGACGAAGCGGGCCGAGGCGTTGATCGCCGGCGCCTATCTCGCGGGGACGAACACGCGCCGGGTGCGCCGGGCCCTGGCGGCGCTGTTCGACGGTGCCGTGGGCAAGGATGTGGTCAGCCGCACCTGGCGCAAGCTCCGGACCGACTGGGAGGCCTGGAACGCTCGGGATCTCCGCGATGAGGACATCGTCCGGCTCATTCTCGACGGCACGGTGGTCCGGGCGAAGATCGACCGCAAGGCGACGGCGATCTCTCTGCTGGTGGCGATCGGCGTGCGCCGGGACGGCCAGAAGGTGCTGTTGGCGTTGAAGAACATGGGCGGTGAGAGCACTGCCGCCTGGACCGCCTTGCTCGAGGACATGACCCGCCGCGGCCTGAACGCGCCCGAACTGGTCATCGTCGACGGCGCGCCCGGGCTCGAGGCCGCCCTGGCGGCGCTCTGGCCTGACGTTCCGGTCCAGCGGTGCACGGTGCACAAGCACCGCAACCTGCTCGCGCATGCGCCGAAGCGGCTCCATGACGAGCTGACCAACGACTACCGCGACATGATCTACGCCGAGACCGCCGCCGACGTGGAAGGCCGCCGCAAGGCCTTCCTGCGCAGATGGCGCCTGAAGTGCCGGGCCGTCGCCGACAGCCTCGAGGAGGCCGGTGACCGGCTCTTCACCTTCACCCGCCTGCCGCCGGGCCAATGGAAATCGGCCCGGACCACCAACGCCGTCGAGCGGCTGCACGAGGAGTTCAGGCGACGCATCAAGACCCAGACCGTCCTGCCCGAGGCCGAGACCGCGCCCATGCTGTTCTGGGCGCTGCTGGCCTCTGGTCAGATCGTCATGCGCAAGGTCGATGGCTGGGAGACGCTCGCCGAGCCCCTCGCCGCCACGTCCATTGATCTCGCCGCATGATCGCGTAACCTTCGCCGCACCGGAGATCGCCAGCCGCGAATTTCCACCACTCCCCAGACAGCACCCCGCACTGGGAGAGGATAGTCTCATCGATTTCGGAAGGGCGCTGCGAGACGAGCATGGCTCCAACTCCGTACTTGCGACCCTCTTTTGCGATGCGCTTCACGACATCCGCAGCGACATTGCCGCTATCTGGGCCCACGTACCGATGGGCTTCCTCCATCACGATCAGCAGAGGCCGGAGCACGCCACCTTCTGTCTTTTCCCGGCTCCAATAGAGCGCCTCGTAGACAACGCGGAGTATGGAACCAATCAGCCGGACCAAGACGCTGCTGGGTACGCCGGAGAGATCAAGGATTGTGATTGGACGGTCGTGACCAAGCCAGCCGGCGAGCAGCGTATCAAGATCCTGTGCCGTTTGCCCGGCGAGGTCGGGCTCCCAAGGGCCGGGATGGAGGACAAAGTCGTACCGCCGGTCCAGAAGACGAGAGCGCAGCAGGTTAATCGGGCGGCGGATGCCCTTAGCGGCCTGATTGAGGAACGGCCCAGCAGCTCCCATAGCGTGCGGCGTGTATCGAGGAGCGGTTAAAGTTTCCGGGTTGCCCGCCGCTTCGAGTGCAGGCTGGTCGCGCTGCGGCCCGGTGAATGTGGCTGTTTCAAAGTCAATCAGGTCATACCAGAGCTGCTTCAGCGAGAACGGCACCGGACTGTCAACCGTGAGGGATTGAGGGTCGAGCCCGGGCAGTGCGCCAGCGCCCAGCCGGTTTTGCTTCAACTCCTGAATCTTGTCGGTAAACGCCATCAGATGATTGTCGCTGAGGCTGCCAGCGACGAAGTCGAGCAGTTCTTCAGCTTCCAGCGCCCAATAGGGCACAAACAGAGGCTCCTCACCGGGGGACGGCGTAGCACTGAACGTTTTGGCGAGATCTCCGAGTGCAGCGGAATACTCCCCGTGCACATCCAATAGAAGTATCCGGGCGCCGCTAGTGGCTACACTCTCCGACGAGCGAACTATGGAACGCAGTATACTCGCAACGGTTGTTGACTTACCTGCGCCCGTCGAACCGACGATGGCGCTGTGGCGAGTTACAAGCGCGTCGAGTGACAGCCGCACAATGATATTCTCGGCGCTTGAAAGCGTTCCAATTTCGACCTGATCTTCCTCTGTCCCGCCATATATGCGGAGGAGATCTTTCTGGGTCACCAAATGGACTGCATCATCAACATTGGGATGTTGACTGAGGCCACGCTCAAAATATTCGCCTGTGGCTTCGCCAGCCAGTTCGACCCGCATCCAGCGCCCGGTGTCCTGCCCGTCGGCTTCCAGAACGGCTACGGCATCCGTCACAGCTCCCGCCCCAATCTCGGCAACAACACCGTAGAGGTCCTGATAGCCAAGAGGTATACGGACAAAGCTCCCGACCTGACCGACGCGGTAGGTATGACCAGCTATCATTGCCAGTCCGGACGAGAGGGATTCTGCCAGCCTTACGGTGATGGTCGAGCCGGAAACAGCACTTACCCTTCCGAGATAAGTAGGGTCGGTTGCACTCATGCCGGCACCTCACTCGGATCAGTGTCGTCAATCGCGAGACCCGCGGCAGCTTGGCGAGCCAGGTCCGGCGAGTAGGACAGCGCGCAGAAGCGACTAAAACTTGCAAAGTCGCCCAGGAGAAAGGCATCTCCGCTGCCACGTTTGCCCCAGAAACTGGAACGGATATCCCCCCAGTTCTTGGGCAAATCACCCAATCGCCACTGTCCAGGAATACCGCCGATCACAGCAGCATCTGAGGCATAAACTGATAGGTTTGGGTGTTCGAACGCAAGCTTCCGTGCGGGTTCCTCTTCAGCAAGAGTCTGGAATTGCAACGCAATGACCGCGGTCGCGTCCGTCAAGGTGGTGTAATTTCGGCTGTGGCCGTGGGCCATCGTCAGGCGGCTTTGGCGGTGATGTGTAGGGGCTGATTTTCCTCCTCGATCATGGGTTGGTTGAGTTCGGCCATGCCTTCGATCTGCATGTATCGGTGCTGGAGCTGCCACTCGTCGTTCTGCTCCATCAGCACAGCCCCGACGAGGCGGATGATGCTGTCTTCGTTCGGGAAGATTCCGACGACGTCGGCGCGGCGCTTGACCTCCTTGTTGAGCCGCTCGAGCGGATTGGTTGAGTGTAACTTCGTGCGGTGCTGGGTGGGGAAGCCGGTGTAGGCGAGCACGTCGGTTTCGGCCTCGTCCATGCAGGCGCCGAGCTTGGGCCAACGGGTGCGCAACTGGTCGGCGACCTGTCGCCAGACCTGCGTTGCGCTTTTCTGATCGGGCTGCAGGAAGACCTGGCGGATCGCGGCGGCGACGACAGTGTTCTGGCCCTTGGGCACATAGGACAGGGCATTGCGCATGAAGTGCACCCGGCAGCGCTGCCAGGTGGCGCCCATGACGCGGGTGATCGCGCCCTTGAGGCCCTCGTGAGCATCGGAGATGACCAGCTTCACGCCGGTAAGACCGCGCCGAACAAGGTCCTTCAGGAAGTCGGACCAGAAGACCTCCGCTTCCGAGGGGCCGATATGCAGGCCGACGATCTCGCGCCGGCCCTCGGTGTTGACGGCCATGGCGATTATTGCGGCAACGCTGATGATCCGCCCGCCTTCGCGTACCTTGAGATAGGTGGCATCGAGCCAGAGATACGGCCATTCGCCGGTGAGCGGGCGTTTCAGAAAGGCATGGACGCGCTCGTCAATGTCCTTGCAAAGCTTGGAGACGGTGGACTTGGAGATGCCGGTCATGCCCATGGCCTGGACGAGTTCATCGACCCGCCGGGTGCTGACCCCGCCGATCCACGCTTCCTGGATCACCGCAACCAGCGCTTTCTCGACCATCTTGCGGGGCTCAAGGAAGCCCGGAAAATAGGACCCAGCACGCAGCTTGGGGATTTTCAGGTTCAGCGTGCCTACCCGGGTATCCAGCGAACGGTCGCGATAGCCGTTGCGCCAGGTCGCGCGCTCGCTGCTGCGTTCGTGGCGACCCGCGCCGATCAGGCCATCAACGTCGGCCTCCATGATCAGCTGCAGCACGTTCTCGGCGATGGTGCGCAAAAAATCCGGTTGGCCGCCCTTTGCAGCCAGCTCTTCGATCAGTAATCTGTCCTCGGTCATCGGGAACTCCTCTTCGTCACGGTTGAAGTGTGCAAACTCCACCATAACGATGAACCCGGTGGCCACCAGCGACGCCGCATTCCGGGGTGGGGCATGCCCCACCCCGGAATACACCATCGCCTACACCGGAAATTACACCACGAGCGCGGACGCTAACATGACCGCTGCATTGGCATTCATTGCGAGCGCCTCGCCCAGCACTGCACAGATATGGGCATCTCGAAACGAAAATCCCGTCGTCAGAAGCACCGTATCCGGGGTCAGCAAAAACCGCTTCAGTCTCTCGAACAGCGCCGCATAAGGCTGCTTCTGAGTGAGATCGTACTTCAGGTGGTCCGGGTATACGAGTTCGGTACAATCTGCACCTCCGCTCCTCACCACAGTACCATTCTCACTTTTCCAGCCGAGTGATCCGTGCAGTTTCCAAACGCGCGACCAACGCGGGGGCAAATCGTTGCCTGCTACAGTGACCGGATCAAAAAAGGGTGCATGCCCCCCAGAAAAGCCGTCGAAATACGGTGCTTTTGCCTGCTCAAAGGCGGATTCAATCAATAGGTCGTAGTTTGTCGTGAATATTTCTATGGGATGGGCCCGCTGCGTACCGCTCACCCAAGATACCAGTTCGTGATATGGCGTTCGACCTTCAGGTAGCTTGGCGCCGACGATCTCTCCGATAGCTGCGCAAATCGACTTCCCCAACCCAGCATAGCCTGCACCATCCAGCCCGTGCATTGGCGTGTCCCCCAGCGCTGTCTGAAGGAGACGAACCTTAGACAATATGGTCTCGATGTTGCCGCCATCCGGCAGCGAGTTGCGGATTGCAGCCGCTGCGGTTGCTTCCGTTCCAGTAAGGTGAACCAACGCCTGATCTGTCAGAACATTTACGCCCGGGATCAGCGGCTGACCTGTGGGGTCAAGTTTGCCGTGTGCATCTACTCTTACGGATAGCGGGCCACCCGCGCCGATTAGAACACCAATGCGTTTGCGACCTTGTGACAAGATCTGGCGAAGATCCGCCATAAAACGATCTGGATTATGCACCGTATCTAATACGCTCATCGTTCCTGTTGCCTTCCCCGCACCAAAGTAATTGTGTTTGATGTTCGAATAAGATTGCCTGCTTGAACAGCGTTACAACGCGGAGCTTTGTGAGGGCAGAACTGGTATGACCACTCCGGGTGTCATCAGCACAATCAAGCCGCGCTCTGCTCTGGTCACGTCGAGATAGGCCCTCACCTGCGCGCGATAATGATCGAGTGTCTCCGCCGCCGCCGTCACATCACTTTTCCAGTCCACGACGACGGCGGGGCGGCCCTCGGCCATCAGGGTCAGGGCGTCAGCGATCCCGGCCGTTGCGATTTCCACGCCGTCGGACATCTGTGCGGAGTAGACAGGAAATTCGGCAACAAGCTCCGGCCGCAAGGCTTTGATTTCAGGCAAAGCAAGAGTTCGGGTCACACAGGCCGCCAATTCCAGCGCCGACAGTCCTGTCGCCGCGTCGGCAGCCGGAGCCTTGCCGAGGGCACGGATAAGCTCGCCAGCTCGTTTGGTCAGGGCGGCTTCCGCTTCTTGGACTTCACCTGTCAGCACCTCTTCCATGAGCTTGTGGAGGATCAGCCCGCGCTCGCGGCCGCCCTGTACGAGGGCAGCGGTTTCCAGCACGGGGCCGGGGTCATCGGACGATCCCGTCCAGAGGGAGGTTTCTTCTTCTCGCAGTACGGTCCCGGCGGCATTTTCGTCACGGCTGGGCGCAAGCCAGGTCAACCGCGCCTGCGCGGCTTCGATGGCTTCGGCTTCCTCGGCAAAGCTCACGCGTGTCTGGGTGTTGTCTGCGCTCGCACCGGCGGCTGCGAGATCGGCAGGCAGGTGAGATACGTCCAGACCTGGCAGGTCGGCCAGCGACAGGTCGACGAGACCGATCCAGGCCGATTTCGAGGGTGTGACATCGAGCCGAGGCAAGACGAGGAGTTCACGGGCGCGGGTGGCCGCGACATACCAAAGCCGGATACGTTCGCGGTCCAGCTCATCCTTCTCTGCTTGGCGCGCTGTTTCGTAGCCCTCGGGCGTAACACCCAGGACTGGGCAATAGAAGGTCTCGGTCTGACGTTCGATGATGGCGTTGTCGGGCGCCATGACGCCGGTCATGGTGTTGATCGGAATGACGATCGGCCATTCCAGCCCCTTGGCCGCGTGCATGGTGAAGAGCGCTACCGCTTCCTCCTGCGCGTCGGGTCGTCCCTCAACTGCGCGGGCCTCGTCGGACCACGCGGCTGTCATCGCCTCGGAGAAGGCGCGCAGGCCGCGCACAGCGTAGCCAGTCGACAGACTAAGATAGAGATCGACATTGGCGAGCGCGCGCTCGGCCTGACCGCGGTGACGCTCAAGGAGAAGCGGACGGACGCGCAACACGTCTACGGCCTGCGAGAGTAGCTCGTGCGGGGTCGTGCTGTTGCCGCGCCGGGAGAGCGATTGCAGCCGCTCGATGACATCGCGCGCGAGCGGATGCATGATGAAAGCAGGGTCGATGCTGAGGTCCAGGCGCGGAATCCGATCCGGTTGTTCCTCCGAGCGGGGAAGTCCCCAGATGATGTCCAGCAGATTTTCTTCGGTGAGGCCAACCAGCGGCCCGCGCAGCACCGCGCCGAGCGCGAGCGTGTCGCGGCGGTCGGCCAGAACGCGGGTCAGCGCGATCAGATCCTGCACCTCCTGGCGGCGGAACAGCCCCTTGCCGGCCTGGGTCGCGACAGGGATGCCGCGGCGTTCGAGGGCTTCCTCATAGCGCCACAGCTCCGCGCCCGTTGGCGCCAGCAAGGCGATGTCGCCCGGCTGGCAGGGGCGCTCTGCGCCGCTGCGACGGTCGATGATGGGGTGGCTTTCGATCAGCCGGGCGCACAGCTCGGCGATAGCATCGGCTTCGGCGTCGCGCTGCTGTTCGGCGCTGGCCTTGCCGTTTTCGTCGGCCACGGCGATGTCTAGAGCCGCCACGCACAGGCCGCCCCGATCGTCATGGAACGGGTCGAGAGCGGTGAAGCCCGGCTGGCCATCGGCCGAGAGAACGGCCTCAAAGCGTTCATTGACGAATGTGAGGATCGAGGCGCAGGAGCGGAAATTGGTTGAGATCGACAGGAGACTGTCGGCGTCCTGGTCGCGGAAGGCATCACGTGCCTGCACATAGGCGCCGACATCGGCGCCCCGGAAGCGATAGATCGCCTGCTTGGGGTCGCCGACCAGGAAGAGCGCCCCCGGCCGGATTTGGAACCGCGTCCAGTCATCATGGTCATCGACCGGCTCGCCACACAACCGCCAGAAGATTTCTGTTTGCAGGGGGTCGGTGTCCTGAAACTCGTCGACGAGGACATGGGCGAAACGCTGTCCCAGAGCTTGGCGCACGGCGTCATGGTCGCGGAGCAAGTCGCGAGCAGCAAAAATCAGATCGTCAAAGTCGAGGTGGGCGCTGGCGCGCTTGTGGTCGCGGTAGCGTTGCAGGATCGGACGCGCTTCGTCGATCAGCGCGGCCAGGGCATGACCGGCGACGGCCTGCGTCAATGTAACCCAAGCGTCGCAACAAGACGTGTAGTGTGTTTCGGCGGTGTCGTTCAGCCGGTCGCCATCGGCCTTGGAGAGGCCAGCCTGTTTGGCTGTAGCGGCCCATTTGCCCTTTTTGCGGTAGGACGCGAAAGTGCCGGTCTTGGTACAAAGGTCCGGGTGTGGTCGCGCGGTCAGGAGCCTAACAAGGCCCGCAGGCGTCGCAGGATTAGGGCCGTTCGCCACGTCGGCCGCCATTTCGGTCAGCCGCTCGACGATTGTAACCGTTTCTGGCTCGGCCGCAGCCACGCCTTCCATGAAGCTCGCGAAATCCGCTGTGGCTTGCCGAAACGCCGCGAGGTGGCCGTCAAGTGGAGAGACCGGCGGCGCTGTGAGTGTGGGGCGACGGCGCATATTCTCGGTGATCTTGTGGATGAGCGCCACGGTCTCACCGGGGCTGTGCAGCACCATCTCGGCCAGGACACCGCCTTGACCGCCCGACAGGCGTTCGCGCAGCCAACCATCGACAATCTCAAGGAAGGTGAGATCGGCCTGGTTACGATCCATGACGCCTGCGCCAGGATCGATGTCTGCCTCCGCCGGATAGGGCTTAATCAGGCGCTGGCAGAAGCCGTGGATGGTTGAGCAGGTGATTTCGTCGATCGCTGCGCTGGCGGCGGCGAGATTGTCGCGATGGGCCTGGGACAACCCATCAGGCAATGCCACGCGCAGTTCGGTCGCAATCGTGCCGACCGAGAGATCGGCGACGAACTCGCGGACACGCGATAGCAGCTCACTCGCTGCGAGTTCGGTGAAGGTGACGGCGGCAATGGAGTACGGCGCGACGCCTTCGGCCAGCATGGCAGCGATGCGGCCAGCCATGACGGCGGTCTTGCCTGAGCCCGCGCCAGCCTCGACCAGGATCGAGCGATCATGGAGGCTGATCGCGGCGCGGCGCGCACCGTCGTCTTGCAGTACCTTGGACACGCTATTCATCATTCCGCCTCCCAGACCTGAGCGACTTCGCCAAGCCGCTCCGTGGCGGCAGGCATTTTGCGTTTGCAGTAGGTGGCGCTGGCATTGGCCGGCAGGGCGAAGGCGAGGTCGTCATAGTCGCTGCCGGTGTCCGGGCCAGGCAGGGCCGCGCCTCCGGCGAGACTCGACCGTGCCGCGCGCAGATAGCCTGTGATCTCCGCCAGCACGGCCTCGGGATCGTCGAGCTGGAGATCGACGGGCTCGCGCGGGTAGAGCAGCGAGGCGCTGATGGCGACATCGTCGCCGAGAAGCGCCTTCACCGCGAAGGCGTAAAGACAGCGCTGAAGCTCGCGTCCACCGTTCAGACGTATCTCGCCGCGCGGCGGCCGTCCGGTCTTGTAGTCCCGTACGAGGGCGCGCTTACCATCGCCCGAGATGTCGAGCCGGTCGATATAGCCCGCAATGTTGAAGCCCGTTTCGGGGATAGCGACCGGCGCATTCGCATCCCAGGGCGTCTCTGCCTCGGATTTCGGCTCGGAGCCACCGAAGGGCACCTCTCCATAAGAGCGTGTGCCCGGAAGGACATCATCACCGTAAGCCAAGGCGCGTCCCGCCAGCACGCGAGCGTCCTCAAGCGTACGGCTCCAGATGACGGCTGGCGGAACCGGGCGCTCGCTTTCCCAATCGGCGGCGACGGCTTGTGCAGCTTGCGCAACTGCGGCTTCGATAGTCGCGGCGTCGGCGTCGGCGAGCCCCTCTCCGGTCTCGAGGTCACGCAAGGCGCGGTCGAGAACCAAGTGAACGAGATCGCCGGTCCCGAGCGCGTCGAGCACGAGCGGTTCGGCGCTGCTCTGCGGTTCACGCCATCCGAATGCATAGACCCACACGAAGCTCAACGGATTGCGCAGCAGACGGCGTAGCGAGCTTGCCGACTGGGTGCGGCCGAGGATGGCGAGAACGAGCGGATGATCCGCCCGCACGAGCCCGTCATGGGGTGTGATCTCGGCCTGCCGCCAGTCCCGCCAGCAACTCAGCGCACCGATTGCTTGCGGATCGGCGGCGAACTCTTGGGGCCGGGCCATGAGGCGGTCTGTCTCGCTGAAGGCGTGCGCCGGCGTCGCGTTGCGACGCAGATAGGTTTCGTCGCCACGCCCGGCGAGCAGAGGACTGCGACCGAGCAGACGCCCGTCGCTGTCACGCCGGGCGCGCGACAGGACAACGGTATCGGCTGTCGTCGCGAGGATCGTCTCGAAGTCACGGCGGTCGGCGAGGTTGACTGGCAGAGGGTCGAGCACAGGGGTCGGAATGATATGGTGCGGGATCAACCGATCCTCGGTGATTCCGCGCGGCCAGCGCGAGGAATTGAGCCCGAGGAGCCGCACGAAGCGACGCGGCGATGCCGCGAGCGCGCTGGCCGGCATCCAGGCGATAGAGACGCACGCCTCCAGTTCGTCGTCCTGCTTCAGGGTTTCCAATGTTGCATCGATCGAGGCAGCAGGACCGGCGAGCAGAGCTTTGCGCCAGATCGAGAGAGCGCGGCCCGCGAGGAAGGCTTCTCCGATCTCGCTGGCGGCTTCTGATCCCTTCACAAGGATCTCGACTGCCATGCGTAGCGCCGCAACATGGTCGGCGCCGTCGGGCCAATCCTCCGGCGTCAGCCTGGCCAGCAGGCGATTCCATGCTTCCGCGGTCGAAAGCGGCGCATCGGTCGGCAGCACCCGCAGCCAGCCTTCGGGAAGGGTCTCGAAAGGCCCGCTGTCCCGGCAGAGCGCTGCGAGGCGGCGTAGCCGCGACTGCGACAGGCCGCGGATCACAATGTCGGCCAGCGCAGCAGCAGCCTGACCCTCGCGGGTAGTGACAGTGCGGATACCATGGACGAAGTGCAGGTCTATATTGGCATCGTTGCGCAGGGCCAGGAAATGATCATCGTAGTCTGCGGGCGAAGCGGTCGCGATGGCGATCTCCGAGGCCGATACGCCCGAAGAGAGTAGTCTTCGAGCCCAGCGCATTGCTTCAATGGCCTCGTGATAGGATGTCGCCGCGCTAACGGAACTGACCCCCGGCGTCTGCTCCGGTGCGCGCGCGATCGTGACGCCAGTGCCCTCCAGCCACGCTGGCACGCTTCTTGGGCCGGCCGTCCATTGCACGGGGATATGAGCCGTCAGGGCCTGGAGCAACGGCCGCCAGCAGGGCGAGAGTTCGGTAAGGCCAGCGATCTCAATCGAACCAAAGACCGTCTGCGCATGGGCGATACGGGCGGTTGCGGCCATGACGATGTCGAGAGGTCGCATCATGCCAGGCGGAAGCTGTTCGAGGACGGCAGCTTCCAGGCGCGCGAAAGCGGCGAGACGTGGATGGTCGGCCGCGCGAGTGGCAAGATCGATGCCCGCACGCCATGCTTTGTGAAGCGTGTCGACCGCCGCATCGATCATGCCCGGAAGCGCCTTGATTTCCTCTAGTTCTCCCATCGGGGTAGCGGGCAGAGCTGCTTGGATAGCCGCACGCAGGCTGTCGTCATCAATGGCCCGCGCAAAGCCGCCCGCCAGCCGAACTGCGGCCTGCTCGAAGGACATAATCTGAAGACCGTGCCGGCCGCTGCGGGCCGCCGCCAGGCGACTCTCACGCATGGCAAGGCGGCCATGAACGACCAGAGTGGATCGATGCGAAAGGGCCATAACCGTCTTCCTCCTCCCGGACTCCGCCTTGGGCTGAGAATCATGCCGGCGCTCTGGCGCTCCCACCATTGCCGCCGCATGCTTTGCCTCCCGCCCCGAATCTGATCGCCCATTGACGACAGACCGCAATGAGCATAATAAATACACGGACTATTATGGATTGTCCATATAGTTTTGATTCTGACTTGCGTGAGGCGAACACGATGGCGGAAGCCGCGACGGTGCTGAAGTGGGGGGTGGAGCGCCGACTCGAATTCATCGAGTTCCGACTGTTCTGGGAGGGCTCTATAAACCGCGCCGCCCTCGTTGAGACGTTTGGGGTGTCGGTGCCGCAGGCGTCCAAGGATTTGGCCCTGTATCAGGAGCGCGCTCCGGGCAACATGGAATATGACACGCGCGCCAAGCGCTATGTCGCCGCGGAACGGTTTGTCCTGCGTTTCCTTGAACCTGACCCTTACATCTACCTCTCGCAGCTTCGTTCGATCGCCGAAGGTTCTGTGCCGGCAAGCGATTCGTGGATTTCGGTTTTTCCTGGTGCTGATGTCGCGATGGCACCTCGACGGGACATAGACATAGCTGTCCTGCGCAAGATTCTCGACGCCACCCGCGAAGGCGTCTCTATCGACATTTTCTATCAGTCGATGAACAAGGCTCGGCCAGACCCAATCTGGCGTCGCATCACCCCCCACGCATTCGGCTATGATGGTTTTCGCTGGCACGCCCGAGCCTATTGCCATCTAGAGCATAAGTTCAAAGATTTCCTGCTGCCACGCGTTCTGGATGCTGGCGCCAAGAGTGAACCGGGAGAACTCGGTGAGCGGGACTGGCTCTGGAACAATTATTTTGACGTGATTATTGGTCCGCATCCCGCTCTGACGGCCAGTCAGAAGCAGGTTGTCGCCAAAGATTACGGATTAGATCACGGCAACGACGTACTCACGGTTCGTTATGCGATGCTCTTCTATGTATTGAAGCGCCTTGGTTTGCTTGGTGATGCTGCAAAGCAAAGTCCATACACTCAGCATATCGTGACTATAAATCGCAAGGAAACTGAAGACGCGCTTGAACGAGCGGAGCTTCAGCTATGAGTGCCCGGGGAGATGAATGATGGCCGCGAAGCTTGAGGAGATTAAGAACGGCGCGTCCGTTCGAGGCGTGGCTTCGGCGCAAGCTGTGCATGTTGTTTCCGTCGACTGGATCGGGGACCAGGCGATCAGTGTCGTTTTTCGTGATCACAACGGTGCGGTGGCAGAGGCCATTTTGTACCGAGACGACGAGCATCGCCTTGAAGTTGAGCAAAACGGACGGGCTTGGTCGTTCGATGCCGATGGGGCGTTGCTGCGCTTGGTGACGGAGGCCAATCGCATCAAGTTGGCGCATTTTTTCGACCCGTATCTGGCGATTCACACGAGCCTTGTCGATCCGCTGCCGCACCAGATTTCGGCGGTCTATGGTGAAATGCTGCCGCGCCAGCCGCTTCGCTTCCTCCTCGCGGATGATCCCGGTGCGGGCAAGACCATCATGGCCGGTTTGCTGATGAAGGAACTGATTGCCCGCAGCGATCTTGAACGCTGTCTAGTTGTTGCTCCGGGCAGCCTGGTCGAGCAGTGGCAGGACGAGCTCGGACAAAAGTTCAATCTCGAGTTCGACATTCTCTCCCGCGACATGATCGAGAACTCGCGTTCGGGCAATCCGTTTAGCGACCGGGATCGGCTGATCGTCCGTCTCGACGTGTTGGCGCGCAATGAGGAGCTTCAGGAGAAGCTCATGAGCGCGCGCGAATGGGACCTGATCATCTGCGACGAAGCCCATCGCATGTCGGCCACCTATTTCGGCGGCGAGGTCAAATATACACGGCGCTATCAGGTCGGCCAGAAGCTTGGCCAGGTCTGCCGCCATTTGCTGTTGATGTCGGCGACGCCACACAACGGCAAGGAAGAAGATTTCCAGCTCTTTATGGCGCTCCTCGATGGTGATCGATTTGAGGGCCGGTTCCGCGACGGTGTCCATTATGCCGATACCGAAGACATGATGCGCAGGCTGACCAAGGAGGAACTGCTAAAGTTCGATGGTCGGCCGCTGTTTCCCGAGCGACGGGCGCGTACGGTCAAGTATCAGCTGTCGGAAGGGGAAGCTGCGCTCTACACCGCCGTCACCGAATATGTGCGCACCGAGATGAACCGTGTGCAGCGTTTTGCCGAGGGCGACGGGAAGAAGCGCAACAATGTCGGTTTCGCTTTGCAGATCCTTCAGCGGCGTCTCGCCTCGTCGCCGGCGGCCATCTACCAGTCCCTCAAGCGTCGCCGGGAACGGCTGGAAAACGAGTTGGGCGAAGCCCGCTTGGCCTCCAAGGGTCGCAGGGCCGGCGCAACCGAGCCCGCGATCAACGCCGACATGCTGCGGAACATCGAAGAGTATGGTCAGGAGGAGATCGACGAGCTTGAGGATCTGATCTCGACAGGCGCGACGACGGCTGAGACGGTCGAGCAGCTTGCCCTGGAGGTCGAGACCCTGAAGGGGCTGGAGGCGATGGCGCTCGGCGTGCTGCGCTCGGGCGTGGACACGAAATGGAGCCAGCTCAACCGGATCCTCGACGACGATTTGATGATCGACGCGGCCGGCAATCGTCGCAAGCTGATCATCTTCACAGAGCCCAAGGATACGCTGCACTACCTGCTCGACAAGGTGCGGGCACGGCTCGGCAACACCGAGGCCGTCGAGGTGATCCATGGTGGCGTGTCGCGCGAGGAGCGGCGCAAGGTCGTAGAGCGCTTCATGCAGGACAAGGACATGCTGGTCCTGATCGCCAATGATGCGGCGGGCGAAGGCGTGAACCTTCAGCGCGGCCATCTCATGGTCAATTACGATTTGCCTTGGAACCCGAACAAGATTGAGCAGAGGTTCGGCCGCATCCACCGCATCGGCCAGATGGAGGTCTGTCATCTGTGGAATCTCGTCGCGGCCGATACGCGTGAAGGCGAGGTTTACGCGCGTCTGCTGGAGAAGCTGGAAGCTGCGCGCGAGGCGCTTGGTGGCCGTGTTTATGACGTGCTCGGCGAATTGTTCGATGGCGTGGCCCTGAAGGATCTGCTGTTCGAAGCGATCCAGTATGGCGAGCAGGAGGACGTTAAGGCCCGTCTTTTTCAGCAGGTCGATGGTGCGGTTGACCAGGGGCATCTGATTGAATTGCTGCGTCGCCGCGCCCTGACCAACGACACCATGCCGGAGGCAAGGGTCGAGGAATTGCGACTGGAGATGGAGCGCGCCGAGGCGCTGCGCCTGCAGCCCCACCACATCCAGAGCTTCTTCGTCGAAGCGTTCCAGCATCTGGGTGGCAAGATCAAACGCCGGGAGGAAGGGCGTTGGGAGGTTGCGCATGTGCCGGTACGCATCCGCGAACGGGATCGCCAGATCGGAACCGGCGCACCGCTCCAGACACAGTATGAGCGCATTTGCTTCGAGAAGGATAAGATCAACCAGCAGCCGGTTGCGGCCTTCGTTTGTCCCGGCCATCCGCTGCTCGACGCCGTAATCAGCCTTGTCCGTGAACAGTATGAGCAAATCATGCGGCAGGGCGCGATCCTTGTCGATGACACCGACGCGGGTGATGCGCTATCGGCCATTTTTCTGCTGGAGCATGTTGTCCAGGACGGCCGCGTAACCAGCGCTGGCAAGCCGCATGTGATCTCGCAGCGCCTCCAGTTCGCCGCGATCGACAAGGCTGGAAACACCGTCAATGCCGGTATCGCGCCGCATTTGAATCTGCGTCCTGCCAAACCGGAGGAGATCGACAGCGTACGGGACCTTCTGGACGAAAGCTGGCTGACCACTGATCTGGAGAAAGCCGCTATCCGGTTTGCGACGGTTGAGCTGGCGCAAGGCCATGTCGCCGAGGTCAAGGCACGGCGCCTGCCTGAGATCGAAAAGGTCGAGCAGGAAGTTCGCGCCCGGCTCAAGAAAGAAATCAATTACTGGGACTCACGTGCCTTCGAGTTGAAGGAAGAGGAACGCGCCGGGAAGAAGACTCGGTTAAACTGGCAGAACGCGCAGCGCCGGGCCGAGGAGCTCGCGGATCGGCAAAAGCGCCGTATGGACCAGCTTGAGCGGGAGCGCTTCATCTCATCGCAGCCGCCGCGTGTGCGGGGCGGCATGGTGGTTATTCCCCGTGGGCTGCTGGAGGCACGTAGGGCATCAAGCGCGCCAAGTCATTTCGCGGAAGACCCTGCGGCACGCCGCGCCATCGAACTTGCGGCGATGGAAGCCGTCATGGCAGCGGAACGGGCGTTGGGTAATGAGCCGGTTGACGTCTCCGCCCAGAAGATCGGCTACGACATCGCGTCCCACGATCCGAGGTCGGGGCATCTGCGCTTCATTGAGGTCAAGGGACGCATCGACGGCGCGGACAGCGTGATGGTCACGCGGCAGGAGGTGATCACCTCGCTGCACGAGCCAGAGAAGTTCGTTCTCGCTATCGTCCAAGTCGCTTCAGGCTTCGCCCAGGCTCCGCGCTATGTGCGCGGCCCGCTCGTGGAACGCGAACCCTCGTTCCTCGAAACCGCGATCCAGTTTGACCTCCGACGTCTGCTGGAGCGGGCGCAAGAACCGGCATAGGGGGTGATATGACCGACATTGCGGATTTTTCCATCTTGGCCCCCGTGCCGCTTGAGCACCTTCAATCGGGGGGAGCTATCGCCAACGCCAAGGGTTTCGTCGCTTTCGGATCACGGAAGTGGGAACTGTTTCGCAAGGTCGATGAACTGCGCGGCTGTGCCCGGGTGCCGGTCCTGATCTATCCGTCGCACGAGGACGTGGCGGCTAAGTTCAGTTTTGTTGCGTCCTGGTTGGGTTGGTATGTCGGCTGTGAGGAAAGTGGAAACGGCAAGCATTCAAAGGGAATGACGCATCGCCCGCCGACGACGGGCCAATATACGTCCGACAATCAGGGCCATTGGGCGGTGTTCTGGCACGTTTGCGATCTGCACGAACTGCCAACCGCGCAACGGTTGCCGATCTCCGCCATCCAGACCGTCAAGGGCGGCTGGCGCAAGACGGCCCCGCCGCGCGGACCCGAACTGGTCGCCACGCCGTCGAGGCTGGAGGCGCCGCTATGAGCGGGGGCCGCCAGATCGAGACCATCCTCACCGATCCTCCCGACTATTTCCGGTCGATCCAGGAGCGCGCGACCAAGCGCTGGGACCAGCTTGAGGCGGACCCGGAGCTTGCTGGCCCTTGGCACCAGCTCTTCAAGCAGGTGCAGAGCCCCCGCCATATTCTGTCAGAGCTGCTCCAGAACGCCGATGACGCCGGCGCCAGCGAGGCCCGGGTTTCGATCAAGAACGAACGCTTCGTTTTCGAGCACAATGGCGAGGACTTCATCGAGGCCCATTTCGCTTCAATCTGCCGCTTCGGCTATTCCAATAAGCGCGCGCTGCACACGATCGGCTTTCGAGGGATCGGCTTCAAAAGCACGTTCAGCCTGGGCGATCGGGTCGAGTTGTTCACGCCAACTCTGGCCGTGGCCTTCGAGCGTGCGCGGTTCACCGAGCCCCACTGGATCGAGAGCTATTACCAGACATCGGGAACCACGCGCGTCGAAGTGGCGATCGCCAACCCGCTGCTGCGCCGCGAAGTCGAGAAGAATCTCGACGAGTGGCTGAAGAGCCCGGTGTCTCTACTGTTCTTCAAGAATATTCGTCGCCTGCGGATCGGCGATAGCGAGGTGCATTGGCAAAGTCTCGGACCTGGGCCAATCGCCGAGAGCGAGTGGATGGCTTTGGATGAGAAAACGGATGATTCGTTCCTTCTCGTGCGGTCGGGGGAGGAAGCCTTCCCGGTTGAGGCGCTCGATGAGATCCGCAAGGAGCGGATGCTGGGGGCCGAGGACAACGGCGATTTCCCGCCCTGCCGCGTGGAGATCGTACTGGGCGCGAAGGGGCGGCTCTATGTCGTGCTACCGACCGGTGTGGAAACGGCGCTACCTTTCGCCTGCAACGCGCCCTTCATCCAGGACCCTGCTCGTCTCAAGATCAAAGACCCGGAAACCTCGCCAACCAACCGCTGGCTCCTGAATCGCGCTGGAGAATTGGCCGCCAGCGCCATGATAAAGTGGCTGGAGAAGACGAAGACCAGCGCGCGGGATCGGGCGGACGCCTATGGTCTGCTGCCCGACGTCGACCGCGAGGCGACCACGCTCGAAGGGGCGTGCGGCGCGATCGTGGAACTGGCGTTTGACGCGGCCATCGAAGGCCAGCCGATGCTTCTGACAGAAGAGGGGCGGCTGGTCGATGCCAAGGCCGCGATCACTATGCCGCGGCCTGTCTTCGACATCTGGCCGGCCGATCAGGCCATGGCGCTGCTCGATGCCAAATCCAGGCCGGCGCTGTGCCAGCATGTATCGGCGAAGAACCAGACCAAGTTGGTTCACTGGGATCTGGTCGAGGAGTTCTCAAAGTCCGACTTGCTCGAACGCCTGCGCACCAATCATTTGCCGCGGCCCGCGACCTGGCGGCACCTGTTGAACTTGTGGGCCTATATCGCGCCCGAGGTGACGGGCTGGCAGTGTCACGACACCGATGGCCTGCGGATCGTGCCTGTGCAGGGCAAGGAGGTGCTTTACGCGGCGTCGGAGATCGTTCGGCTCGGCGAAAAGAAGCTGCTTCAGTCGGAAGAAGATTGGGAGTTTCTCGCCAGCCATCTGATCGTCCTCAACCAGAACTGGACCCGGTTCCTTGCCGAGAAGCGCCGTGACAAGGCGGCGGGAGAGAACCACAACGACCCGGTTGAGGCGGCCTTCGCGGTGCTGGAGGAGATCGGCCTCGACGGGACAAGCGACGTCAACGCCGTGATCGAGCGGGTTGCCGTTGACTATTTCGGTTCCGATCAGCCGAAACTTGCCGAGTGCGTCCAACTTGCCCAGATCGCTGCCAAGCTTGGCGTCACGATCGGCGAATCTTTCCGATATGCCTGCGCTGACCGAACACTGCGGGTGATCAGTAAGGGCGTGTTGTTCGACGAGAACGGCGCGCTGGAGGAGCTACTGCCGGAGACGGTCCGAAAGGCGCAACTCCTGCATGGTGACTATGTTGCGAGTTTCAAATCCTGCACGCGGGAGGATTGGCTGCGCTGGGTGTCGTCTGGCCGTTCGGGGCTTCAGACGATGGCGCCCCTGGTCCAGAAGCGGCAGAGCCTATACGGGCGACAGCAGCTCACAACGGAAGCGCAGGCGCGCGGCGCCCGCAGCGCGCTCTACTATCCCTATGTCACCAACCAATTCGTCATTGAGGACTGGGATTTCCCTGCGGATTATTGGCGGCATTGGGAGGTGCTGGCGAAGACGGACGCAGGCATCTGGACGAAGATCGTCGGCAAGATCCTGGATCAGCGCGACACTTATTGGTCGCGGGCCGTCAGCGCTCGGCTGTTGCAGGTAGCGACCACCGGGTCCACGCGATCGGTTTCATCCGAGCGCCTGCTGACCGATTGGCTGCTGAAGTTGCGAGCCAAGCCTTGCCTTCCCGATACCCGCAACATGGTCCAGCTTCCGGCAGATTTGGTGCGCAGGACGCCGGAAACGGAGGCGTTGATCGATGTCGAGCCTTTCGTGCATGGGCTGCTTGATCGCGAAACCACCCGACCACTGCTTGACCTTCTGGGCGTCCGCAGTACCCCAAGCGGTCCCGAGCGTTTGCTCGACCGGCTGCGCGCCCTGGCCAAATCCGACACGGCTCCAGCCCATGAAGTTGAGAAATGGTATCGTCGCCTTGATCAGATGCTCGACGGATGCTCGACCGCCGACGCTCAGAACATCAGAACCGCCTTCAAGGCGGAGAAGCTGATCCTCGCCCACGACGGGACGTGGGTGACGTCCGGTGGTGTCTTCCTGGCAGGGGACGAGGAGGATGTTCCCGGCGCTGCCGTCGTGCGCGCGTCGGTGCTAGATCTCAGCCTGTGGCACCGTGTCGGTGTCGCGGATCGCCCATCGGCGGACCTTGCGCTGCAATGGCTCGGGACACTGGCCTCGGGAAAGGGGCTGTCGGCCGACGACGCCCGGCGGGTTCGCACCCTGCTGGTCCGTTACCCCACGCGCATCTGGGAGGAGTGCGGACACTGGCTGAACCTCGTGGGCGAGTGGGCGCCCGTTGAGACGCTCGCCTATGGCCTAAGCATGCAGACCCTGTTCCGGTGGAGCCACCTGCACGAATGGGTCAAGCGCAAGACCGCAGATTTTCAGCGCCTGTCGGGAGAAGTCGTGCAGGCGTCACCATTCTCGGCATTGCCGGCGCTCTCGGACCTTGTCGAGGAACACTTCAATCAGCCGTCGCTGCTCGCCAGCATGGATGATCGCCGCGACTGGCTCACCGCGTTCGGAAATCAACTCGGACGGATTGAGCTTGCCGACGCCGGAGAGACCGAGCGTGTGCGGGCGCTGGCGGAGGCGATCGCTGCGACGAGCTGGGTCCAGACTCCAAAGTTGGAGGTCGTTCCGTATATCGATGGCGTCCCGGCCGGCACCGCGCGGCTCACCGACATTCTATGGCTCGAGCGCAAGCTGTTTGTCAGTCCGCTGTCCAAGGCCAAGCTCGCCAAGAGAGTGCCTGAAGAGATCGGCAGGAGCCTGAGTTCGGATATTCGTGCGGCGCTGGCGTATGCGTTCGAGCGCTCACCGGAGGACATCAGGGAATATCTCGAAGAGAATTTCACCCTCGGCCCCGAGCACATCGTCGTCGCAGCGATGGTCCAGCCCGTCACCGAACCCGATGATGACGATGGTATCGACGGGCTTGCGGAAGAGGCGAACAGTGTTGGCGAGCCGGTCGCTGGGGAATATCTCTACCTGCAAGAGGATGAGCCCGAAACGCAGCCCACAGCTGAGTCATCGGCCGGGGAGCCAGAGCGAGAGCTGATCGAAACGGAAGTGGCGACCAGGCCCCGGGCCGCGCCGAAGCCGCCCCGTCCGAGCGTGATGGCGCGGTTTGCGTTGGCCCAAGGCTATAAGGCCGATGGCGAGGATCGCTTCTTCCATACGGACGGAAGCTGGATAGGCCGTGGCAACGGCACGCGCTTTCCGTGGGAGCGCCGCTCGGTGGGCGGCGAGATCCTGCGGCACTACTATCCCAAAGACCATTGCTTGGAGCACGAACCGCTCCAGCTTGAAGCTGACGTTTGGGGCCTGCTGGACCAGAAGCCGGACCTCTATTCGTTCATTCTCATCAACCCGGAAGGTGGTCCCGTCGAGATGACGGGTGCCCGCCTGCGCGCTTTGCGCGACGGCGGCGAACTGACCATCCATCCCGCAACGTACAGGCTTGTTTATGACCTCGACGACTAACACAAAGAAGAATCCGTCGGTCGTTTATTCCTTCAATGGGCGATGGGAGGAGCCATTGCGCCGTGGAGAGATTTCCGTGTTCTTCAGGAAGAGAAGGCCAATAAAGTTACCTGATAAAGTGTTTTTTTATATTGGTGTTCCCGTAAAATCTATTGTCGGATTTTCGACTGTTGGATCTATCACCGAGGTTTCCCTCGAAGAGGCTAAGTTATTTAGGAATGATGGGGCTATAACTGAAAATGAACTTATTGAATACATAGGCCACAACGGAACAGTTCATGCGATCCGTATTGGGAAACCGGTCCTGTTCGATCAACCCAAGAGATTATCCGACCTGAACGCAAAGTTCGGATTCAATCCTCCGCAAAGCTTTTCAATTTTAGAGGCGTCCTTCGAAGGCGCGCTCGTGGGTAGTGCAGAATGAAGAAAAAACTGATTGAGGTCGCGCTTCCATTAGAGGCAATTAACGCCGCTTCGGTGCGGGAAAAATCAATTCGCCATGGCCATCCCTCCACGCTTCACCTGTATTGGGCACGTCGCCCACTTGCTGCGTGCCGAGCCGTTCTGTTTGCACAACTGGTGGATGATCCCTCCAGCCATTCAGATCAGTTCCCTACCCTCGAAGATCAGGAGCGTGAGCGCCAGCGGCTATTCACCATCATTGAGGACTTAGTGAAATGGGAGAACTCGACCAACGAGGAGGTTCTGGAGCGTGCCCGCAGCGAAATCCGCAAGAGCTGCGGGGGCGAACTGCCGCCGGTCTATGATCCCTTCTCGGGTGGTGGGTCGATCCCTCTAGAGGCGCAGCGCCTCGGTCTGCCTGCCTATGGGTCTGACTTGAATCCGGTCGCGGTCATGATCGGCAAGGCAATGGTCGAGATCCCACCGAAGTTTAGAGATTTGTCCCCCATTCATCCCGGTCTCAAGGAGCGATCGTTCTACCGCAATGTCGAAGGATTGGCCGAGGACGTGAAATACTACGGCGAATGGATGCGCGAGAAAGCATGGGAGCGTATCGGCCATCTATATCCGCAAGTGGACCTACCGAAGGAGTATGGCGGCGGGAAAGGAACAGTGATCGCTTGGATTTGGACTCGAACCGTTCCCAGTCCAGACCCCGCCTTTGCGGACGTGCAGGTTCCAATTGCTTCGAGCTTTGTTTTGAGCACCAAGGCTGGAAAGGAAGCATGGGTAGAGCCGATTGTCGATAAGCAAGCAAAGACAATTTGCTACTCAATGCACAGCGGCGGAACTGCCAGTCAGATCGCCCTTGCAAAGGAAGGGACGAAGGCGGGCAGAGGCGCAAACTTTCGGTGCGTTATCTCTAATACCGCAATACCTACTGAGTATATCAAGAATTGTGGGATGTCAGGGAAGATGGGAAGAGCCCTTATGGGCGTGGTCGTTGAAAGAAAAGGTGGAATGATTTTCGTCGCGCCTGATGAAATTCAAGAGAAGGTAGCTCGGAGTGCGGAGCCAGACTGGCGTCCAGATGTCCAACTGCCCAACGACCCCAGAAACTTCTGGACGGTAGATTACGGTATTGCCAATTTTGGAGACCTATTCACTACGAGGCAGCTCGTTGCTCTTAATTGTTTTGCAGGCCTGGTTTCTGCCGTGGTCGACAAGGCGACGCAAGACGCCTCAAAGGCCGGCATGGCCGTGGATAATTTAGGTTTGGCCTCGAATGGTGGTGCAGCAAGAGCTTATGGCGAAGCGGTAGGATTCTACCTCGGTTTGGCGATTGGACGGTCGGCGAACTACTGGTCATCGCAGACCCCCTGGGGAGGAGGTTTTATTGTTCAAACATTCGGGCGACAGTCGCTTCCTATGGTGTGGGACTACGCTGAGGCGAATGTGTTTTCATCGTCAACGGGGGTCGCGTCCGTCAAGGTGGTGTAATTTCGGCTGTGGCCGTGGGCCATCGTCAGGCGGCTTTGGCGGTGATGTGTAGGGGCTGATTTTCCTCCTCGATCATGGGTTGGTTGAGTTCGGCCATGCCTTCGATCTGCATGTATCGGTGCTGGAGCTGCCACTCGTCGTTCTGCTCCATCAGCACAGCCCCGACGAGGCGGATGATGCTGTCTTCGTTCGGGAAGATTCCGACGACGTCGGCGCGGCGCTTGACCTCCTTGTTGAGCCGCTCGAGCGGATTGGTTGAGTGTAACTTCGTGCGGTGCTGGGTGGGGAAGCCGGTGTAGGCGAGCACGTCGGTTTCGGCCTCGTCCATGCAGGCGCCGAGCTTGGGCCAACGGGTGCGCAACTGGTCGGCGACCTGTCGCCAGACCTGCGTTGCGCTTTTCTGATCGGGCTGCAGGAAGACCTGGCGGATCGCGGCGGCGACGACAGTGTTCTGGCCCTTGGGCACATAGGACAGGGCATTGCGCATGAAGTGCACCCGGCAGCGCTGCCAGGTGGCGCCCATGACGCGGGTGATCGCGCCCTTGAGGCCCTCGTGAGCATCGGAGATGACCAGCTTCACGCCGGTAAGACCGCGCCGAACAAGGTCCTTCAGGAAGTCGGACCAGAAGACCTCCGCTTCCGAGGGGCCGATATGCAGGCCGACGATCTCGCGCCGGCCCTCGGTGTTGACGGCCATGGCGATTATTGCGGCAACGCTGATGATCCGCCCGCCTTCGCGTACCTTGAGATAGGTGGCATCGAGCCAGAGATACGGCCATTCGCCGGTGAGCGGGCGTTTCAGAAAGGCATGGACGCGCTCGTCAATGTCCTTGCAAAGCTTGGAGACGGTGGACTTGGAGATGCCGGTCATGCCCATGGCCTGGACGAGTTCATCGACCCGCCGGGTGCTGACCCCGCCGATCCACGCTTCCTGGATCACCGCAACCAGCGCTTTCTCGACCATCTTGCGGGGCTCAAGGAAGCCCGGAAAATAGGACCCAGCACGCAGCTTGGGGATTTTCAGGTTCAGCGTGCCTACCCGGGTATCCAGCGAACGGTCGCGATAGCCGTTGCGCCAGGTCGCGCGCTCGCTGCTGCGTTCGTGGCGACCCGCGCCGATCAGGCCATCAACGTCGGCCTCCATGATCAGCTGCAGCACGTTCTCGGCGATGGTGCGCAAAAAATCCGGTTGGCCGCCCTTTGCAGCCAGCTCTTCGATCAGTAATCTGTCCTCGGTCATCGGGAACTCCTCTTCGTCACGGTTGAAGTGTGCAAACTCCACCATAACGATGAACCCGGTGGCCACCAGCGACGCCGCATTCCGGGGTGGGGCATGCCCCACCCCGGAATACACCATCGCCTACACCGGAAATTACACCACGAGCGCGGACGCTAACTCAACGGGTAATTTCGGTGGGGCCGTTGAATGGGTTTCCAAGGTCTTGGAATATTTTGTGCCGAGAGAAACCGGAACTGTTGTTCAAAAAGAAGCCCAGGAATTGGACGGAGTGCCAAGCGGAGCGGTATTTTCCACCGACCCTCCATATTATGACAACATAAACTATGCCGACTTATCCGACTATTTCTACATATGGATGAAAAAAACTATTGGAGTCATTTTCCCGGAAAACTTTTCTACCGTCCAAACTCCTAAGTCTTCTGAGCTGGTAGCCTCGCCGTATCGGCATGGCGGAAAGGTTTCGGCGGAAGAGTTTTTTATGAATGGGATGTCGCGAGCGATGGTAAGAATTGCTGATACGACAAATCCCGATTTTCCGGCGACAATTTATTACGCCTTTAAGCAGAGTGAAATTGAAAAAGAAGGAATTTCATCAACAGGTTGGGCCACTTTTCTGGAGGCGGTTATTCGCGCTGGACAAGTTGTTGTTGGCACATGGCCTATGCGAACTGAGCGGGACACTGGCTTCAAGGCTGGTAAAAATGTGCTTGCAAACTCGGTCGTCTTGGTATGCCGGAAAAAGGAAAGCACGGCAGAGGTTATTACTCGTGCGGAGTTCATCCGCGCGCTGAAGCGCGAACTGCCACCGGCGATCGCCGAGCTGCAGGCTGCTAACATCGCACCAGCAGACATGCCGCAATCAGCCATCGGACCTGGCATGGGCGTATTCTCGCGATACAAGGCTGTGCTTGAGTCAGACGATAATCCGATGAGCGTTAAAACAGCGCTCCAGCTGATTAACAAGGAACTCGACGAGTATCTGGGCGGCATCCAAGGTGAGTTTGATCCAGATACGCGCTTCGCCATCACGTGGTTCGAGCAGAACGGGTTGAAGACTGGTGAGTACGGTACGGCCAACAGCATCGCCACGGCACGCGGCATCTCAGTTGAGAGCGTCAAGCACGCGGGTATCGTTGAAAGCGCTGCCGGCAAGGTGCGAATCCTTAGCCGAGACGAACTCGACGAAGATTGGCAACCGCACAACGATGGCCACCTAACGGTGTGGGAGTGTCTCCAACATCTGGTACGTCTGTACGAGAAGGATGGCATTTCGCACGAGACCGCTGTTCTTTTGAAAAAGATCAGCGCCCAGGCCGAGGCAGTAAAGGATCTCGCCTACTGCCTCTACGACATCAGCGCCAACAAGCGGAAGGATGCGAAAGAGGCCACGGCCTACAACGCTCTGATCGCCGATTGGGCCGAGTTGACCAAGGCGGCTGCGGCCATCCACGACACGAGCGGGGATCGTCAGACCCGCTTGGATATTTGAGGGGGAACGGGACATGGCAAAAAGCACCCGCCAGTATGTTTTTGAAGGCATGGAACTGCTGCCGTCGGCGTTGATCCCTTTCGTAGAAAAGCGGCTGGAGACCTCGCTCAAAGGTCATTGGCAATTAGAAGTCATCGAGCGCGTTCAGGGTCTCCGGCCGAACTCGACCGGAGAAGTCGGCTGGGACCAGCAAGGTCTGCTCAAGACCATGATGGCCTTCTGGAAGGACGCTTTCGCGAACGTCCTAGGCCACCCAGAACGCTCCTATGTTTCGGAACTCCTCGATGTCCGAAACAAGCTCTCGCACAATGAGAATTTCTCATACGATGACGCCGAGCGTGCCCTCGACTCCATGCGTCGCTTGATGGAGGCCATCAGCGCGGGTGAAGTCGCCGAGCAGCTTGGAAAGATGCGCGACACCATCCTCCGGACGAAGTTCACCGAACTTCAGCGCAATGAGGAGCGCCGTAAAACACAACGCCTCGAGATTTCGGTCGAGACCGTGGCGGGTTTGCTGCCGTGGCGAGACGTGGTCGAACCGCATCAAGACGTCGCCACCGGGGAATTCCAGCAGGCCGAGTTCGCTGCCGACCTCGCCAAGGTCCATTCAGGCAGCGCGCCGTCTGAGTATCGTGATCCACGCCAGTTCTTCAGCCGCACCTACCTTACAGAGGGCTTGAGCACGCTGCTGATCGGGGCGGCAAAGCGCTTGTCCGGCAGCGGCGGCGATCCTGTCGTCGAACTGCAAACTAACTTCGGCGGCGGCAAAACCCACTCGATGCTGGCCCTCTATCACATGGCAGGCCAGACACCGGTGCAGTGTCCGCCGTCAGCACCAATGGCACATATTTGAGGTTGAGATGTAAGGAGGATTTGGGCTTCGTCGTAGAGACGAAGGAACGAAGATGAAGCCCAAATCCTCCTTGAAGAAATCGGGGCCGAAGGCCCCTGCTGAGCGGGTGGTGAAGGACATACGGCGTGCGACGCGCCGGCACTTCTCTGCAGAGGACAAAATCAGGATCGTGCTGGAAGGCCTGCGCGGCGAGGACAGCATTGCCGAGCTGTGCCGCAAGGAAGGCATCGCCCAGAGCCTTTACTACACCTGGTCGAAAGAGTTTATGGAAGCGGGCAAGCGCCGCCTGGCGGGCGACACCGCGCGTGCCGCGACCACCGGCGAGGTGCACGACCTGCGCCGCGAAGCCCGGGCGCTCAAGGAATGCGTGGCCGACCTGACACTCGAAAACCGCCTGCTCAAAAAAAGCATGGTCGGGGATGGGGGCGACGACGAATGAGGTATCCGGCATCCGAGAAGCTGGAGATCATCCGGATCGTCGAGCAATCGCACCTGCCTGCCAAACGCACGCTGGACCAGCTCGGCATTGCCCGCCGGACCTTCTATCGCTGGTACGACCGCTACCTCGAAGGCGGGCCGGAGGCGCTGGAGGATCGGCCATCGGCGCCGAGCCGGGTGTGGAATCGCATCGGTGACGACATCCGGGACCAGATCGTCGAGATGGCGCTGGAGACGACCGAGCTATCCCCTCGCGAACTGGCGGTGCGGTTCACCGACGAGAAGCGCTACTTCGTGTCGGAAGCCACGGTTTACCGCCTGCTCAAGGCCCATGGTCTGATAACCAGCCCGGCCTTCGTCGTGATCAAGGCGGCCGACCAGTTCCACACCAAAACCACGCGGCCGAACGAGATGTGGCAGACCGACTTCACCTACTTCAAGATCATCGGGTGGGGCTGGCTGTACCTGTCGACCGTGCTCGACGACTTCTCGCGCTACATCATTGCCTGGAAGCTGTGCACCAACATGCGGGCCGAGGACGTGACCGACACGCTGGACCTCGCCCTGGCGGCTTCCGGCTGCGACAGCGCCACGGTGCTGCACAAGCCCCGGCTGCTCAGCGACAACGGCCCGAGCTACATCGCCGGCGAACTGGCCGAATATATCGAGGCCAACAAGATGACCCATGTCCGCGGTGCCCCGATGCACCCGCAAACCCAGGGCAAGATCGAGCGCTGGCACCAGACCCTGAAGAACCGCATCCTGCTCGAAAATTACTTCCTGCCTGGCGATCTTGAAACCCAGATCGAGGCCTTCATCGACCATTATAATCACCGCCGATACCACGAAAGCCTCGGTAACGTGACGCCCGCTGACGCCTACTTCGGCAGGGCACCGGCCATCATCAAACAGCGCGAAAGGATCAAACGACAGACCATCGAATATCGGCGCTTGCAGCACCGAAAGTTCGCCGCCTAATATCAAACCACAGACGAGGCCCGCTCTCCGCTAATTTACGCCACGAGTTGCGCCAAATGTTCTGACGACGGACAATAACCGTCAACCTCCCCTGTACGAAAGCCACCACTGGACGGGACCTTATCAACGAGAATTCCAAAGACGTTCATTTGGTGAAGTTGTCGGTCGTGGCAGGCGCAGATGCCAGTCGTACCCGCCTGCTTGAGTCTGGCAAAGAATTCGGAGGTCCTATCCCACTGAAATCTCAGCTAATCAATATCGAAAGTCATAACGTACCCTTTTCACCCTTGTTGTCATTGTTGGTGTACCGGCCTCAACAGCCTGTCCTAATACATATCAAAACCCAGAGTTATTGTCAAATCTGGTGTATGCCCATCAGGCAGCGTTCCTGTCAGATTGATCGTCCACCGGTATTCCATCCTGAAACCGGACGTTATTCACGACCAGCTTCAGCCGACATTCCCCAAGTGGCCTGCCGCTTGACTTCAAGATCGCCTGATTTTGCTCGCTGGGCAAGCGTTTTTCGCCCCGAGCGGTGTCTGTCGTCGCGCAAACGGCCGAAGTCGGGTGGATCAAGCCTCGAACCCGCAGCATTCTGGCCCGGCAGAGCCGCTTTTCCGCGCGGCAGACGGACCTGTCCTGCCGCTTTCGTTCAGCTTGGGCATGGATCGTGGTCATGCGCATGACGGAGGCGTTCGAAGACGGCGGATGGCGGCAAGGACGGCCCGCACCATCGGGCCGGTGACGGCGACCTCGGCCAACTGGAAGGTAATGGCGCGGGCGTGGCGGACGACGCGGGCGCCGATCTTGATCAGCTTGAGTTGCAGGCTGGTCAACGACCAGTCCGCCATGGCCTCGGGCAGTTCGATGCAGCGCAGGAAGGTTGCCAGGTTGTAGGCCAGCGCGTGCAGTTGCAGCCGCACCTCGTTGTGCCGGAACTTCCGGCATGACAGCCGCGTCCAGCGAAAGGCATATTTGCCTTCCTTGATGTGCTGCTCTGCGGTGCCGCGCTGGTTGTAGAACCTCACCACCCAGTCTGGCTCCATCGGCAGGTTGGTGACGATGAAGCCGACTTTGGGGAACAGCTCGCCCGGATGCCATTCGATCTTGGCGATGACGCGGCGCGGCTTGTCCCAGGACGCCGCCTGATACTCGAAGTCCTCGAAGAACCGTTTGACCTTGGTCAGCGAAGGCCGTCCCACGGGCCGTGTCAGCCGATGCGCGATCTTCTCGCGCAAGACGGCGTTGGCGGGCAGACGGATGGCGTAGAAGAACCTGGCTTCTTCCAGCCGCATATAGATCGCGGGGATCGCGTAGGCAGCGTCGGCCCGGAAGAAGCGTCCACCAAGGTCGCGGCCAGCATATCGGGCAATGACGGGATCAAGGACATCCCGCCAGCCATCGGCGCTGTGGACATTGCCGTTACGCAGGGCGCAGCGCTCCAGCATGCCAAACTGGTTGAACAAGAAGATGGGGTGATAGCAGGTGCAGTCGAAATGCCCGTTCCAGGCAGTACCTTCCTGATCGCCGTGGGTGGGGCTGACCGAGCTGTCCATGTCCAGCACGATGTATTTCAACCCGTTGCGGTCATGAAACCGGTCGATCCATTGGCCGTTCAGATCGGCCAGCGCCGCCCGGTTCGCGGCCAGAGCCAGCGTCTCGGTCTCGAACCGTCCCATCTGCGATGCCGAAGCAGCTTGCGCCTCGACGGCCCTGCCGCCAACGACCTGACGCATCACGGGATCGAGGGCCAAGCGGTCGGCATCGTTCACATCCTCGTATCCGGCCAGTCGTCCGAACACCGATTGCCGGAACAATCCGTCAAGCCGATGGAGCGTGTTCTTCCCGGTGCGGCTGTCTCGCAGCGCCTCCGACGCCAGATTGGACAGGCCGAGCACGTCATCAAGCTCGCGCATCACCAGCAGGCCACCGTCTGAACTGATCTGCGCACCACGGAACTCCAGACGCACACGGCGGTCGAAATCAACCCGATCTCCCCGCGCCAAGCCCGCACCCTCCAGGTGATCCATGAAACGCGCCCCTCGCAGCCGTCAACGCCATGATTTATATGCGAAATATCACGATTACGACAGCGAAATCAGCGACTTACTTGGAGAATGTGGGTTGATGCTTACGCCACCGCCAAAGCTCGAGGTCAGCGGTGATCCATGGGCAAGCGAAGCTGGTAGCAAGATACTGAATCTGCTGCTGGCTTGTCTGCGCAGCTCTCAGGAAGAAGGCTATTTGCCCGGCATTGACCTGAAGCGATACAGCTTCATGTATGGGTCAGCTGTCCACGGCGCTTTGAGCTTCATCTTGCAGAATCGAGAAATGGAAGAATCTGCCAGATGGGACGCATCGCGAGAAGCCATCGACACACTGATGGATGTCATCGCAGCGACGCGATGTGTCGAGTGCGGCTCGTCATGAACCGGTCTTTCTGGCGCGAGCGAAGCCTCGATCGGTGGCGATGAAGCGTTCCAGCATCGGCACGATGAGCCGGACAGGATCGGCGGCTGGTTGGCCACTCTCGCGGGCCAGCACCTCGGCATAGGCGATCAGATCGCGGTGGAGCGCGCCCGGGAGCTCCACTGTCACTTTCAAGGGTTTATCTTCGATGAACGGCCCAAGTTTCAGCTTTGTCATGGTCAATTCCTGTAAGGTTCGAGTACGAGATCGCGGGTGACAATGACCCTGATGGGATAGCCAGGCCGGACGGTCAGCGTTGGCGCGACCTGCAACTGGCGCTGGACGATCTGCTGTCCGGCCTGGTTGATGGTGTCCTGCGCCCCGTCACGGATGGCGCGGATCAGGCGATCCTCGTCATCGGTCGCCAGTTCCGTTCCGATGCCGAGCAGCGTGGACAGGCCCGCCGCTTTCATCAGATCCCACCAGTGGTAATCGACGCCATCCTCCAGACCGGCATAGCCGGAAGCGTCAGCACCGGGCTGGCGCTCCAGCACGATGGAGCGGCCATTGGGCAGGATCAGGCGATTCCAGATCAGGAGCACACGGCGCTGGCCGAAGGTCACAACAGCATCGTACTGGCCGATGATGCGCGTTCCCTGCGGGATCAGGAGCAGCGCGCCGGTGGGGCTGTCATAGACATTTTCCGTGACCTGTGCGGTGATCTGGCCCGGCAGATCGGAACGGATGCCGGTAATCATAGCAGCCGGGATTACGGCCCCAGCCTGAAGGATATAGGGCGAGGCTGGCGCCATGATCCGGTTGGTGGCGACGGTCTGCCGATCCACCGGACCATTCAGAAAAGCCGTGTGCCGGTCCTGCGTTGTGGGCTGACCGCCAAGGTCAAGGCCAGCGAGGCCCGGCATATTGGAGCCGGGTGTCGTCGCTGATCGCTGCCCCGACTGGAAGAACACGGTGCTAAGACGCGCGGCTTCTTCCTCGGCGAGACGACGCTCCTCGGCGGGGTCGCGAGTGGGCGCTGCCATAGCCGGCGGCGTAACGGGCTGCCCCCTGTTCTGCGCATCGAGGATCGGGCCACCGAGGTCGCCCGGCAAAGCTGGCCCCAGGACGGGGCCGGTATAATCGCGCGGCAGACCGGCCAGACCGTCCGCTGTGGGGCGGTTCTCGGTCGAGTAGAGCTCTTCGGCATTTCCGCCCATGTCTCGGGTCTGGAGCGCATAGATCAATGCGCCGCCAATGCCGAGGAGCGCGACGGCGCCAACACCAGCCAGCATCTTGCGCGACAGGCGCGTGACGCGCGGCGGCTCGGCGCGCAGACGCATAGGAGGCGCATTGGTGGTCGTCTCTTCGCTCAAGACGGCTCCTCCCCGGTATTCGCGGGCCGGGCCGCATGCCTTTGTTCAACGCGGACAATCCTGACGGTCTGCTGACGATCGCGGCTGCCAAGGCGCAGCTCGGCAGCACCGAACAGGCGATCCACGATCAGAATGTTCTGGTGAATGCGGCTGTTGACGATCTGCGTTTCGCCCTCGGAGCCTATGACGAATATTGGCGGCATCTCGCCCTGCACGATGCCGCGCGGGAAGACGACATAGACACGGCGGCCATCATCGAAGACGGAAATCGGCCGCCACGGTGGCGTGTCTCCGGTCAACCCGTAACGATAGTTTCGGGCCGTCTCGACAGGGATGATGGGGGCTGCCGGAACAGTCACGCGATGATCGGCAGGCAGCGCGGGATAGGCCCAGGCCACAGCGGGCATATAGAGCGCCGCGCGGGCGCGAAGTTCAATGAGATAGACGCGGCGATCCGTGCTGATGACAAGATTGGTGGAAATATCCTCACGGGTCGGTTTGACAAGGATATGGACGCGGCGGCTCGTACCCGATCCGCTTTCGGTGTCACCAATGATCCAGCGCGCGGTGTCGCCTGCTGCAATCGGTCCTGTGCCGGTCAGGCTTTCGCCGGGTTCAAGCGCAATTGTCGTGATCTGCCCCGGTGCGGCATAGACCTGAAACAGCGCGCCTTCCGACCAGGGGTAGATCTGGATGGCGTTGTAATAGCCTTCCCGGCGTGGTTCGACACGGGCGGCGGCATTGGCATTCTCGACGCGGCCTGCCGGTGTTCCGGCAGCGCTCCCGCCGCGTGCGACCGTCCAGGCCGGTGGCGTATGCAGCGGCCGAGGCCGGTCATCGGTGACGGCGGCAGGCACGACAGGCAGCGCCGGCACATCGGTATCATAGCTGAACTGCGGCGCTATGTTGGTGGCGCAACCGGCCAGCATGGTGGCAGACAGCAATAAAGCCGCGAAGGCGGGTTTGCGGGTCAAAGTGCTCATTGGCTCATCTCCCGCGACCAGGAGATGGCGTTGACGTAGATGCCGAGCGGATTGGCGCGCAGACGTTCAGCATCGCGCGGCGTCTGGATCACGATGGTCAGGATCGCGGTCCACCGTTCGGTCGTGGAAAGCTGGCCGTTCTCATAGTGGCGCTCGGTCCAGGCGACACGGAAGCTGTCATTCGAGGCGCGGATCACCGACGACACTTCAACCGCAATTTGCTGCCTGCCGACCTTGGCGAACGGGTCATTGGCGCGGGCATAGTCATTGAGGATTGCCGCACCCCGGTCCGTCGTGAACTCGTAGGCACGAAGCCAGTTCTGCCGCACGATGATTGCGTCGGCGGGGATCGAGCGCGTCTGTTCGATGAAGCGGCCGAGATGAAAAGCGATCTGCGGATCGGTCGGGCGATAGTCAGCCACGGCGGGCGCAACGGCCTGCGACTGGCCGAGATTATCGACCTGTACCACCCAGGGCACGACCGTCCCGCGCGCCGATTGCCAGACAAGGGCCGAGGCGAAACCGGCAGAGAGGATCAGCGAGCCGAAGGCCATGACGCGCCAGTTCTTTGCCTGCACGCGAGCCGAACCGATGCGCTCGTCCCAGGCCTGGGCAGCTTTCTGATAGGGCGTCTCGGGTTCGGGCGATTTGCCGTAATGGGCCGATGGACGTTTGAAGATGTTCATGAGCGGTCACTTTCAGAAAGATTGATGGAGGAGCCGCCGCCATGGCTGTCGCCGGAGCGCACGGCATGGGCGGCCATCGACGTGCCGTGGCTAAGTGTCTGCTTGCGCTGCATCTGCTTTGCCCATGCCGGAGAGCCGCCAGCCTGCGTGGCGGGTGACGGGGCAGCGCTTGCAGCATCGCTGGCGCCTCCGATTGTTCCAGCCGTGGAAGAGCCGCCGGTGACGCCGAATCCGGCACGCGCTCCATCGGAAAAGCTGGACTTGACGCTTTCCGATGCCTTCGAGGCAGCACGTTTCAGGGGCGATGCGGCGGCAGAGCCTGCGGCACGGGCAACACCGCCCAGACCGGAAGCGACGCCGGCAGCGCCGGACTGGCCAAGCGAACCGACACTATAGGCGGCGCTCGCCGCACCTGCGGCGGCAGCACCACCCCGCACGGCTGCCGCTCCACCAGAGAGCGCTGCTCCTCCTCCCTTCGCGGCCATGCCAGCGGCGGCACCCCCGGCAAGCATCATGCCTCCTGCGGCAAGGCCGGTTCCAACGGCAGCACCCGCACCAAGCTGGGGACCACCGGAAACCAGACCAGAAGCGATTCCGGGACCGAATATGCCAAGGCCGAGAAGGGAAAGGGCTGCCAGCACGATCGCCATGGCATCATCGATGGTCGGCGTCACGCCGCCGAAACCTGCGGTGAACTGCGAGAACAGCGTCGATCCGATGCCGATGATGACGGCCAGCACCAGCACCTTGATGCCGGAGGAAACGACATTGCCCAGCACGCGCTCGGCCATGAAGGCGGTCTTGCCGAAGAGGCCGAAGGGGATCAGCACAAAACCGGCCAGTGTGGTCAGCTTGAACTCGATCAGCGTGACGAAGAGCTGCACGGCGAGAATGAAGAAGGCCAGGAGCACCAGCACCCAGGCGAACATCAGGCAGGCGATCTGGATGAAGTTCTCGAAGAAAGACCAATAGCCCATCATGTCAGAGATGGATTCGAGCAGCGGGCGACCGGCATCAAGGCCGGTCTGCGCCACCTTGCCGGGACGCAGCAGATCGGCGGCGGAAAAGCCGGTGCCCGAACCCTTGAGGCCCAGACCGGCAAAACTGTCGAAGATGATCTGGGCGAGACTGTTCCAGTTGCCGATCAGATAGGCGAAGACGCCGACAAAGAGCGTTTTCTTGACCAGCCGGGCGATGATGTCGTCATCCGCGCCCCAGGACCAGAACAGTGCCGCCAGCGTCACGTCGATGACGATCAGCGTGGTGGCGATGAAGGCAACTTCACCGCCGAGCAGGCCGAACCCACTGTCGATATAGGAGGTGAAGACCCCTAGGAAATTGTCGATGACGCCGGTGCCGCCCATGGTTCACTGTCCCCCGTTCTGATGCGGGGCGGCGGGCACCGGCGTTCGGCCGAGAAAGCGGTCGCGGTTCTCGGCCCAGGTGGCGAGGCAACCGGGATCACTCACGGCGGCCTCGCCTAACTGCTGGCAACGGCGCAGGCTCTGGCGCAGCGGATCGGCAGAGGGCTGAAGCGATGGCGCTGGGCGGTTCTGCGCCGGATCATCCTCGCGGGTCATTTCGATCACCGTGGCGGTGATGGCGATAGCCACGAATATGATCGCGCCTAGCCGTGCTAGCATCTTGCCGTCCATGTCGCGCCCCTCCTGTCCGGTCAGTTGTTGCCGTTGCCGAACATCCGGGCATTGCCGGGCTGGTAGCCCGATCCCGGCGTCAGGAAGCGTTCGCGCTGGACGCGGCCCTGTTCGGCAGCCGTGGCACGCTCAGCCTCAATCAGCGCCTCGGATCGGCCATTGGCCGACATCAGTGCGATCAGGTCGGAAAGCTGCTGTGACTGGAGGGCGAGAAGCTGATTGCCCGCCTGCGTAGCTTGCAACGCCCCGGTCGCGTTCTGGCTCTGCCCGACCAGTTCCGACATCTGTGTGCGGTTGGTGTCGATGTTGCCGACGACGCCGGCCTGCACGCGCATGGCGTCCTGCAAGCCACCGACCGTATTCTGCCAGCGGGACCGCGCGTCGGCGACAAGCTCGCCATCGGTCGCAGACAGCGAGACGTTGCCGTATTGGGTCTGGAAGATCTGATCGACCTTCTGCACGTCGAAGGCGATGTTCTGCGCCTGGCTCAGGAGTTGCTGCGTGCGCTGGAGGTTCTGCTGCAAGGTCTGGAGCGAGGAATACGGCAGGCTGGTGAGATCGCGCGCCTGATTGATAAGCATCTGCGCTTCGTTCTGAAGCGAGGCAATCTGGTTGTTGATCTGCTCCAGCGTGCGCGCGGCCGTAAGCAGGTTCTGCGCATAGTTGGTCGGGTCATAGACGATGCGGCCGAAGCCGAACTGCGCGTGGGCCGGACTGGTCAGCATGGGCGAGAGCGCAAGCGGCGCGGCAAGCAGTGTTGCCGCCATGAGCATGGCCCGCGAACGGGGAAGACGGATAGTCATGGTCAGGACTCCTTTTCGGTCTGGGGGATGAGATTGGTGAGAGCGGGGATCAGTTCTGCTGCCCATTCAACACCGCGATCGCGCAGCCAGGCGGCGAGGAAGCCGTCCTGCCCATGCTCGGCGACAAGATCGGCGATGCGGGTCTGATCGGTTTTGGATGATGCGGCGCAGAGCGCGAGACCGACTTCGGAAAGGCCCAGCTCGAACAGCCGATCGCCGCGCCGCGACTGGCAGTAATAATCCCGCTTGGGCGTGGCCCGTGCGAGGATCTCAATCTGCCGATCATTGAGGCCGAAACGGCGATAGATCGCGGTGATCTGTGGCTCGATCGCGCGCTCGTTCGGCAGGAGAAGTCGTGTCGGGCAGCTTTCGATGATGGCCGCAAAGGCAACCCGCACATGGCAGTTGTCCAAAATGGCATTGTTCTGCCCATAGGCGCGCTCGATTTGGTTGAGCGATTGGGCGATCAGGAACGCTTTCAGGCCGTAGCCGGCCATAAAGGCCAGCGCCGATTCAAAGAAATCCAGCCGCCCCAGTGCCGGAAACTCATCGAGCATCAACAGGAGGCGATGCCGCTTGCCGGAGGTTTCCAGTTCCTCGGTAAGCCGCCGCCCGACCTGATTGAGGATGAGGCGGATCAGCGGCTTGGTCCGATTGATGTCCGAGGGTGGCACGACAAGATAGAGACTGACCGGCTCTTTCGCGCCAACCAGATCGGCGATGCGCCAGTCGCAGCGCTCCGTCACGCGGGCCACAACCGGATCTCGATAAAGTCCAAGAAACGACATGGCCGTCGAAAGCACGCCGGAGCGTTCGTTCTCGGATTTGTTCAGAAGCTCACGTGCAGACGAGGCAATGACGGGATGCACCCCGGCTTCGCCCAGATGCGGCGTGTCCATCATCGCGCGTAAGGTCGCCTCGACAGGACGGCGCGGATCGGACAGGAAATTGGCGACGCCCGCCAGTGTCTTTTCCTTCTCGGCATAGAGAACATGCAGGATCGCGCCGACAAGCAGGCTGTGGCTGGTCTTTTCCCAATGGTTGCGTTTGTCGAGGCTGCCTTCGGGATCAACGAGAATGTCCGCGATGTTCTGCACATCGCGTACTTCCCATTCCCCCTGCCGGACTTCCAGCAACGGATTATAGGCTGCGGAATGCACATTGGTCGGATCGAACAGCAGGACACGGCCATGATGGGACCGAAAGCCTGCGGTCAGGTTCCAGTTCTCACCCTTGATGTCATGGACAATGCAGCTTCCCGGCCAGGTCAGCAGCGTTGGCACGACGAGGCCCACGCCCTTGCCGGATCGGGTCGGCGCAAAGCACAGCACATGCTCGGGGCCGCCATGACGCAAATAATCCTTGCTGTGCCGCCCCAAAACGACGCCATCCGGGCCGAGCAATCCGGCAGCATGGATTTCCTTATCCTCGGCCCATCGCGCTGAGCCATAGGTGGCGACATTGCGGGCCTCGCGTGCCCGGATGATCGACATGAGGAAGGCGGCAGCTATAGCAAGAACCGCCCCGGACGTGGCGATGAACGCGCCTTCGGTAAAGATGCCCGGCGCATAGGCGTCGTACGAAAACCACCACCAGAAGAAGGCCGGTGGATAGTAGAACGGCCATCCGGCAACATCGAACCAGGGATCGCCGAGCTGTGGCTGGAAGCCGAGCCGGAAAGCCACCCATTGCGTTGCAGCCCAGACCATCACCACGACGATGGTGAACACGACAATGATCTGGCCCCAGAGTATTCGGCCTCCACGCATACAGGCTCCAATCGACAAGAGAGACGGAGCCGATCAGAAAATAGACGTTTTCGAAAGCCACAACAGGAAAAGCAGGGGTATCGCGTTGCTGGATACCATCGGCGGCAAATCGGACAGGCCTTTTCATATGCCGATTTCGACCGAACAATTTATGAGGCGCGAGTTCGGCAAAGGCTCAAACGCCGAGCCCTCGCGTCCGTCCCATTTGCCATGAGACTGATCCACCCTGCACGATGCCCGCAACCTCGCGGCCGAGCTGACGGTCGATGACCGGCCGCCAGGGGACAAGGGTAAACTCGTGGCTCTTTTCGACGATGGCGAACTTGCCGCTCGATAGATGTGCGGTCCCGGTGAACTTGCCGCTGACGTTCTCGCCATCGGCAGCCGCACGGAACGGCAATCGTTTGCTCCCGGCCATCTCCGCACCGACGCGGGCCACTTCCCGTTCCCGCAGATTGGCGAGTAGATTGCGCCGATAGAGGATGCGTCCATTCTGCTGCCGCGTGGCATCGCCCTGTGCGATATGGTGTTCACGCCGCTGGTCCATAGCCTCGCGCACCTGCTGGCCGAACCCTGCCGGGGTAAGGTCAGAGGCGTCCGATGTGACCAATCGCCGGTCCAACCAGGTCGCGCCATCGGCGCCGATCTGCTTTTCCAGATCGAAGGTCGAGACGACACGGATGCTGGCTTGCCGGTTGCGACCGGCATCATAGGCGGTGGCGCGGCTCTCGAAGTCTTCCGGGATGCGCCACTGGTCGGCGTCGATCCGCTCGGCAATCCCGGCCCGGCGTAGCGCCTCCAGTCGCCGGACATGGGCATCGACATAGCCCTCGTAATCACCACCCGGCACACGTCCCTCGAACTTCACCTGTTCGAGGTGGCGGCTTGGTCTGTAGATACCATTCTCCGAGATCGTAGCGATGGTGCGATCAGAGGGACGTTGTGCTGTGTCAGTGGGGCCGACTTCCACGATACTGCCGATCCGGGCGTCCTCGACGCGGGCCGGATCAATGCCGGGAAGATGGTGGGTTCGCCCGTCGATGCCGTCCACCACGAGCGTCAGGTTCTCGCCCATCTCGTCGGTGAGGTATTTGTCCACGACGCGACCGGTGATGGGTGCCGCCGGTGCTGCATCGTGAAGCTGGAAGGTCATCGGGTCGCGCTCCTGCCCATCGGCCTTCAACGCCTTGTGCATGTTGCCGATGATGTCGCCGCGTTCTCCGAGATCACGCAGCGCCGATTCCATCTTCGCGCCAAGCTCCCAAACGCCGGGTGCATGTTCCGTGGCCAGCCCCATCTTTTCCAGCTTGGCGAGACGGCGCAGGCGAAGCGTGCGGTTGAACTGGCGGCGTGCATCTGCGGGTTCATGGCGCAGATCGAGGAACCTTTCATCGGCCTCCTCGGCCATGGCGCGGTCGATGCGCGTGAAGCGGTCCTGATCGATTTCGGCAGACAGCTTGCGGCTCTGTTCGATGTCGGTCACGGGGCCGAGTTCCAGCGTGGTCAATTCGCTGGCCCGCTCGCGGATGCCGTTGGCGAGATAGTCGCCGTTGATGACAAGATTCTCGCCCAGGTCATCCTTGCCCCGGACGATGACGTGCACATGGGGATGGCCGGTATTGTGGTGATTGACCGCCACCCAATCGAGTTTCGTGCCAAGGTCGGTCTCGATGCGGCTCATCAGATCGCGGGTGTGTTCGGTGAGGTCGGAAAGATCGGCAGCATCTTCGGGCGAAACGATGAAGCGGAACTGATGGCGATCATCCTTGCCGCGATCAAGAAAGGCATCTCCATCAGCACGATCGTCGGTGGCGGAATAGAGCTGGCCACGCTCGCCATCGCGCGAGGTGCCGTCGCGCTGGATGTAGCGCAGATGGGCAGACCCTTTGCCATTCTTCCCCGCGCTCTGGACGTACCGGGTCTTGACGACGACGCGGCGCACGCCGGCCGCACTGTGACGCCAGCCGCCCGACAGGGTTCGGGCGCGGACAAAGGCCGCGCCGCGGCCACGCCTGACGCCCGGACCTTTGCCAGCCCGCGACGCCTTCCCGCTCTTTCCGGCCGAACCAGATGAAGGCGACGAGGACGTCCGTGATGCGAATGATGATGACCTGCCCGGGCTGTTGCTATGCTGACGCGCCAGCTTCTTCGCCTGCGTCAGAAAGCTCTTCGCCTTGCCCGCCTTCTGGACGTCGGATTTGATCCGGCCCGGCCTGGGGCGAAAGCGGTTGTCGTCGTCGCCACTCATGGGCGCATCCCATGCTGTTTAGGCACGCAAACGGCAGGTATTTGGCTATAGTGCCGGTCAAAACCCAGCAAAGCCAAGGCTTTGCGGCAGATCGCGGCACGCGAGGCCCAAAAGCAGGGTGCCGTGCGCCGCGCCTCAAAACAGTGTGCAGACAAGGGCTTGCCCAGAAACCGACCCGACAGGGTGCCGGTTTCCTTTATCTTGCCCTCCGCCTTTCTTTCCCTTTTTGCCCTTCCTGCCGGGAATGCAGCCAGGCGACCCCTTGCCTGACTGCACACCGGAAGCGGACCGAAAGCGCGTGGAGCCGCCATGCTCATGGCGCATCTCCATTGCTCGCACGGGCCACGAATATGCCGCCGTCCTGCGGCTCCTGATCGACGGAATCGCGCAGAGGAACGGTTGCGCGGACGTCGTTCGACGGCTGATTGACCGCCGCCGAATTGCCGCCGGATTGCGCAACAAAGAGCGGAGCTTCGCGCCAATCCGGCGGCGGCGGCACGATCGTCGGCACATCTGGCGCAGCCGCATGCCCGAGAACAGGTGCGAGCGTGGCGACATAGGCGCGTGTTTCTGCGGGCAAAGTGCGACCTGTCGCCAGATGCTCGTCATAGCGACCGGGACCGGCATTGTAGGCGGCAAGCATGGCCGCGACATTGCCATAGCGGTCCCACATCTCCCGCAGATACGCGGCACCTGCGAGGATGTTGTCGCGCGGATCGTAAGGATCGCGCCCGAGGCCGTGGCGGCTGCGCAGGCCCGCCCAGGTATCGGGCATGACCTGCATCAGTCCCATTGCACCCGCCGATGAGATGGCGCGCACATCGCCCGCGCTTTCCACACGCAGCACGGCCCGAATCCAGTGCTCTGGAATGCCGAAACGCTGTGACGCCTCGGCAATGAAAGCAGCATGGGGATGCGCAGTGACAGGCGCGGGTTGCGGCGTGACCTGCGCAATGGCTGGCGTCAATCCGCTACCCGCCGACAGAAGGGCCGTGAAGAGAAGAAGGGAGCGGGATCGCATGATCTCAGTCCCGATCTTCGCGGGGCCGCGGGCGGCTCCAGTGCAGCGACCATGACGAGCCTGCATCGTCGTCGCGGAACAGATTGGCGCGGATCGGCTGCGGCAAGGCGGGATCGTCGAGCAGCACCGAAAGATATTCGCCAGCCTTTTCGCCGGTGCGTTTCCATGCAGCACCGACTTCCGGCCCGTCATGTTCAATGTAATGGACGCGATAGTCCGGCGCATTCTCCGCATCGGAATGTTCAGCGGGCACGATGACGAGATCGCGCTTCATGGTGAGCGTGACGAGCTGACCGGCGAAGCCGGATGCGTCACGCGCAAATTGACCGATCTGTGGCATGGTATGTCTCCTGTGTTGGTGGGTTTGGCGTGGGTTCAATGCGTGGCCGCCCGCCATTCGTAGCGGCCATCGCCTTCCCCATCGGTCCAGAGCGGGAGCGCCCGGCCGATGACGGAACTGGCGGGAACAGGTCCGAAGTAACGGCCGTCGAGGCTGTCCCGAATGTCCCAATTCATGAGGAAGAGTTCACCGTCGCCGATGATGCGGCAGCCCTGCCAGACCGGCAGATCGCGGCCCATGCGGTCGCGCTCCAGCGCGTCCCCCATCTCGACATTATCGACGGTAATGGTCGCACCGTTACGGCAGACGCGTTGCCCCGGCAGGCCGAGGACACGCTTCAGCAACGGCACGCCGCGTCCGATATAGCCGCGCTGGACCATGAACCGCTCCAGCGGCTCAGACGGCATGATGGCGACCAGTTCGGGAACTTCGAGCGCTTCGGTGGGAGCAACTGTGTAGAAGCCGATGGGCGCGCTGGCAGTCGCATTCCAGATCAGCCGGGTTGGCAGATCGGCAACAGCCGTGGCGACAAGCGTGCCGACGGCCAGCATGGACACGGCAAGGATATGACGGCGGCTCATGGTGCGATCCTCCGTCTGCTGGCCCATGCAGCATGGCGCTCCGGGGTGTAGGTGTTGGGTTCCTGACCGGCACTCAAACGGTTGTGGACGTGCCGCCAATGGTCCGGGGCAACATCCGCCGGATCGACGCCAAGCGCGTCCACCGCATCGATCAGGGCCAACACCCGCTGGACCTTTGGCCAGCCGTCGATACGCAGCAGGATCTCGCCGCCAGGTCGAACGAAGGGCACGGTCTGGTACGGTTCGCCACGCCTGACAGCGCGCAGGATGTCGAGCCGCGAAACGATGGTGCCGTAATCGTTGGAAGCCCAGCGGACGAAGGCGAAGATGCTTTCGGGCTCAAAACCGATCAGACTGCGGCGGCGGTCGATGATCTGCTCAAAGCTCTTGCGTCCAAAGCGTATCCACCGCTCGACCTTCTTTTTCTGGAAGGTCAGTTCGACCAATGTGGTGAACGGAGCTGGCCCTTCCGCCTGCGGATGTTCATGCGCTGCCCGCGCGGTTGTACCGGTCATGGCTGATCTCCTTCGGTGGGTGGAAACTCGCGGACCAGCAGCTCGCGCAGCATCACGGCGACGGTGACGCTGCGCCGGAAAGCGGCGACCTTGATGCGCCCGCGCAGTTCGGGCGTGATGTCGATGGTCAGGCGCGCGGTGAACGCCTCCGTAGCCGTCTTGCCGGTTGCCGGCGCATCGGCGGCTCTGACCCAGCTATCGGGATTGCCCGGACGCGATGCGAAGCCAGATTTGACGGGTGGCCGTGTCATGGCACGATCCTCCCGATACCGAGGCCATCGATTTCGGCCGCCAGTGCTGTGACCTCCTGTGCGGCCCGTTCGCCGCCATCGGTCTCGGGGACCAGTCGCCCGGTCTGTGCGGCTTCGGCGAAGGCGACACGCTGGCCGATTGTCGTGGCCAGCAAGGGCGGATCATGGTCAGCCAGTGTCTCGGCCGTTTCGCGGGCGATGACGGTGCGCGCAGCGCATCGGTTCAGCAGAAAACGGGCAGACAGCTCCGGTCGATAGATGCGCGCTTCGTTCAGAAGCGCCAACATCTCGGCCGAGGCCCAGCCGTCGAAAGGAGATGGCTGCACCGGGATCAGCACCAGATCGGCTGCAAGCAGCGCAGAGCGCATCAAACCAGCGACACGGGGTGGACCATCGATGACGACATGATCGGCGTCACGCGCCAGCTCCGGCGCTTCCCGATGCAGGGTATCGCGGGCAAGGCCGATGACGGTGAACAGCCTTGGCAGTCCTTCATGGCTGCGCCGCTGCGACCAATCGAGTGCGGAGCCTTGCGGGTCGGCATCGATCAGGATGACGCGCTTGCCTTGCGCAGCCCAGGCTCCGGCGAGATGCAGCGCCAGCGTGGTCTTGCCCACGCCGCCTTTCTGATTGAGGAACGCGACGATCATCGCCGCTCCCCAAGCTTGCCAAGAGGAAGTTCAGGCGTAGTCGCGCGCGCGATTGTTCCTGAGTTTGCGTGTGTCAGCTTGCCTTTGCGGACACCCGATTTCAGTGCCGCGCCGGCCTTCGCGATGAGCTTTTCCACATCGCGCCGCCGCTCTTCAAAGTTAGATTCTGTGTTAGACTCTAAGTTAAGGGCACGATTTTCGCTTTTATTACTTGATGATAGGAGCCGTTTGGGTTCCCGATAGCACGAGCCGCCGGTTCCTGATGGCACGATAGTCCGGGTTCCCGATAGCACGAGGCCATCCACAGGTTTTCCACAGGACGGAGAAGGCTCGAAAGCGAGCAGCATCCTGCCGCCGGTTTCGACCTCTGTGAACAGGGTGTAACCCGGCAATGGCTGACGACGGATAATGTCGCGCAATTCGAAAGCGAAGCGCTTGAACGGCGAGAGACTTCCCGATTTTTGGTACAGGTGCCGGAAATCGAACCGCCAACCATTCTTCTGCCGTCCACCATGCTTGCGCACCAGGCGATAGAGCCAGCGATCGAGTCCTCCGGTTAGATCGAAATAGGCCCGGTCGATGGTGAGGATCAGGGCGTCGTCCAGAACCGCACTGTAGAACCAGTCGGGAACGATCATCTCGATCCCGTCCGGGCGGCCGTTGGCATCGGTTCGTTCATGCCACTCGTTGATCCAAGAAAAGCGATGGCGTCGCCCGCTGGCGCGCTGGCGGATCGAAGTCGCAACAGTGGTCGATTGCAGGCGGTCCAGCGCCGCTTTCAGACGCTGATAGTCACGTAGCGAGGTTCCCCGCCCGGTGAATGTCAGGATTTCATACGGCGTTGCCGCCATCAGGCGGGACGTGCGCAGACCGGCATCCCGGGCTTCCACAATCTGACTGGCCGCCCAAATCAGAATATCGGCGTCCCAGATCGTCGCCATACCGTGATCAGGAACAGCTTCGACGCGGATCGAGACACTGCCAAGCTCGAAATCAATCGGGCGTGTCCGGTGTGACTTGGAAAGAGAGAAGAAGGGATAAGCCATGAGATCCTGCGCGTCTCGTGGAGCGAATTCACCGGGAAGCGCCCGAAACAAATCGAGCTGTCGGCGCTCCGAGGCAGGTGGATATTGGGGGGCCATCAGCCGGTCAGCGCGTGATACGCTTGGGTGACGTGAATGCGGCCTGCGGAAGAGGTTTGGCCGGGAGAACCTGTCCACGTGGATCAGACGTTGATGTCACCGCCCCGCGCGCAACCCAGGCTGCGAGATCCTCGACCGAATAGACCACGCGACCGCCGAGTTTGTGATAGGCCGGCCCGGTTCCATAGGTCCGGTGCTTTTCCAAAGTCCGTGCGGAAAGGCTGAGGAAGTCAGCGGCTTCCTTGGTGCGCAGGTAGCGTGGCGGCAAGGCGGCGAGATCAGGTCGCATGAGGTGGCCTCCGTGGTTGTGCAGGATGCCGCTGACGATCAACGGCATGACATGCGCACGGTGGCGAAGACGCTGCGGTATGGGGGATGAGGAAGATTGCAGGGGGCAAATCCTCACCCCCGATCAGGCGACAGCGTCAGGGTTTGCGACGATGGTGCAAAAGATCTCGGTAGCCGCCATCGATCAGCGCAGCAGCGGAACGGACAAGGGCGATAACAGAAGCGCGCAAAGCAGATGTCTTCCAGGGCTCTGAACGAACACGCGCCTCTCCGTAGATAGCGATGGCAATTTCACGATAGGTCGCGTGATTGGCGTTTCCGTCCGCAGCCTGCATCATCAAGCGGAAGCGTCGGCGCTGATATGGCGTCATTCTGGAATCGCGGCGCACGGGCTTCGCGGCCAGCATTTGCCATAGCCTGAGAATGGCTTCGAGCCGATCCGGCAGATCGCCATCCAGAGGCAGGATGAGCGCTGGCTGCGCATCAGCACTGGTTTCGGCGAGGATCAGATATTGAACGCCGTCCCTGGCGCCGCAAATGCCATATGCACCTTCTGGTCCGCGGATGCCGTCAGCAATATCGACGGATAACGCGGAGGGTGATGGTCGGAGAAAATCTGGGGCCGTTCCGAGTATCAGCATGTCCGGATTGGCGACGGGCGACCAGATCACGGGTTGATCGAGAGCAGAAAGCCTGGGGTCTGCCGGGAAATCGCAACCCCCAGAGTTCCTGGTCATCATCCGAAAGGGGAAGGTCTCTGTCGCCTTGCGCTACGATATCATCGAAGCTGGCTTGATAAGCAGCACTACGGCGCAGACATTCCCAGGCGACGCCCTCAACGGGAAGGTCATCGTAGAATTCATACTGGTCCTGATCGCGCCAGCGGGATGTATCCGGCTTCATGCTCCGCTCCTGGTTGAAACCGCACAGGTGGAGCTTGAGAAGATTGCGGCGCTTCTCCCGCGATGGAAGCCGAGACGAAAACATGAGGCGATGCTCTCAGGGCATCGCTGGCGTAACGGCGGTAAGGTCAGTTCCGATCTGGATGACGCAGCAGCTGGCGATAGCCGCTCTTTGTCATCCATCGCGCGCGGGACAGGTGGCTGTCGTGAACATTTCGGGCACGCTCTGGTTCCAGAACAGGGTCGATACCGAACAGAACATTGACGGCTTCGGTCCACTCCGCACCATCAGTGGCAGCGTCAAGCAAGCGCATGTAGAGCTTTACATGCGCCCGGTCATATTCGGTCAGCTTGTCCCCGACAGGTGCGATGTCATCGAAGGGCATGAGCGCAGATGTCATGTCGGGTGTCACCATATCACACAGGCGGTGTCATCGGCGCGTCGACAGTTCAACCCGCGCCAACCAGGCATCATGGCTTTACGAGTATCTTTTCTCGTCCTGATCATGAACCAACAACACTCCTTGCCCGCGATCCGTGGACAGGAGAACGATCCCTGCTGCTTCAAGCGCCCGCCGCACCTGATCACGCGTTGTCTCATACACCTCGAGCCGGCTCTCGGACTCGAGGCGCTTCAGGGCAGTCAGCGATATTCGGGCCTTGTCAGCGAGCGTCTCCTGCGTCCAACCCAGTAACGCGCGTGCGGCCCGCGACTGTCGAGCGGTGATCATGCATGATCACCTCCCATCGCGACCGGCGCGCATTCCAGAACTACGGCTATTTTAGTCGTTCTTGTGCGATGCGCCACATGATTTCTACGAAACTGGCGATGGCGATGCTTCTACAAAGCAGCACATCACAGGCCTGATTCGGTTTCTCTGTGCAGGCGCAGCACCTGCAGAGGTGCTCGGTCGCGATCTGGTAAAAGTGATCCCTAAACATATCTCCTGAACGCGAAGTGACATGTTTGCGGATCAAATCCATTGCAAATTCTGGGAGGTGTGATACCTATTCAGATCAATATTATTATGAATGATCCTTAAGGGTTCCACATGAAGTCAGAGGAAGAAACGCTAGGGTTGGTCGGCGACCATTTTCGCCGTGCCAGGCTGTCCATGGGTATGACCCAGGGACAAGTGGCCGATCTCGCCGGCATTTCGCGGCCACGCTACCGGGATATCGAGACGGGGGCCGCGGCCGCACGCACCACGACATTGATCAACATCGCCCGGGCGCTTGGTCTGGAAATGATGCTGGTCCCGCAGGTGATGGTGCCCGCCATCGAAGCGCTTCTGCGCCCCGAGTCCGAGGACGATCAGCCCGCCTTCAGCCCACAACCGGAGAGTGACGATGACAGAAGCCCGTACCGCTGAGATCATCACTTCGCTCGATGTGTTCCTGAACAATACGAAGGTCGGCACGATCGTTAGGACGCCGGGTGATTTCAACGCCTTCAGCCTTGATCCCGCCTATCGCGCGACCGGCGGCTTTCCGGTTCTGAGCCTGTCCCTGCGCGCGGCATCGGGGGGCTTGCGCAAGGATCCGCGCCCTGTCGCTGGCAGCCTGCCACCTTTCTTTGCCAACCTGCTGCCCGAAGACAGATTGCGCGATGCGATGGAAAAGCATCACGCGGGCAATGTGCGACCGGGTAACGATTTCGACCTCTTGGCCACCCTTGGCGCGGACTTGCCGGGGGCTGTGCGCGTGCTGCCGAGTGAAGGGCAACCCGGTATCGGAGCGGCACCCATGCAAGGCCAGCCCAAGGCCCGCTTCTCACTGGCAGGCGTGCAGATGAAGCTCTCGGTGATGAAGAACACCGGCAAGGGCGGTGGACTGACCCTGCCGCTCGGCGATGACCAGGGGCAGTATATTGCAAAATTCCCCTCGACCGCCTTCCCGGGCGTGTCGGAGAACGAGTTCGCAAATCTCGCGCTTGCCGAAGCGATCGGCATGGACGTGCCCGCACGCGAACTGGTCAGCAGAGACCAGTTCGAGGGCATTCCCGAGGAATTTGAGATGCTTGCAGAAGGTCTGGTTTTGCTCGTTCGACGCTTTGACCGTGGAGCAGATGGGCAACGCATCCATATCGAAGATTTCGCGCAGGTTTTTGGCCTGTATCCAGCACGTAAATATGATGGCGCCGCTTCCCACGACATCGCATCTGCCCTGAACGTGGCAATCTCGCCGTTCGCCGCGCTGGATTTTGTCCGGCGGCTGACATTCTCGGTGGTCATGGGCAATGGCGATATGCATCTCAAGAACTGGTCGCTGATCTATCCGGGAAGTGGCGACACGCCGGCGCTTGCCCCGATCTATGACATGCTTTCGACCGTTCCCTATATTCCCGCCGATGGGCTTGCGCTGTCTCTGGGCGGCGAGCGTGTCTTCAAGGGCCTGACTCCGGCCCGATGGAAGGCGTTTTCCAATAGGGCTAGGCTGCCCGAGCCTGCTGTCCTGAGGGCGGTTGCCGAAACGGTGAAGCAGATCGATGCAAAATGGTGGACGCTGCCGGAGCGCGAAGTGGTCCCGCCGCCCGTGCTGGAACGGATCGACGCCCATGTGAAAACCATGATTCCGATCCTAAACGACTGATCCGTGCCAAACACGGCAGGGCGCGGTGGCGTGACGGCTTTCCCGCGGGCACGAGAAAGGCCCCGGCCTTGCGGTCGGGGCCTTTGTGCCGCGCCTTAGTCGCCGCGGCGACCGTTGGGGCGGGACCAGATGAGGGAGAAGGTTTCGCCTTCTTCGTCATCGAAGAGGTTGGCGTAGATCGGAGCGTTGAAGCTCGGATCGTCCAGCTTGAGGCCCAGATAGTCGCGGCCCTCGTTGGAGCGCTTGGACCAGGCGGCACCGATCTCGGCGCGGCCGACCAGAACCCGGTGGCTGGGGGCGTTCTCGCCGGTGGCGCGCAGGTCGGGAACGATGCGCACGCCCTTGGCCTGGACGCTGAGGGTGACGATTTCGCCGGTGAATTCGTTCGAGCCGGTCTTCTTGAAGGTGCCGATGGTTGCCATTTTAAGTCTCCGTTTTCCGTTTCCGAGCCCGCACCATTGCGGCCTCTATGGCGATCGACCGGCCGGAGACGAACGCTGGCGCACCCCCCTTTGGGGGCTGGACCGCACAGGAGAAACTTTCTTGTTCCGCGCGGAATGGCGGCTCTGCCGTCAGGGGAAGAAAGTTGTGACGACGCTGTTGCGCTAAAGCGGTCGAAGCGCATCGCGCTGTTCTTCGGCCAGATCAGGCCATTGAAGAGGCCGTTTGGAGCGGTCGAGACACGGGGGGCTGAACGGAGAGGTGGCAATCTTGAGGCCCCATCATTATGACCAGACGGAAACACCGGCCTTGCCTGTCGCTCTGCGTCTCTGGCATGCGCATCTATCTTCCCGACTGTTTTACCGGCATTGCCCCAACCGGGTTCTGGTCAGTCCGCAAACGCTGGTGCTCCCCGTTCTGCGCTCCTATGGGCCGCATCTGTGCCTCAAGCTGATCCGATGCCTGGTCGCTGTCTGCCACCATTTTCCTGACGAAGATGGAATGATCCGCACCCGCTTCTGGTCGCCATCAGCGGATCATTCCGGTTCAGGTGCGTGCAAGGTTCCCGTCCGCAGGGTAGGTTGCCGTAAGACGTAGAGAACCTGCCACGCCCAAGGTAGGGCAGCTATGCGGGCCGCTTGCTGCGGCGGTGCACAATATCTGCTTTTGGCGGGATGGGAACTGGCGGGTTTAGGTTATGATCTAACAAGATCGGACTATGCTTGTTCGACCAGTTTGTTCATAAAATTGCCTTTAGTGCAATTAGGGGGAGGCCGCGGTGATTAATAACAAGCTGCTTAGGCGTTTCGACGAATTATTATGTCAGGCTGTGGACCTGGAAGCGACAAAACAGCATCGGCAGGGTGCCATGTCCGATGGCGATTATGTCGACAACGACCTCTATCTAGCGTGGAAAGCCAAAGCGAAGAATCTACTGGCTCTCGCCTGTGGAGAACAATCTGAACATTACAAAGCTTTCACCTCAAATGAGAAGGGCAATTACGGCACAAATGCTCAGATATTGATCAACCTCAAATCACTGATAGCTGGTGCGAAGGAAGACTATGCCGGAGGATATTGTAGTTCGGCACGGTCACTGATCCAAGCAGAGGTGTTCGATAGTGAGTTGGATCAAGCTACGGAGTTGCTGAACAGCGGCTATCATCCTGCCGCTGCTGTGATCGCTGGGGTGGTTCTTGAAACTACGATTCGCCAGATGTGCGACGAGGAAGGTATTGTCCATGGGAAGCTGGACAAGATGAACAGCGATCTTACGAAGGCAGGCCGATACAATGTTCTCGTGCAAAAACAGGTGACTGCGCTCGCGGACCTTCGGAACAAGGCCGCCCATGGTCAGAACGATCAATTCAGCAAGGATGATGTGAAAAATATGATCGCTGAGATCAGCCGCTTCGTGGCAGAGCGAGTCTAGGCCCGCAAATGGGTATACCTGCGCAAGTTCTTCGTTCGTGATGCAGCCGCCAGCGAAAACGTCTTGAAGGGCAACTATTTGAAATGCGCAAAACTCGGTTGCTGAGGCGATGACGCCCCGAATGCACCAGAAGGTTAAGGTCTGCTATCGAGCGGACGCTATGGCCTGCGAACGGCAAAGAAGCGGTCGCGCAGATATGCTGCGGGAACTAACCACTTGGGGCTGCTATGTATTCCTCGCAACTAAGCTCGGCATTTCATGCACGAGTGAGACTACAATCCGCTGGACCGGCTGCCGCCATGCCTGCAACGCGCAGGAAAGCCGTCACGCCCACCGCAATCGCTCCGATCACCGAGAAGATAAGTTGCCATGTCTCAGACGGCATCATGTGCTTAACGATACCGAGGGTAGCATAGAACCCGGCCATCCCCGCCGGAGCGACGAAGGCCAGAGTGATCAGCAGCCGCGCCCAGAGCGGGCGCAACAGCATGAGCAGGCCCTGACCGACGGCCAGTGTCAGACCGGCGGCGAGAAGACCGACGACGATGCCGCCGAGCCAGCCAGCCCCCGTGCCATAGGCCCAGCTGCCTGTGTTCAGGCCGATGAAGAACGGCAGGGCGAATACGGTGAGATTGAAGAGAAGCCAACACATGGTGCCAATGGCTGCGATGGAAACGAGGAATCCGAGAACGATCATGGTGGTGTCTCCGTGCAAAGGTTGGACGGTTGCGCCTTCCACCACCACCATGGCGCACTGCGACATATAGCATAAATCTGCCTGTCTGTGCGACATGGAATGATCAGCGGGCGCTGTCGTCATGCTCATGATGAGGTGGGAAGGCAGCGCTCACGCGCTGCCAGTTCCGAAGCGATAGACCGGGATGCCCATCTTGCGGGCCTTGTCGGCCAGGTTGTCCTGAATGCCCGTGCCGGGGAAAATGATGACCCCGATTGGCATAATGCCGAGCATCTGGTCGTTGCGCTTGAAGGGTGCTGCCTTGGCATGTTTTGCCCAGTCGGGTTTGAAGGCGACCTGTGCGACCTTGCGGTTATTGGCCCAGGTGGCCGCGATGCGTTCCGCACCCTTGGGCGATCCGCCGTGCATCAGCACCATGTCCGGGTGCTTGGCGTGGACCTGATCGAGCTTGGCCCAGATCGTCCGGTGATCGGTGGTGTCACCGCCCGAGAAGGCGATCTTCGGTCCGGCGGGCAGCAGCACCTCGTTGTCGGCCCGGCGTTTGGCGGCGATGAAGTCGCGGCTGTCGATCATGGCCGAGGTCATCTGGCGATGGTTGACCCGTGAGCCGGAGCGTTGCGACCAGGGCGTGCCGGTGGTGCGCAGATAGAGGTCGGCGGCGGTATCGCGGAAGGTTTCCATGCTGTCGCGGCGATCGATCAGACTTTGGCCCGCGCCGATCAGGGTTTCGAGCTGGACGGATTTGACCTCGCTGCCATCCTGTTCGCGCTGAAGGCGCTTTTGTGCCTGCTCGTTATCGTCGAGTTTGGTCTCGATCCGCCCGACAGCGCGGTGGAAGGTGTTGACCGTGGACCAGAGGATCTCGTCGAGGTCGAAATCGAGGCTGGTGTCGGCCATGGTGGAAATCAGGGCGTCGAAGATGTCGGAGACTGCGCCCTGGATAACGTGATCTTCGGGTGTGATCCGGGGATCGACCTCGTCTTCGGAGGGACGGTAGCCGTAGAGTTTGAGTTCTTCGATGGCATGGCCGGTCGGGGACGTGCTGTGATCGGGTTCGAAATCGTCATGCGCGTACATGGGATGCTTCCGTCAGTTGGACCGCGACCGTCGCGGCCTTCATGGCGACGAAAGCCCACGGGCGCTCCGGTCTGGCAGCGCGAGCCTCTGGCGAGGGCCTTGATGGCAAAGCCCGGCTGATTTGTTTCGCGCTGTAAAGGCGGGCTTGCCCGCCGACGGAAATCAGTCGGGCGCCGCCATTGCCTGACCGGAGCGTTTGTGGGCCGATCGCCCTCTCGGAAGGCCAAGGCGCGGTCCTCTGCTGATGACAGGATGCAGCCTATGCGCATGACAGGATCGGAACGGCCCGATCACGGCCCCGTACCGGCTATGCACTTGAAGCCATGAAGTGGCTGACATCCTCGGGAGCGATTTGCACCCGGATCTCTGCCCGAACGGCATCCAGCCCGTGAGTTGCAAGATCCTCGTTGAAGTCCCCCATCAGGGGCGAGAGCGTGATGGCCTCGATCCCGACCTCGTGCGCCCGGTCCACCAGGCTATCGCGTGCGCTGTCACCTGCCGGATCATTGTCGCGGACGATATAGAGCCTGCGCAGGTGCGGCGGGAACAGGATGGCCGCGAGGTGTCCGGCCGAGAGTGCGGAAACCATCGGCATGGTTGGCAGAGCCTGACGCAGCGACAGGATGGTTTCGATACCTTCCCCCGCTGCCATGACATCCTGCGCATCACCGAAACGCACTGCATGTCCGTGCAGGTCGCCCATTGCCTTCCTCGGCGGATCGACAGATGCCTTGCCGGAACCATCCGGGGCCAGCCATGTGCGGTGTGCGCCGGTGATCCTGCCATCGAGGTCGGTGACAGCGGCGATCATGGCGGGCCATGCTTGCGTTGGGCCATCGTCCTCGGGCCGCCAGTAGCAGTTGGGATGGAACCGCAGATTTGCGGCTTGGCGTAAATCCGTAATGCCGCGTCCGCGTAAATACGCTTCTGCGGTACTGCCGATCAGCGGCTGCGTCATGCGCCAGAGGCGGCGTGCGGCCTCGGATGATCCCGATGGTGCTGGCGTTCGGGACGGACGGCATGGTGGCTGCGGTTCAGGATGCGGCAGGCTGAGGAAGCGCCGGGCTTCTTCGGCAACGTCTGCGAAGTCGATCAGACCGAGCGAGTCCCGGATCACGTCCAGTAGATCGCCATATTCCCCCGTGGCCGAGTCCTGCCATTTACCGGCAGCGCCTTTCACGCTGTCGTGCAGCCGGACGAACATCGAGCGGCCAGCCGTGTTTCGGACATCGCCAACCTGCCAGTAATTGCCCTGTTTACGCCCATTCGACAGATAGTGGCGGCACACCGCCTCGGCCTGTCGGCCGAGATGCTGCGCCAGTTCGGAAGCGTTGAGACGCGCCATTATGCGGCCTCCCGCTCACCGATGCGTTCAACCGGGAAGCGGTCAAGCAGTTTGCCTGTGATCTCCGGTCCCATCGCGCCGACCGGCACGAAGAAACGCAGTTTCCACGAGATGATCTCGCTGAAGAGGCCATAGGCCCGCAGCCGGTCGCGCATCGCGTCAGTAAAGCCGGTCAGTTCGATCCGGTTGGCGCCCATGACGCGGACGCGGCGCAGTTGCAGCCCTTCGGCGAGATCAAGGATCGTGCGACCTTCGATCAGCGCGGCATAGGCGGCATCCGATGTGAGGCTGCTGGTAACGCCGCTGGTCGAGGCATTGGCGGCCCATGCCGGCGATACCCGGCGACCGATGATGCGTTCGCCCTCGTCGGTCTGGAGCCGATAGACGCGGGAGGAGTCCTGCGGCAGGCGTTTCCAGATTGGCAGCAGCAGCCCCGTCACCATATGCAGGATGTTGTCGGTGAACTCCGGCACCTCGGCCAGTTCCGCCTTCCAGGCCGCAGTGAAGGCGGCACGGTCAGCCTCAAGCCAATGTGTCTCACCCATCGCCCGCACCGGAATGTTCATCGCCTCCATCGGCCGGATCAGCCGCACACGGCGTTCGATCTCGCCATCATCCAGCATGACGCTGGTGGTCGGGATCTGAACGGCGGCACGACCGGATCGTTCGTTGATGAGCAATCTTGCACGGGGATCATCCAGTTCAGCCAGAGCGGCATCGAGCGTGACCGGCTGATTGCGCTTGCGTTCAGTCAGGGTCATGAGCCGGGTTTCCGCCCCCGTGCCCGGATGGGTATGGATCACCTGGCGGCCGGTGACGATGAAGCTCTCCGCCTTCAGAGTTTCCAGCCCCATGTCATAGGTGCCGGATGCAATCGCCCCGTCGATCCGGGCTTGCAGAAGCTGCTCGAAGGCCGAGAACAGGATGCCCTGCAACTCGATGGTCAGGGCCAGCAGGCGATTGAGGAAGGTGGTGATCGGCGGCAGTTCGTCCTTGATGCCGGTCGAATCCATCAGTTTCAGGCCGGTGGCGGATTCAAACCGTTCCAACGAGCAGCCGTCGACCTTGCCGCGCACGATCAGCAGATAGAGCTGGCGCAGCGCATCGCGGGCATAGGCGGATTCCAGATTGTCCTCGGGACGGAACAGCCCTTGTCCGCCGGTCTGGCGCTGGCCGCGTGTGATCGCGCCCAGCGTGTCGAGGCGGCGGGCGATGGTCGAGAGGAAGCGCTTCTCGGCTTTGACATCCGTGGCGATGGGCCGGAACAGCGGCGGCTGCGCCTGATTGGTCCGGTTTGTGCGGCCCAGCCCCTGAATCGCGGCATCGGCCTTCCAGCCCGGTTCGAGCAGGTAATGGACGCGCAGACGCTGGTTCCGCGCCGAGAGTTCGGCGTGATAGCTGCGCCCTGTGCCACCGGCATCCGAGAAGACCAGGATGCGCTTCTGGTCATCCATGAAGGCCGAGGTCTCGGAAAGATTTGCGGAGGGTGCACGGTTCTCGACCGCAAGGCGTGCCGATACACCTTCGCCCTTGCGCACGATCCGGCGCGAACGCCCCGTGACCTCGGCCACCACATCCGTGCCGAAGCGCTGCACGATCTGATCGAGCGCCCCCGGAACGGGTGGAAGCGAGCCGAGTTGCTCCAGCATCTCGTCGCGCCGGGCTACGGCTTCGCGGCATTCCACCGGCTGACCATCACGGAAGACGGGGCGTGACGAGAGGTTCCCCTCGCCATCGGTAAACGGCTCATAGAGCTGGACCGGGAAGGAATGCTGCAAATACGAGCCTACGTACTCCCTCGGCGTAACGTCGACGGAAATATCGTTCCATTCCTCGGTCGGGATCTCGGACAGCCGCCGTTCCATCAGGGCTTCGCCGGTCGAGACGATCTGGATGACAGCGGCGTGACCCGCTTCCAGATCGCTCTCGATAGATCGGATCAGTGTCGGGGTTTTCATGGAGGTCAAGAGGTGGCCGAAGAAGCGCTGCTTGGTGCTCTCGAAAGCCGAGCGGGCGGCGGACTTCGCCTGACGGTTCAGCGTGCCCTCGCTCCCGGTGATGTTGGCCGCTTCCATCGCCGCGTCGAGATTGTTGTGAATGACGGCTTATCGCGAGGAAGCGGTAATGCGGAGGAACGCGGCGTAGTCCTGCAAAGCTGCGGAACATTTCGCCACGTCCTTCACATTATTCTATAGGGTGTCGAGCCATCCCATCAGATTGGCATCTCGCTTCCACGAAGGTGGCACGTTGCTCGCCGCCGGGGCGCCAACCTGTTCCAGCGCCTTTCGTTTGGTCTCCAGATTGGCCTGAGCATAGTGATTGGTCGTATCGAGACTGACGTGCCCGAGCCAACTGCGGATGACGGTGATATCGACTCCGGCGGCAACGAGGTGGACGGCGGTCGCGTGCCGGAAGCTGTGAGGCGTAACGTGTTTTGACTGGAGGGTCAGCGTCGATTTCGCGGCTTGTTCCACGTAGGCGTTGAGCTTGAACCGCACCCCTGACGCCCCTAGCGGTTCACCGTATCGATTGACGAAGATCCGCTCATCGGGCGCACGCGGCTGTCGCTCCAGTAGCTTCCTGAGCAATGCCACGGTTTCTGGCCAGAGCGGGCAGATGCGTTCCTTGCGCCCCTTGCCGTAAAGACGCACGAAGTTCGGTGCATCGAACCGGATTGCTTCGGGACAGAGGTCAAGCGCCTCTTGGATTCGCGCGCCACTGTTATAGAGGAACGAGAGCAGTACATGGTCGCGCAGCCCTTCGAGTGTCGATCGGTTGGGCTGGGCGAGGATGGCCTCGACCTCCTCGGGCTCGAGGTAGCACGGCGCGGAGGTGGGCTCCCGCTTCAACGGAACAGCCAGGACCTCTGAGCACTGCGCGATGTATTCCGGATTCTTGTCCGCCACGAAGCTGAAGAAGCTGCGGATGGCGGCCAGTCGGCAGTTCCGCGTGCCGATCGTGGTCTTGCGGCCATGCTCGGTATGATGAAGGAACGCGCGCACCTCGCCGGCCGAGACGTCGGTGAGCGTCAGCCGCGCGACCCCGCAGCCTTTTCGCTCCGCGACGAACCGAAGCAGCAGCCGCCAGGTGTCGCGATAAGAGCGGATCGTGTGGATTGACGCGCTGCGCTGCTCGGCCAGCCACTCCTGGAAGAACGCCCGCAACAACGCGGGCAATGGATTGCCTTTCCTCATGGCCGCGCCTCCGTGACAAGGCACGGGGCGCCGAGCGCGCGGAACCGTTCACTGGCTTCCTGCAACAGATCCTGCGTGACGGTGATGTAGACCAGCGTGGAGTGGAGATCCCGGTGCCCCATGTAGGTCGAGAGGAAGTGCAGTTTTTCCTGAGGGTTAATGCCGGACCGGTACCACTGGAGGATGCGGTTCACCACCATCGAGTGACGAAGGTCATGGACCCGCGGCCCGGTCCGGCCCGAAGCGGGCTTGAGCCCAGCACGGCGCATGACGTTGGTAATCATTGTCGTAACCGCCTCGGGCCTGTAGCGGTCATTTAAGTGGGCATGCCAGAACAGCCCTGATTTCGGGTTCTGTGGGCCGCCAGCGCGCCGCCTCGCATCGATGTACGCGCGCAGTTCGACCGCGACACTGTCGGATAGAGGCAAGATCCTGGTCTTGTAGAACTTCGTTTCCCGGATCGTGATCGTGCTTGATTGCAGGTCCACGTCACCAAGATCGAGCCATGCCAGCTCGCTTCGCCGTAGCCCGGCACAATAGGCCAGCATGATCATGGTGTAGAGGGTCAACGGCCGCAGCGGAGCGTCCGGCGACGGATAAGTCCGTGCGGTATCGAGCATACGCCGAACGTCAGCCGGGCTGAAGATATGCGGTTGCCGATGCTCCCGCGCTACTTCCCGCTCTGGCCGGGGATTGAAGCGCTTTGGCGGGATAGTCGGATCGAGGCGGAACCGCGCCTTGGTCAGGATGCGCGCCAGCTTCTGGCATTCAGCCGCGTGGTTGCGGGTCGGCTTGGCAGCCGCCCAGCTCGCAATCATTGCCTCAAGTGGTTGCTCCGCGAGGTCGGGACGGGCCTGAAGGAACCGATCGAACCGCAGCAGCCAGTGAGCCTGCGCTTCATATTGATATCCCCGGCTGCGCATCAGCATGACATGGTCTTGCATGAAGTCACCCAGCACGCTGCCGAAGGGCGCAGGCCGTCGTAACGCGGCCAAGGATTCGTCGGGATTCGGGGAAGCCAAGGCCCGCCAGATCGGCTTGCTTTGCTTGACGTTGTACCGACGGCGAAGTGCAGCAACAGGGTTGTCGGCGATCAGCCCGATTTCGACGAGGTGGTCGAGGAAGCGGTCGACAATGCAGACCTGATTGAGCAGCGTCGACAATCGCCAACGTTTTTGCATCTCCTTCAGCCAGGCGTCGAGCATCTGCCGGTCCACCGCCGGATGCCGGCGGGCAACATCTTCGAAGGTGCAAAGGAACCAGCGATATGTCGGTACGCTTCCCGGCCGGAACTGCGATTTTACCAGGAAGGCGTCGACGACGGTGCGATCGGGATCGTGCCAGGCGCTCATGACAGCACCTCCATTCCAGGCACCTCGAGTGCCACGGCTCGGAGATCATCTGTTGCCAGTTTGAGATAAGTATTGGTGGATTCGGTGGATCGATGCCCGAGCACGTCGCCGATGATCTTTTGCGGGACCGATGCCCGCAGCATTTCGACCGCACGTGCGTGGCGGAAGACATGCGGCCCCCGCTTTCCTGCTGGCACTACGCCTGCGGCGGCCAACCGACCGCGGATCATGCCGTACAGGTTCGTCATTGCGATATAGGGTGCGCAGGATCGGACGAAGATTTCCCGCACTTCAACCTGGGGCCGCCCAAGGCGCAGATAATCCAGCAGCGCTTCACCAACAGTCACCATTAGCGGCATGTACGAGTACGCGTTGGTCTTGGTGTGGCAGATCCGGAGGGATTCTGCGCGCCAGTCCACGTCATCGAGCCGAAGGCGGCATATCTCACCTTCGCGCAGCCCATACGTGGCAAGCAGCTGAAGTATCGCATAATCGCGTAGTCCGCGTGGCGATCTGTCCTCCTGCGTTGTCGCCAGAACCGCGGCGATTTGGCTCCTTTCCAGCGTCGACGGCACATCTTCGTAGGCATAGAGCATGGGGCCGATGATGTGTGGCGTCAGATCGGTCGGGATGCAACCCGTCCGATGCAGATGGCGAACCACCGAACGGAGACGCTCAGCGACATCGGCCAATGATTTGCGCCGTAAACCAGGCGCGCGCATGTCCATGTAGAGATCGATGTCCACGATGCTCAACGTTTCGAGGCTGGCGGCACCGGCCCGGTCGAACTGCCATCGCAGGAAGTTTCGCGCCTCCCACATCAGCGCCGCAATGGACGCGCTTGCCAAACCGCGCTCCTCGCGCAGCCATGCCTCGTATTCGCGGCAAATTTCATGTCGATGCTCGTCATCGGGACCGATCATTTCTGCGTCCGGGGGCCAATTGCCTTGAGCAAGCCGGAGGAGCTTGGCGATCGCGGTGCGGGGCAACATGTGCCAACGCGCACTGGGAGGCCGACCGTACTGGATCTCAAAATCCTGAACCGCATAGCCAAAATACTGATCGACCTGCTGCGGCGTCACAGTCTCGACCTGTATATCGCACTCGGCCAGATAATCGAGAAACGCGCGGGCGTAGAGACGGTGGTTCGCCACGACCACGGGATTGTAATTCTGTGTGGTGAGCGAATTCGAGAGTTCGGTGATCAACTCGTCATGCAACTTCAACATGATTGCCTCCTCAGCTGGTCCAGGGACCGCCGAGGTTCGCAACCAATATAATGCGCAGCAACTGCGCACACTATCATGGGAATTCGCCGGTTACGCCGCGCTCCTCCGCATTACCGCTTCCTCGCGATAAGGTATCTTATGCGCAGCTCGCCATAACACGGTGAAAGCCCCCGCGTAGGCATTGTAAATCCGGCGCTGTTCGTCGGTGAGCTGATGCTCGACCAGTTCATATTCGACGCCATCATAGGAGAGCGACCGCGCGGTATAGAGGCCAAGAGATCGCAGATCGCGGGCCAGCACTTCCATGGCCGCCACGCCGCCGGCCTCGATTGCCTCGACGAACTCGGCGCGGGTCTGGAATGGGAAATCCTCACCGCCCCAGAGGCCAAGGCGCTGCGCATAGGCGAGATTGTGGACGGTAGTGGCGCCGGTCGCTGAGACATAGACAACGCGGGCATCAGGCAGCGCGTGCTGGAGCCGCAGGCCCGCACGTCCTTGCTGTGAGGCGGCGACATCGCCGCGTTCTCCTTTTCCGCCACCGGCGTTCTGCATGGAATGGCTCTCGTCGAAGATGATGGCTCCATCGAAATCGGACCCCAACCATTCGACGATCTGTTTGACGCGCGAAACCTTCTCGCCACGGTCGTCGGAACGCAGCGTGGCATAGGTGGTAAAAAGGACGCCTTCCGACAGCGCGATCCTTGCGCCTTGAGGGAAGCGCGACAGCGGCGTCACCAGCAGGCGTTCCATACCGAGCGCCGACCAGTCGCGCTGCGCATCCTCGATCAGCTTGTCGGATTTGGAGATCCAGATCGCCTTGCGCCGACCGCGAAGCCAGTTGTCGAGAATGATGGCGGCGGACTGGCGGCCCTTGCCAGCGCCGGTTCCGTCACCGAGCATGAAGCCCCGTCGAAAGCGGATCGATCCGGCAGCATCTTCGGGCGCGGCGCTCACATTGTCGAAATGCTCGTCCACGGTCCATGCACCGGCGAGATGATCGGCATGGGCTTCACCGGCATAGATCACCGTTTCAAGCTGGGCGTCCGACAGACGCGCGCAGATGTCGGTGGGCAGCATGGGGCGGTAGGAGGGCTTCGGCGGTGCGACCGAGGCCATGGCGGCGGATTGCACCAGCTTGGTCGGATGCGACTGCGCGCCAGCAATGCGCAGCGATTGCAGCGCATATTCCTCATAGATGGCGTCGGAGAGGCGAGCGCCGTCCGGTGGTGTCCAGTCCACGGTGTCATAGGCAAGTTCGACGCCCTCCGGATCACTGGCGGGAGCAGCGGCTGGCCGCGTGGCGGCTGAACGGGCGAGATAGCCTCGCACGGTCTTCGGCGCGGAGGTTGAAGGGGGCACCACGATCTTCGGCAATGATACCGGCGAACGCTGCGGGACATGCGCCTCTATCCATCCGATCAGCGTGGCAACATCAGGCGCGATCCCCAGCGAGGCCGGGAAACTGGCCGAATCCTCGGCGGGCAGTTTGTCGATCACGGTCAACCGCGTGTCGATCGTGGTGCCGTGCTTTGCATAGACCGCGCCATCGACGGCGGCGCTGAACACCACACGGCCACGGGCCTGCAAGCGGATGAAAGCGTCCCGCCATGCCGGAGCCTCGGGACCAAAGCCTGCGCCAGTGATCGTCACCAGCCGACCGCCGGTGGCAAGACGGGCCAGCGCCGAGGCAACATGGCGGTAGGCCGCATCAGCAACACGCCCGCTGACATTGGCCATGACCGAGAATGGCGGGTTCATCAGCACCACGGACGGGACGGCATCCGGGGCCAGATGATCGTCGATCTGGGCGGCGTCGAACCGGGTGACGGCAAAGGCCGGAAAGAGCGAGGCGAGACAATCGGCGCGGGTATCGGCGAGTTCATTGAGGATCAGCGAACCGCCGATGGTCTGCGCCAGGATCGCCAGAAGGCCGGTGCCAGCCGATGGTTCCAGCACCCTGTCATCAGGCGTGATCGCAGCGGCTGTCAAAGCGGCAAGGCCCAATGGCAGAGGTGTGCTGAACTGCTGGAAGTTCTGGCTTTCCTCGGAACGCCGGGTCTGCGTGGGCAACAGCCCCGCGATCTTTGCCAGCACGGAAATCCGTGCGGCCGGAGATACGGCTTTGCGGAAAAGCGCCTTTCCGTATTTGCGCAGGAAGAGGACGGTGGCGACTTCGCACGCCTCATAGGCCAGCTTCCAGTCCCAGGCGCCAGTAGCGTCGGACGCTCCGAAGGCCGTTTCCATCGCGCCGCGCAAGGTGGCGGCATCGATGCGCTGGCCGCGTTCCAGATGGGGGAGCAGAAGATTGGCCGCAGCCAGGATCGCGGGCGCAGCCGCCAGCGGCGTGACCGGATCGGCCACGGGGGAAACCATGTTCATGTCGGGAACCTCAGGAGAGCGGGAAGGACAAGCCCGGACGGCGCTCTCTCTCGACCACCCGGACCTGACCCCTTCCGGCCAGCCTCTGACTCTCAAAGCGCAGCATGAAAAAAGCGCCCCGACCGGACGGCGGGGCGCTTGGCAGTGTCATCTCAGGATCATCCGAAGCGGCGACCGCCCTCGGTGAAGGTGTATTCATTGGCGGCGATGGTTTCATCGACCACTTCATCCGAGGACAGATAATCATATTCGCGCTCAAGCTGGCGGTAGAGCCAGCGAGCCAGATCGCGCAGCGCCTCGATGATCGTCTCCTCGGCATCGGCGGTCATGTCCTGCCAGGTCGGGCTGTCGCGCTCGACCGAGATCGACATGCAGTATTCATGATAATAATGGCCGCGATGACTGGCATCGGCGCGAAGTTGATAGAAGTTGCGGCGCTGGATCGCCTGAAGGGCGTCGGCGATGCGGTGCAGTTCGGTGTCCTGCGGGGCGTATTCCCGGATCAGGCGTGGCGCATGTTTGCGGTAGGAATACCAGGTTTCAAAACAGGCACCGTCACCTTGCGACCAAAAGCCCCGGAACCAGATGCAGGGTTCCTGCCGTGTGCCGCCGCCCATCAACCGAACGGTGCGGGTCTTGAGGTTCAGCCCGAGGATTTCGGCGATGCGCTGGAAATCCTCATAGACGGCATCGTACCAGTCATAGTCGAAGCCGCCCTCACGATACCAGGCGCGGGCCTTGTCCTTCGCCGCATCGGACAATTCGCCCAAGCGATAGACGGTGGTTTCGATGATCTCAGGCATAGGGATCTCTCCCGTCGAGAACCGAGGAAAGCCAGCCATCGGTATAGATCCAGTCGACCGTTTCGCCTGTGGCGAGATCGAGAACATGCGCGCCGCCACCAAATCCATCGATGCGCGGTTTTGAGCAGCTGTTTGCGTATTGAAGGCCCCATAAGCCCGTCAGGCGGAACTCGGTGGCGCAGCGTTTGACGAACTGGATGACATGCTCGGGATCGCCAGTGACATCGTCACGCATCCAGAGTTGTGTGCCACCATGTTCTGGCTGGATGGAGAGCAGGAAGCCGTCCGATGGCGGATCTTCGGCAGCATTTTCAGCAGCCAGAGCGTTGTAGAGATTGAGCGCGCGGGCGGCGTTCTCGGGAGTGCCCACGTCAAGCAGGCAAGAAAAGTGCGTGTAATAGTCGGCCATGACGGTCTCCGGACATGACATGGCTCGGCATAAGGCCGAGCCGAATGGTTTTGAATGGGTGAAGCTCAGGCGGCCAGCGGCAGGCGAAGCAGATCGGCCGAGGTCTCGCGCCAGAAGGGATCGACCAAGCGGGCCTCCAGCGTGGCGGCGCGGTAACGCAAGGCGCGGGCCTCGGTTGAGGCCGCTGCCCGGAATGCCATACCGCGCAGGCGGCTGGCCTCTGTCACGATCCTGCGTGCTTCGGCATCGGATGCGACTGGCTGTTGCCAGAGGATAAGGCCGGCGCGGATTTCGCCGGCGAGGACCAGGCGCTGATCTCGGTCCTGAATGAGCGGGATGCGGGGCTGGAAATACGGGAAGCTGTCCGGCCCCGTGCAAATATCACCGCGCGCCACGCGCAAGGCTGCGGCCTGGATGGCCTCTTCCGGTGACGGGCATTCCCCAAGCGGGATCACGCGGTCGAAACTGTTCGCCGCGTCACTGGCGTCATAGCTGGCCACGCCAAGGCACGAGATGCGCAGCGGCAGCTTTTGCGCTCGATAAAGCGCGGGCAGAACATCGGCAGCCAGAATATGACCGATGGAACGGAAGGTTTCGGAACGGGCAAAGGTCATCGGGATTACTCCATGACGGGCGCCGGTGAGCCTCTCTCTCCGACCCTCAACCCGTCACGGCCGAACGGCCCGCACTCTTCCTCTCTGACCGGGTGCGCCCCGGTTCCGCTGCTGGCGATGGGCAACCATCGCAAAGCTGAAGGCCCGAAGCGCGGGCTGCCGCGCTCGGGCCGTCGAGGATGAGGCGCTTTCGCGCCTTACTCCCACGGGTCCAGCTCCAGCTTCACCATGTCGTCGTCGCCGTCGAACTCGGCGGCGGGGCAAGCGGCATGGGTGCCGTCCCCGGCCTGGAACACAACGATCGAAACCATCAGCGTGGTGGCGAGGCTGGCGGCGAAGGCGGTGGCATCTGCATAGGACATGGGTTCCGGCTCCTGTCTTTGGAGGCGGGGGACCATCCCCCGCGCGACAGGCGCCCGAAGTGTCTGACCGGATCTGCAATCACCCGAGGGCGTTCGGACTCTTCCCGAAACCCGAGGGCGGCACGCGCGCGTAAGCCGACCCTTCATGGGTTGAATGCTAAAGAGACGGATCAGACCAAGGTTTGCGAATGGAAGCGGGGGTGGTTTTTCGCATCTGACAGAATGCCGGATACCCGTCGCAGATGCTCTGCCGCGCCAGCCTTGCCGCCATGCTGGCTTCAGGATCATGTTCCCTTCAGGCCAGAGACGGCACCCATGCGGCTTGTCCTGATGGGAATGGCGGATTGCATGGTGAAGCCGGATTGGACCCGTCCGGTGCAGACCTCCCATCCTCACGGCCAGACGCCCTGCGATTGGGTCTTCAGCTCCAAAGCCCATCGGCAAGTTCTCGGGCGATCATCGCGCGCGCCTTCATTATCAGATCATCGCCCGAGGTATCGATATGACCGAAGAAACGGGCACGAGCACCATGAGCGGTCCACTCGGCGTAGCGGCAATACTCACGGGCATCGAGCCGGAACACCCGCATGTCTTCGGCCCAGTGAGGCTTTGGCTCAACGACAACAGTGATTCCATCGCGGGTTTCGATCCACGGTAAGGTGCGATCCGACGGGGGATGTTCACGGTCCTCCCGAAAAATCTGATCGATGCCGATGTTGGCAGACATGGAAATCTCCAAAGAAAAAGCCCGATCACGAGGACCGGGCAAGTTGCGGAAACGGAGGGTGGTCAACGGGGCGACCGAAGCCGCCCCGCATGTGTGCTATTCAGCAGCGACCATATGCAGTTCTTCCTCGTCGTCAGCCGGGTCGTCCTCGCCATCGCCGGAAAGGAAATCGGGCAGATCGTCGGCTTCCGCCGCAGCGCCCGATGCCGGATCGACTTCGATACCGTCGTCCACCATGCGCAGCGGCTCGGGCAGCCAGCCGGTCTCGGCCAGCAGGCGTTCGGCCTCCTTCGCCATGTCGCCCTTCTTGAGATGCCCGATCAGATCGGCGGCCCGGTCTCCAGCCCCCTCACGCACGGCTTCGAGAATGCGCGGCTTGGTCACTCGGCCGAGATAATTGCCGACTGTGGGTCGCCAGCCCACAGCCACCATATCGAGGCCGGTCGAACGGGCCAGCCGGTCAGCCTGCGACAGGCGGATGTCCAACCCGTGCTGGCTGACGCCCATGCCGCTGTAGGGGTTAGGCTTCTCATAGAGCGCGTTGATACCGAAGCTGACGCAATGGGCGAGCAGGTCCATGCGCGGACCGTCATCAAGATCGGTCAGCCAATCCCAGAGGGCGGCATCGTCTGCCGGGACATGATCGCCCCAGCGTTCGTGCCGGTCTGCGATCGACTTGGCGGACGCGCTGTCGCGCAGATCCTCGGTCTGTGCGGGCAGGTGCACCTCGCGGACCTGTGCTTCCAGGCACCCGCGACTGGAATGCGGCATGAAGCAATCCATGACCAGCCGGTGCAGCAGTGCCGTCATGGCGACCTGCGGGTTCACGGCCACCGCATCCCGCAGTGCCAGCGTGCGATGGGCGGTCAGCTCGCTGACCAGGCGATCGGGCAGCGGCTTGATGGTGTCTGCCTCGTCTTCCTCCTCAGTTTCGACAGACTGGCCGCCCAGTGTGATGACTGCACGCATGCGGCCTTCCTCCGGTTCTGCCCGCTGGATCACCTCGCCGGTTTCCGGGTCAATGATCTCAGCCTCCGGTTCCGCAGGCGTTTCATCCTCGGCGCGAACATAGCCGCGTTCGACCAGCAGGGAGCCATCGGAGTCGATACTGACGAAGACGCCAGCCATGCCGATTTGATCGGGGTCGAAGGTCATCGGGCGGCGCTCGAAGGTTTCCAGCGCCTTTTCGATCTCACCGAGGCGGGCGTCGATCTCGTCAGGCAGCTCTTCAGCCTCGCCATATTCGGCTTCAAGCCGGTCATATTCGTCGCGCAGCGTCTCGCGCGTTGTGCGCTCTTCCTCGGTCAGGTCGACGGTAGTGCCGACAAGTTGCCGCAGTCCATGGTCGTGTCCATAGGGAAACGTGATGGCGACCTCGATCCACTTCCAGCCCTCGGCAGCGATGGCTTCGGCTTCGGCCTTCAGCTTTTCGCCCACCAGCCGATCGAGCAGCACCGGATCTTGCAGCCAGCCACCATCGTCCTGCTGGAAGAGATCGCGCAAGACGCAGCCGCCGGCTTCCTCATAGGCGGCAATGCCAACAAAAACCGCCCGCTTGTCGGCGGCGCGGACCGTGGTTTCGGTCAGCAGGCGGCGGATGTGGTAGGGTTCTTTCTGCCAGCCATCCTTGATCGCGTCCCAGACCTGCTCCTGCCGCGCATGGTCAGAGCTGACGCTGAAGGCCATGAGCTGCTCCAGCGTCATGCCGTCCTCGGCATAGACGTCGAGCAATGCCGGTGAGACAGAAACCAGACGCAGGCGCTGCTTGACCACCTTGGCGTCCACGAAGAAGGCGGCGGCGATGGCTTCCTCGGTCATGCCCTTTTCGCGCATGGCCTGGAAGGCGCGGAACTGGTCGAGCGGATGAAGCGGTGCGCGCTCGATGTTCTCGGCGAGTGAAACCTCGTCGATCAGCACATCGGCGCTGGCTTCCGACACAACGCAGGGGACCGGTGCGATTTTGGCGAGACGCTTTTGCTTGACCAGCAATTCCAGTGCCCGGAAACGGCGACCGCCGGCGGGCACCTCGAATATGCCGGTTTCCTTGCCCTCGGCATCCACGACCGGGCGGACATGCAGGGACTGGATCAGGCCGCGACGGGCGATGGATTCGGCCAGTTCCTCAACAGAGATGCCGGCCTTGACACGCCGGACGTTGAACTGGCTGAGGACCAGCTTGTTGAAAGGAATGTCGCGTGAGGACGACAGGGTGATCTTCTGAACGGCAGTGGCCATGTCAGTGACTCCATGACGGACGCCGGTGAGCCTCTCTCTCCGGCTATCAGCCCGTCACGAAGCGAAGCGCCGCCCTCTTCCTCTGAAGAGAGCGACGCCAGCCGCAGAACCTGAAACCCGGAAATCAGGCACTCCGGTTTTCTGTATCGGCGGATGTACGGGAAAAGCTCGCACCGACGCGGTAGAGCAGACGTTCAGCGGCGCGGATGCTGCCGGTCTCGCGGGCGGCCTCAGCCCAGACCGAGATCGAGAAATCGCCGGTGAACAGCAGATCGCGCTCGATGCCCATGCCGAAGGGCAGCCGGACTGACTGCATCTCGCTCAGGCTCCACGAGCCCAGTTCGGGATAACCGAGATCGGCAAGGCCGAACATGATGTCGCCATCCTCATCCAGTTCGGTGGCGAGCCAGACGCCCGCGCCGAGGGGGTTGAAGAACTTCACGACCGGAATGTGATCCTGATCGCGCTGACGACCATTGGCCAGCAGGCGGTCGCGCTGTGTGCCGGTCAGGAGGATCATGCCGCAGCCCTCCGATCGGTTTCGGTTACGCTGGCATCCGGCTCCCCGGCGTTCTCGGCCGGCAGATGCGACAGTAGCCAGTCCGCGGCCTTGCTGGCCTGCGAGGCTGCGCGAACAATGGCGCGGGAGTCCTCGCGCATGACCTCCAGCCACGACCCGATATAGTCGGCATGGCGCACGGTCGGCACGATCCCGAGCGCGGCGCAGCTGAAAGCCGCGGTTTGCTCGGCAATCATTTCCTCGAAGGCGTATTTCTTCGAGCCGAACGAGCCGGTCAGATCGCGGTTGAGACGGCTATGATGGCCGCTGGCGTGACCCAGCTCGTGCAGGGCCGTTCTGTGCCAGTTGATCGGCTCGAAATAGGCTTGCGGAGGCGGCACCTGCACATAGTCGAGCGAGGGCATGTAGAAGGCGCGATCGCCGCCAATGCGGAAGTCGATGCCGGTGGCATGGATCAGCGCCTCGACCCGAGGTTCGATCAGGCCCGGCGGCGGTGGCGCCGCGACTGCCGTGATGTCATCGGGCAGACCATCGCATTGTGCGGCATTGAAGACTGTGAACCGCTTCAGAAACGGTATGGCATGCGCATCTTCACCCGTCTCGCGGGCACGGCGTTTCTCGTCCTCGGGGGTGAAACGATCTGCATAAACGACGGTGGTGCCACGTTCGCCCTTCCTGACATTTCCGCCGAGCGAAAGCGCCTGGCGGAAAGTCAGCCACGCCTGACCAGGGAAGCCGTGCTGGATGACAGCGCCCCAGAGGATGAGAATATTGATACCAGAATAGGACCGGCCGGTTGAAGCATTTCTCGGCAGGCCCAGCGGGGCGGTATCAGGCGACGCACCCCAAGGCTGGACCCATGGCAACCGCCCTTGCTCCAGCTCGGCGATGATCTTGTTGGTGATGTCGTCGTAAAGGTTGCTGCGCGCGCCACCTTCCGCGAGGTTACGACCCTGTCTGGCCATCGGGATGATCTCCGCGACGGGCGCCGGAAGCCTCTCCTCCAGCCATCAACCCGTCACGGAAAATCCGTCCGCACTCTCACTCTGAAGGGGGCGTTGCGGGGTCTCCCCGCAGAAGGGGTCGGCCGAGACATTGGCTCGTCCGCAGGGGAAGGCTTTCCCCTCAAGGTTTCCCTTGTCGGACACTCCATATTGAAAACTGTCAGAAAACTGCCTATCTTTCTGACAGGAGTTTTGCTGTGCAACATTTGACCGAACAGATACTGGCCTATGCCGAGGGACTTCCGGAAGGAACGCCGCTGGCCGCGAAGAGCCTGCTCCATCTCGGCAACCGCGCGGGGGTGGATCAAGCCTTGTCGCGTCTTGCCGTACGCGGACAACTGATCCGCGCCGGACGAGGCGTTTATCTGCACCCCATCAAGAGTCGGTTTGGCACGCGCGCTCCTTCGGTAGAGCAGGCGGTCGAGGCTCTGGCGGCACAACGAGGTGAGATTATCGTACCGAATGGCGCGGCTGCGGCAAACGCGCTCGGGCTGACGACGCAGGTCCCGGTTCGCTCCGTCTATCTGACATCAGGTCGTAGCCGCACCATGACCCTGGGCAAGCAGCTTGTGGAGTTGCGGCATGCACCGCGCTGGCAGCTCGCTCTGGCCGATCGACCGGCAGGACAAGCGGTTCGCGCTTTGGCCTGGCTCGGCCCTGAGAAGGCAGAAACGGCGCTTAAGACCCTGAAAGGAAAATTGCCCCCAACAGCGTTTGGCGAATTGGTGACGGCTGCACCTCAGTTTCCGACATGGCTGGCTCGAAGCGTCAGCAAGGCTGCTCATGGCTGAGCCCTTTTTGTCTTTGACAGCCCAGGATCGTCGCGACGCATTAGGCGTAGCCGCCGATCGCTCGGGACGGCCCGCCCATCTGCTTGAAAAGGATGTCTGGGTCGTCTGGGCGCTTCAGACAATTTTCGGTTCTGCCTTCGGCGACCATCTTGCCTTCAAGGGTGGAACCTCGCTTTCAAAGGCCTATGGCATCATCCAGCGCTTCTCGGAAGATGTCGATCTGACCTATGACATCCGGGCAATAGCGCCTGATCTGGTCGGCGATAATGGTGAGGGCCTGCCGACAACACGTAGCGAAGAAAGGCGCTGGTCCAAAGCAGTGCGCCACCGGCTGCCGGAATGGATTTCAGCTACAGTGCAGCCATTGATCGCCGACGTCATTGGCGCGCAGGGTGTTTCGGCTGTGACGCGGGTCGAGGGAGAAAAGCTCTTCATCGACTATGAGGCGACCTCCGCCGGTTCCGGTTATGTCGCGCCCAGCGTCATGTTGGAATGCGGAGCTCGCTCGACGGGCGAACCGGCCAGCCTGCGCGATGTGATCTGCGATGCAGCCGGTCTGGTTGACGGTGTGACATTTCCGACAGCGACACCGCGGGTGATGCATGCCGAGCGAACGTTCTGGGAGAAAGCGACCGCGATCCATGTCTTCTGCTTACAGGAGCGGCTTCGCGGGGAGCGCTTTGCACGCCATTGGCATGACATCGTCCGTTTGGATGGTTCCGGGATTGCGGCGGCAGCATCGGCGGATCGAGATCTTGCCCAAGCAGTGGCCAGACATAAGAGTATGTTTTTCGCCGAGAAAGCGGCTGATGGCGCGTCCGTCGACTATGAGGCTGCTGTAAATGGATTGTTGCAGCTCGTGCCGGGCGGCGAAGCGCGCACGGCACTCGCCTCCGATTATGCGCAAATGATTGAGGACGGGCTATTGCTTGAGGACGCGGAGTCGTTCGAGGTTCTGATCGAGCGATGCGCAGACATTGCCGATCGAGTGAACCGCTCTGTGAAGTGAGGGGGAAAAAGGTGACGACCTATTTTACGGATCGTGAGTACGGGGCACGTCCTGCAACAATCGATGTCATTGACGAGCGCCTGTGGGCGGGCCTTTTCAGCTTGATCCAGACGAGGATTGGCGATGGCTCGTTTGGCTTTCGCTTTCCAGAACAATGCCCCGACGGGAACAGTCCGTGCGGATGCGATGTACAGGCCTTCAGCCGGGTGCTCAGCGCTGAAGTGCCGTGGGTCGAGTGGCCGCTTTCTGTGAACGAAGCGCCTGATACGCCGGTGATCCTCGATTTGCTCGAGTTTTGTGCCAGTGCTGTCGGCGAACCAATTCAAGGCAGATATCACTCTTACTTCAGTCACCATCATTTGAGCCCACATTTCCCAAGTAAGGCGCTGATTTCGCTGTCCTGACCATTATATTTCCTATATAAAACATGGTGTTGAAGGCTGCGAGGAGCGCGTCTCATGGATCACCCAGAGGGTGCGGGCTTGCAACGGGCAGATCGGGTGGATTTCGACCCTCGCGTGCGGCTGGAATTTCGCGGCACGCAGCTCAGTTCCGACGGCGGCCTTCTGGTGATGCGCGAGCTTGATGACGCGCTCGGGTTGTCCGATTTGGCGTCAGCGGCGCTGCGCGATACTCGCTCTGGCAAGAACACGGTCCATCGGCTCGACGGCCTGTTCCGGCAATCAGTCTTTGGGCGGCTGGCCGGATACGAGGATGTCAACGACGCCTACCGTCTCGCCTGCGATCCGGTCATGCGCCAAGTTGTCGGCGGCAGAGCGGTCGATGCACAAGCGGCCTCGGCATCGCAGATGGGACGGTTCGAGACCGAGACGCTGGCTCTGGCCGGGAACCGTGCCGCGCTGGCCGACCTGAACGGGCAATGGATCGACCGGCTCCATGACCGGAACGGGCTGAAGTACATCGTTCTGGACATGGACAGCTCGGTCAGCCCGACCCATGGCGACCAGGAAGGGTCCGCCTGGAATGGCCATTTCGACTGTAGCTGCTATCACCCCAACTTTCTGTTCAACCAGTTCGGGATGCTGGAACGCTGCGCCCTGCGCCATGGCAACGTCCACAGCGCCGATGGCTGGCGTGATGTTCTCGACCCCGTCATTGCGCGCTACGCGGAGCGCGACCTTGGTGGCAGGTTCTTCCGGGCCGATGCTGCCTACGCGATCCCGGCGATCTATGAGCGATTGGAAGAAGCGCGGTTCTTCTACGCCATCCGGCTGCCCGCAAACGCGGTCCTCAAGGACAAGATCGCGCATCGGCTAACGCGCCCTGTCGGGCGGCCGTCACTGACCAAGGTCAAGCGGTTCTTCGAGGAATTCGAGTATCAGGCGGCGTCCTGGGACAAGGAACGCCGGGTGATCGCCAAGATCGAATGGCATCCGGGCGAACTGTTCCCGCGTGTCGGCTTCATCGTCACCAACCTGCCGATGGAGCCGGACTGGGTGGTGCGGTTCTACAACCAGCGCGGCACCGCCGAGCAGCACATCAAAGAGGGCAAATACGCCTTTCGCTGGACGCGGCTGTCGTGCCGGAAGTTCCGCGACAATGAGGTGCGGCTGCAACTGCACGCCCTGGCGTACAACCTGGCCACCTTCTTGCGCTGCATCGAGCTGCCCGAGGCCATGGCCGACTGGTCGTTGACCAGCCTGCAACTGAAGCTGATCAAGATCGGGGCACGTGTGGTCCGTCACGCCCGCACCATCACCTTCCAGCTGGCCGAGGTCGCTGTCACCGGCACGATGGTACGCGCCATCCTCGCCGCTATCCGCCGATTGCGAGCGCCACCGCTATGCGCATGATCGCGATCCACGCTCAAACTGAACGAAAGCGGCTGGACAGATCTGTCCGCTGCGCTGAAAAACGCCGCCCCTGGGCAAGGAAACAGCGGCTTCGCGGTCTGATCCGTCCAGATCCAGCAGTCTGCGCGACCGCAGGTGCCGCTTGCGGCAGAAAATCCTTGTCTAGCGCTCGGATACATGCGATCTTCACCTCAAACGACACGCCACTTGGGGAATGCAGGCTAAAAAGCACAGTCATGATTTGCGGCGCAATGAAAACAACTCTCTCTCGTTCGGATCTCATCTGTGCACGGCTCAGGAGAAAACTCGACTAGCGCATCCTCCTGAACGCGTGGAGGACCACCGATCCAGGCGATCCACAATCAGGTGAGAAAGATATACTCAGGCGCATGCAAACAGTGGTGGCACGCAATATTTGCGTCACCGCAACCCAACCAATGGAGAAGTCTACATGGGTAAGCTAAACGATAAAGTTGTTGTGGTTACGGGCTCGGTCTCTGCGATCCCGGGATATGATTCGATTGGGTCGGCAACGGTTCGCGAAGCTCTGGCAGAAGGGGCTGCGGGAGTCGTCATCTCCGATATCAACGACGAACTGGGCGAAGCCTTCGCGAAAAGCCTGAACGAACAATATGGCACCGGACGGGCTCTTTATGTCCATACAGATGTAAGAGACCCGAAGGATGTCGAAAAGCTGTTCGATATCACCGAAAAGACCTATGGCCGCGTCGATGCTGTTATGGCCAATGCCGGGGTGGCAACGGCCGAGGACTTCGACAAGGATCCGGAAGCTGTCCTGAAATCCCATAAGTTCATTCAAAGCATTAATGAGGACGGAGTTTTCCACACCGCCCTCTACGGTTCGCGTCTGATGATCAAGCACGGGACGAAAGGCTCCATCGTGCTGGTATCCAGTATTCACGGTGTCGTCGGTCGCCCCAAGGTCGTGAACCCGGACACGGGCGATGTGCTAATCGATCGCTTCAACGCGATTCAATACACGATGGGCAAGCATGGCGTCGTCGGCCTGTCGAAGGCCTTGGCTCTTCAACTGGCGGAATATGGCATTCGCGTTAATACGGTGAACCCGGGCTATATCATGACCCCCCTGTTTCAGGCTGCGGTCAATGCCGATAAGGGCGAGTTGGCAAAAGAGAAGACGCTGGCAACAGATGCTTTCGACTTCACCCAACTGGCGGCACTGCACCCGCTCTGCAACGACCCGGTAGAACAAGCCGATATCGTTCCACGGGGCAAGTTTGGTGGTCGCATGGGCGTTCCTGTCGAAATTGCCAAGCCCGCAGTCTTCCTGATGTCGGACGAATCTTCCTTTGTTACAGGCCAGAAGCTTGTAATTGACGGGGGGTATACGGCAGGCTGAGATCGCCTTGTGGGAGGCTCCCACACTGGCTCGCTGCATCGCCGGGGTCGAAGTCGCCTTCGCCCGGGTGCGCGCGCTGGTGACCGAACATCTGAGATGACCATGTCCCCCGGCACGACCGCTGTCACCGCAGGTCGGGCGAGCTTACTCGTGCCGGGGTTCTCATGGTCGCGCGCGGCTTCATCGGGGCCTTCCTGCCACTGGTGTCGACTACGATCTTCCTGATCCTTGCCATAGGCTGCTTTGCTCAGTCGGGTATCTGGAATGCCATCACAAGGTGATCAAACCGGCAAACCCTGCCAACGACAATACATGATTAATCACAAGTATTTGAAAATATTGCGCCCTGGGACACAGCCCTCTTAAGCTTCGCTTAATCCCTGCAAGTACGATCCGGGTTCGTGAGGCAACTGTGTCGTCGGTGTTACTGGTTACAAAACCACTCACAGTTCGCAGCACCCGCCCAAAAGGGGGGCGCGGAAAATTTATCTAGTTGATTGCCGGAGGTACTGCGGCATTGGATAAGGTATGCAACGTATGCAGATTGAAGGGTTCAAGCCATCCGAGGCCGACGAGCAGCGGGCCGCCCGGTTTGTTGCCGGTGAAATCGACCTTGCCGAGTTCGTGAAGCCGGCGCGCTGAAACTGTCTTGCGTGGTGACAGCTTCACGACCTGGCCAGCTCCTTTTTGTCGCCAACCGCTGGCCGGGCCATCGCGCAAACGCGCTTCACTTGGCTTTGACTGCACCCGGCCAGCTTCGCGGTTTCCGCAATGCTCTTGCCGCCTTCGCGCAGGGCCACGATGCGGGCATGGGTGGCGGTATCGGTCTGGCGGCCGGCATACCGGCCCGCAGCCTTCGCCAGTTCAATGCCTTGGCGCTGGCGTTCGCGCCTGTCCTCGTAGTCATCACGGGCCATTTGCAGGGCCAGCTTTAAAAGCATGTCCTGCACGGACTCCAAGACGATGCGGGGCACGCCCTGCGCTTCGGCCGCCAGTTCGTCCAAGTCGATGATGCCGGGCACCGACAACCGGGCACCCTTGGCGCGTATCGAGGCCACAAGCCTTTCGGCTTCGGCCAAGGGCAGGCGGCTGATGCGGTCGATTTTTTCGGCCACCACGATTTCACCGGGTTGCAGATCGTCAATCATGCGCAGCAGCTCGGGACGGTCAGCGCGTGCCCCTGATGCCTTTTCCCGGTAGATGCCGGCGACGTAGTACCCGGCCGCCCTTGCGGCCTGCGCGATGCCTTCCTGTCGCTCCAAATCCTGCGCCTCGGTGCTTACTCGCATGTAGATGCGGGCCACTTTGACCGGCGCGGCCGGGCTGGCCGGTTTTCTCTTTGTCGTCATTGCATGGCCTTTTTGGGTATAGCTATCTTGGCCTAGCGTAGCAGACCCGGCCAATAACTCAAAGTGCAATCTAAATTGGCTAGTCTGTTTTTGGCTACCCAAATTGACCATATGCGCGAAACGCTTGCATGAGTTCTATCAATCATGCACAATAGAGGCTTGCAAGTAACCTTGATTGATAAAGGAGCGCACCATGCAGAGCATGACCTTAGAGCAGCTACGCGCCACGGCCAGCGCCGGCGGCGTGACGGGTGTAACCCTGAAAGGGCAGGGCGGCGGCTTCTTCGTCGAAATCGCCACCCGCAGCGGCCAAGACGCCTTTTTGGTGAAGGCCCGCACCACCGAGCCGCGCCGCTTTGGCAATCCCACTTCCGCGCTGATCGTGTTGCGTGACGTGGGCATTGCCGTTGCCCAGCTCGACGCCACCAACTGGAACCCCGAACAAAAAGACATGACCCGCAGCCGGCAGAGCCGCGCCGAGGCCATGCGCGGCGCACATGAAGCCGCCGCCTATAACCAGTGGCTGGCCGGCGAGATTCAGGCGTCCATTGACGACCCCCGGCCGAACATCCCTCACGATGAAGTCATGGCCGAGATGGACGCCGACATTGCCGCCTTGCCGAAGAAAAAGCGCGCATGACGGCCAAGCCTTACCGCATTGAGTGGCGGCCTATGGCCCGCGAGGATTTGCGCGGCATCGTGCGCTACATCGGCAAGGACAACCCGACGCGGGCCAAGAGCTTCGGCAAGGAATTGCGCGACAAGACCAAGCCGCTTGCACAGCATCCAGAGCTTGGCCGCAAAGGGCGGCCGGGCTTGCCCGAGTGGCTGCGCGAACTGGTGGTGCATCCCAACTACATCATTTTTTATCGCGTGCTGGCCGAGGCCCGCACCGTCGAGATTTTGAGAGTGAAGCACGCGGCCCAACAGGTGCCGTGATTACAACCCCGGCGCTCTAACGCCGGTTTTTTCAGGTTGAGCTGGGATAGGGATGCCGGCCTTACGCGGTTTGTAGCAGACGTGAACCTCCTGTTTCGGCGGAATGCAGTTGCCTATGAAATCACATCGACCGGGCAGGCGCGTCGGTTGCTCCCTCAGCCGCTCGCCGACACTCTCGGCTGGGCGATGTTTCAGACTGATGATGCAGAGACGGACCGGTTGCTTGAAGTCGCTCGCCAACGGTTTCTCTCACCAAAGCCTGACGATCGGCAGGACGCGCTGGAAAAGCTGTGGGACGCTTTTGAGCGACTGAAGACGCTGGAGCTGGGTGCCAATAAGCGCGCGCAGGCCGATGCGCTTCTGGATCGGGTTGCCGCGGCGGGCTCTGGGTTTAGGGAAGCCCTTGGGCGGGAGGCCGCTGAGCTGACATCCATAGGGAACAGCTTTCGGATACGTCATTCCGAGACGACGCAGGAAGCGCTGACATCTCTGGATCAGTTCGACTATCTGTTTACGCGGATGTTTGCATTCGTGCGCATAATCTTGAAAGGGACCGGGCGTGGCGGATGACGATTGCCGGTCTACCAAACGGGCCTTTGGTCGCTTAGCTTGAAATGATCAAAGACGTCGACTTCTTCCTCCTCGGCCTGCAAGCGCGGACCGTCCGTTTCGAACTGCAGCACGGTGATCTCCAGATCATATTTGTCAGAGCGAAAGCACATTTCGTGGACCGGCTCTGGAAACCAGACGCCAGCTTGTTGTGTCATGCCTCTCAGAGCATTGTCCGAATAATCGCGTCTGGCGGCAAAGGCCTGCGATGGCAGCTCGTAGACAGTGTTCCTTGTCCTGATGAAACGCCCCGACTTTAGCGCAGCCCGACTGGGCTTCGCCCAATGTGCAAAGCCCTCGTTTGATACAACCATCATGGCCGGTGTTTCGGTATATTCTAGCCAGCGTAGGATCGCTGCCGTCAACGAGACCCCATAGCGTTTCGCCAGGCGGCTGAGCGTGTCAAAGTCAGCCTTTGCCGTGGCCGGCTGCTGTTTACGAAAGTCGTGAAGCGGCATCAGCAAGGCCGCAGTAAACTCGTCGGCTTCCTGCTCAATGCCAGACCCACCGCGGCGATCCACCGCGTTCTCATCACAATAAATACCGCCGTCGAAATTCCCATCCTGCTCGATTAGCTGACGATGCAGGATGTAATGGGCGAACTCGTGTCCGACGGTAAATGAGCGACGCCCGTCCGATTGATCGACATGGTACATAATTGCCCATTGGCGTGGTCGCGCTTCCCCATAGACTAACGCGCCGACGCAGCCAGGCATTTCTCGCGCGACGACTTCGTGGATAGGGCTATCGGGCGCGACCTGGCGCGAGTATTCCAACGCTAGTCCGATCACATCGACCGGCGCCTTATCAAAGCGATCCGCTCCGAGCACGATGTCCAGCATCTGCGTGATGCGCGCAGCCTCTTTTAGCGGGCGAGGACGGGTTGCTTCGTTCATTTGCGCGATTTCGTATCCAAGATGCTCGCCATCTCGCGAATCTGCCGACGCGTCTCCTCGGGAAGGCCGCTATATTGCCGGAAGAACGCGGTATCCTCCGCTTGGCTGAGTGTCTGCTTGTCGCTTCCTATCAAGTAGTCGACGGTCACCCCTAGGGCACTCGCAATCGCGGACAATTTTTCGGCAGAAGGTCTGGGTGGATTCTTGTTCTCTAGCTCCCAGATGTAGCTCTTCGATGAGCCCGTTTCCTGCGCAAGCTGATCGAGCGTCAGGCCTTTTCTTGTCCGCAAGTCTTTGATCCGTACACCAAATTTCATAATTAGTCCTTTCGCTTAGCTCAACCCAAGCTCGTGTTCGGAGTAGCTATATTCTATGCCCCTTGACAGACGTATTCAAGCTCCCCATTTTGTTCGGAGTAGAGGTATCTAAGCTCATATCATCCCGAACTCCGCGCGGGCGGTGACGAGATGCAAAAATGCAGTCCAGCCCGCCATGGAGATCAATGTGAACACCCAGATTATGCCGACAGGAATCAATCCCTTCGACGACCCTCTTGACCGTATTCTTGCCGAGGTCGCCCTCAGCGTTCAGCTGCCGCCTTCGCTGCATGACAAGGCGAAATCACGCTACGAAGCGGTACGGCGCCATATCGAGGGTAAGGCGGCCTTCGCTGACCAGATCGAGCACTTTTATCCGCAGGGATCCATGGCGATCGATGCTACGATTTCGACGCGCGGCACTGATGACGAATATGATCTCGACATTGTTTCACAGCTCGGGGGCCGTTTCCGCGATATGGCGCCTCTCGAAATCCTGACTGAGCTCGAATCCGCGCTGAGTGACTATCCTGTGCAACGGGTGCTGCGACAGACGCGCTGCGTCACCCTGTTCTACGCTGATAAGATGCATCTCGATGTCACCCCATCGCTACGCGCCTATGGTACGCTCGATCGCGAAAGTCTGATCACCCACGCCAAAGGTCCGCGCCGCTCCGAAGACGATAGTTTTGTCGACATGAACGCCTACGGTTTTGCGCAGTGGTACGCGAGCCGGACGCCGCTGGAAGTCCGCATGGCGAAAGAGTTCCACCGGAGGTGGCTAGACCATGCCGGTCTTGCCACGCGCGCCGATGCTGACGTCGACGATGTGCCGGAGCAATGCGATTTCATCGTCAAGAATACGGCGACGCTCGCGCTGCAGCTCCTGAAGCGCTACCGCAATATCCGTTATGCCAGCTACAGTGGACGTATCCCACCTTCGGTGATGCTTTCCTACTATGCCGGACTCGCTGCGCATCCGAATATGTCGCTCAGCGCCATGCTTGTTCGCATCGCAAACTGGGTTGTCCGCGACATAGAACAGGCCTCGCTCTACGGGCGCCTCCTGCATGTTGCCAATCCGGTATGCGCGGCCGATGTCTTTACAGACCGCTGGCCTGAATCTGGCGCGCAGCAGAATGAATTCGCTGAGTATCTACGTGAGCTCGTGCGCTCGCTGGAGGCTATGCGCAAGGGTGAGATGTTCCCCAACACGATGATGGACGTCTTGCGTGAGAATTTTGGTGACCGCGTTGTGACGCGGGCCGCCCATCAGATTGCAACCGAAGTTGGCGGCGGCATCCAGCAATCCCGCCAGCTCTATAGCCGGCGGGGCGCTGTGCTATTGCCCTCTGCCGCAGCGGTCACTGCCCCTATGATTAACCCGGCGGTCGCGACAGCGCGGCCGCACACGTTCTTCGGGAAGAAGCTATGACGATGGCGGCTATCCTTTCCATCGACAAACAGGTCAGATCTATGAAAGCCGCCTGGCCGCAGTTCGCTGCGCGGGGTGTCGACCGTCGCGCGCAATCGGCCCGCTGGGTAGGGTGTGTTAGGCCGCAATATGCGAACTACTCACTGGAGATACGATACAAACTCGGAGCATTTCCTGAGGTGCGCGTGCTCTCACCAGAGCTGATCCGTTTACCGGGAAATTCCGAGGGGCAGCTGCCCCATGTCTATCCGCCCGCAGAGGATCCTACGCTTTGTCTATTTGATCCTCGTGAGCACGAATGGACAGCAGCAATGACTATTGCCAGCACAACCGTGCCTTGGGCGCTCGATTGGCTCGCCTGCTACGAACTTTGGTTGATGACTGGGCGCTGGACCGGCGGCGGACGCCACGCCGGATTGCAATCCCCTGAGGCAATGGAGAGCATCCAATGAGTTATATTCCACCGCGACGGTCGGACGGCACGATTCAGCACACGCGTCTGAAGCAGCCATGGCCGCAAGGTCGCCCTTTTCGCATCTTGTCGATCGATGGCGGCGGCATTCGCGGCGTCTTTCCTGCGGCAGTCCTTGCTGAGCTCGAAAACCGTTTTTTAAATGGCGGTTCGATCGCCAATCACTTTGACATGATCGCAGGCACGTCAACAGGCGGTATTATCGCGCTCGCTCTTGCTCACGGTGTGACTGCCCAACAGGCGCTAAACATCTATCTCGAACGCGGCGAGTACATCTTTCCGCCAGCGGCCGGGATTGGGAAGGTGTCGAGGGTTCTGCGCTGGCTGTTCAAGCCGAAGCACAACCAAGCTGCTCTCAAGGAGGAGTTGCTGCGGATATTCGGCGACAAGGTGCTGGATAGCGCCGTCACCCGGCTGGTGATCCCGAGTTTTGAGGGACGCCACGGCGAGCCCTTCCTCTATAAGACGCCGCACCACCCCGATTATCAGAAGGACCGCCACAAGAAATTCGCGCATGTCGCACTCCACACGACCGCTGCGCCGTCCTACTATCCTGGCGTTGAGGACGACGGCTATGTCATGATCGACGGTGGCATCTGGGCCAACAATCCGGTCATGAATGCACTCGTTGACGCTCTTGCTTGCTATGATCTTGCGCGCGAGGATGTGCGTATCCTCAGCCTCGGAACGGGCGAAGCTACTTTCACCATCGATGAGCGAGTGCGAAACGGTGGCGTTAAGGATTGGGCGTTTTTGCGCGCCTTTAATGCGGCATCGCGAGCACAATCACGTAATGCTCTCGGTCAGGCTTATTTGCTGGCAGGCAAGAACAACGTGACACGCATTGATGTGCCAGAAAGCGACAGTCCGATCGCGTTGGATGACGTTCAGCGTTCAATTCGCGAGCTGCCAATGGTAGCGCGTAGCCTCGTTGAAGGCGCAGGACATCACATCGAACGCGTGTTTCTCGACGGCGCTGCCGAGAAATTTATACGTTGTCCTGCAGCATAGGACTTAAGCGCGGCGCGGACCAGGCCGACGTCAGGCCCAGTCCGCATCCTTTGCTCGAAAAGCTCCAAGGCTAGGAGGCGACTGATAACTTTTCCTGCTCTTTTCCCGTCGCATTCTCAAGGAACAGAGCGAGCGCCGCCTTTCGAGAACCCCAATCCAGCGCGTAAGCAGTCTGTTTGAACTCAATTCCGTCTAGCAGGCCTTGAATGTAGCCGGAGATCGTATCGGCAGCCATAATCAGGGCAGTGTCTAACGTATGGATGTATTTGCTGGTGACGGTTCCTTTGGAATGGCCAACCAATGCGGCAATCGTGACCTCGGTAAACCCAAGGTCATTGGCGATGCTCGCGAAGCTGTGACGCAAAACATGCGGGGTCACATCGGAAAGCAGAGAGTTTCTGAAAATCTGTTTCCAGTGATTGGGGAAGCTGCCAAACGCATTGTCTTCGTCCTGGCCAGGAAAAACATACGAGCCCGTCGCGGTCTTTCGGCGCTCCTCCAGATATTCGACGACGGCGAGCCCGACAGGGCGAACAGATGCGCCCTCTTTGCTGTCCGTTAGGCGTAGGCAGCTTGCGTCCGTATCGGCTTCGCGCCACATGAGCCCGATGATTTCACTTCGCCGGCACCCGGTAAGTGCAATCTGCCGAATAACATCGACCGTCATTGTAAATTTGGGGTTCGCGGCTGCTGTTCGTAGAATTTCGCCCAAAATCCTATATTCAGCTTCCGTCAGACGCCGGTCACGAACATTGTCCTTCGGCTTGCGGATGCCATGTGCCGGATTGGTCGTTATGACCCCGGCTTCCATTGCGTAGGTGAAGATACCACCCAAAAGCCCGACCGTTCGCGTGGCCGTGCCGGCACCGCCCGTGACGACGGCCTTGCCGCGCAGTTTCTTCGTTTTGACAGACACAGCGGTCTTACCGGCCATGATGTCCTTCATGACCTTGGTGATGTCGGTTTTCGTGAGATCTTTGACGCGCCGGTTGCCAATGAGGGGCATGATGTGTCGGTGGATTCGGCCAGTGTCAGTGATGATTGTCGTTGTCTTTTTCGGCCGACCGCCTTTCCCAAGGATAAGACCGGCGTCGAGATCCTTCAGATACATGGAGCACAGCTCCTTCACGGTAAGCGCTTGATGATCGAGCAGGCGTTCTTCTGAAGGGTTGTCACCCTGTGCCACCCGACCGAGTTGCACCTTGGCTTCCTGACGCGCAGTTTCTGCGGTCCAGATTCCGTGAAGCCCGATGGTGTAGCGACGGGTCCGACCCGCAGCCCGATACTGGATCAGATAGCTGCGCTTGCCAGATCCGAACACGCGCAGGCCAAAACCTGGCAGTTCGTCGTCCCAGATGAAATAGTCCTTCTCACGGACCGCTGCCGCGTCCACGACGCGCTTTGTTAGTTTGGCCATTATGCGATGCCTCCTTCGTGAACCTGCTGTTTCCGCGGAAGCACCACGGAAGCAGCAGGAGGAAAGTCAGAGCGAAGCTTCGGATATGAATTTCGGTGCAAGGTAGTAAATTGTCTATTAGTTTCAGTGACATATCGTGTCATGGCGTGTCCTAGCGTGCAATTCGGATAGTCAGCCCAAATTGCTCCGAAGGCAGAGGCCAGGGGTTCGAATCCCTTCGGGTGCGCCATTTCTCGTTATATTTTGAGGACTTGAACGGATCTCTGCGACGGGTCCGGGAGCATGGATTTTCCCAAGTAAGCAGCTCGTTCGTTCGACAAGACTGTCCCGCGCCGAATCTATGTTGTTATGACCAGAATCGACGGAGGCACCGCTCAATAATTTCAATGCTTTAGAAGTAAGTTGAAAGCCTTCGAAGATCGACACCTGCCTTCGTCGGAAATTCAACGAAATACGCCAACTGCCGCCCAACACGCTCACTGATTATCGAGAGTTTCTCATGTTGGGGCACGATAACTTTGCGCCTGAGACCCGACATTGAGAAGAACGTCAGAACAGGTTGAAAGGGAAGCCTCGCCGATGATCGCGATGTCCCCTGTCGTCAGCAGCGTCATGGAAGTTCGGTGGCGAGTCTGATATTGTGACGGTCAATGGGGGCCGCCATGCGCAAGGTGCTGATCGGACTTTTCATAGCGGTTGCGACGTTCGCAGCCGCATTCCTTCTCTCGCCGTGGCCGAGCGTCTTGGTCATTCGTGCGATCTTCGACAGCGGAGCCGCCGAAGCCTCCGCGAAACTTGAAAAGCATCTGCCACGCTCGATCCAGACCGAGACAAGGCAATACGACCCTAAAGATGCGGATGCATTCATGGATATTCATCGTCCGAAGCGCGTTCTGACCGGAGCGCCGACCGTCGTCTGGGTGCATGGCGGAGGGTTTGTCTCCGGCAGGCGGAGCGACCTCGCCAACTATACGAAGATACTGGCGGGACAGGGATTCATAGTCGTGAATATCGACTACACGATTGCCCCGGGCGAAAAATATCCCATGCCAGTCAGGCAGGTGAACAGAGCGCTGGGCTATCTGTCGCAAAACGCACAGGCTCTGGGTGTGGATCGGGACCACATCGTTCTCGCCGGCGACAGTGCCGGCGCGCAGATCGCAGCGCAAACGGCTGCGGTGATCGCGGACCCGGATTATGCCCGAACCGTCGGCATCGTGCCGTCGATATCGTATCAGCAGATCGCCGGCGTTCTCTTGTTCTGCGGCGTTTACGACATCACCAAGATGGGCGAAGGTGGCGGATTAATCGGATGGTTCGTGAAATCGACGAGTTGGGCCTACAGCGGCAAGCGTGATTGGCGCGACGCCCAGGGCTTTGAGTCTATAAATTTCGGACCGAGCATCACGTCGAACTATCCCCCCGCATTTGTCAGCGCAGGCAACGCGGATCCACTGGGGCCGCAATCGGTCAGTTTCGCCGATAGCCTTGAGGCTAAGGGCGTTGCCGTCGATCGTTTGTTCTTTAAGGCCGAATATGAGCCTCCACTCGGGCACGAGTATCAGTTCGATCTCGACACCGCTGCAGGAAAGGCAGCACTTTCCCGGTCGGTCGTATGGCTCCGAAGTCTTCCGCGCCGGCAGCTATCTTTGCCCGTTCGGTTAGATCAGGCCGACCATGAATGACTTGAGAGGATAGTCACGTGCCGGGCAATCCTGCCAGTTGGGCGGGTGTCACCACGGGCTCCTTTCGATCTTTACGTTCCGAATAGCGGTCGACAAGCTGGTCCGCATGACCGCGCGTTAGCACGGTGAAGCGGACAAGTTCTTCGGCGACATCGACGATACGGTCATAATAGCTCGATGGCAGCATGCGCCCCCCCTCGTCGAACTCCTGATAGGCCTTGGCGACACTCGACTGGTTCGGGATGGTGATCATCCGCATCCAGCGGCCGAGGATGCGGAGCGTATTGACGCTGTTGAACGATTGCGACCCTGCCGACACCTGCATGACCGCAAGTGTGCGCCCCTGTGTAGGGCGGAGGCCTTTGTAGGCAAGCGGAAGATGGTCGACCTGCGCCTTCATGATGCCGGTGATCTGGCCATGCCGCTCGGGGCTGCACCAGACTTGGCCTTCGGACCAGATGGAATGCTGCCGCAGCTCCTCGACTGCCGGGTGATCGTCGTCGGCGATCTGGTCGGGGAGGGGCAGGTCGGACGGGTCGAAGATCCGCGTTTCGCAACCGAAGAGCTGGAGAAGGCGCGCCGTTTCTTCGACGACGAGCCGCGAATAGGAGCGTTTGCGCAAGGATCCGTAGAGCAGAAGAATGCGCGGCGCTGGATCGAGCAGGCCGAATCCGAGCGCCGGCTGCGTGCGGATATATTCGGCATTCAAGGCGGGGAAGTGGACGGGATCGGCCAGCGAGCGCAGGCGCGTGTAGGGCAGTTCTGTCATGATACTCAGGCTTGTGAGGGAACGGTGGTCGGAAACCAGCGGCGTCCGAGGCGGAAGGCGACGCCGACAAGCAGGATTGTCAAACGGCGTTCAAAAGGGACCCCCGATCGGCGTCGAAGAGGGACCCCCTTTTCGGATAATATGATGCTGGTTTGTTGAAGATGGCCTTGCGCTGCGTGCGGCGGAGGGCGGGCGTAGCCCGACCGGAGGCGCGCGCAGCGCAAGATAGATTTTTGAAGGCGCCGAAGGTGGCTGTCAGCTGCGGTTTTTGAAGCGCCAGCTGTCGTTGCCCGTCTCGACGATATCGCAGTGGTGGGTGACGCGGTCGAGCAGCGCCGTGGTCATCTTGGGATCGCCGAACACGGTCGGCCATTCGCCGAAGGCGAGGTTCGTGGTGATGATGACGCTGGTCCGCTCATAAAGCTTGCTGATGAGGTGGAACAGCAACTGCCCTCCCGAGCGGGCGAACGGCAGATAACCGAGCTCGTCGAGCACGATCAGGTCGAGCCGCGACAGCTGCGCCGCCAGGGTCCCGCCTTTGCCGATCCGGGTCTCCTCTTCGAGGCGTGTCACCAATCAGGGAGAGATTATGCTTTTTCATGGTCGTTGCTCCTTGCGTTGACGCGGGCTCCCTGCACCCAGGTGCGGTCACCCTGCATTGATGCCGCGCAATCTGTTGGTTGATCTTGGTCAATGTTTTTGCCCGCCCGCGCGGCCAAGAGCGGTGCCGAACCATGCGGCAACGAAGCCGCATCACGCAGGGGCAAGCGATATGGACACTCTGGTAGCAAAGGCGGGGGGATGGCTCGGGCTGGCCCTGTTGGCGCTGGTGATGGCGGCCGTGGCAGTCGATGCGCCCTTTGCTGTCCACATGTTCATCGTCGCGCTCGCCTGCCTGCTGATGCTCTGGGCGACCGTGTCGCGCGCCGATTATGAGGCGATCGCGCACGGCTTGCTCAAAATGCCCGCGGACGAGGGCGTCTATGATGACGACCCGATCCGCTGGGGCGTCATCGCGACACTTTTCTGGGGCCTCGCGGGCATGGCGGCGGGGCTGTTCATCGCGCTGCAGCTCGCCTTTCCGGCGCTCAATCTAGGGTTCGAATATACGACCTTCGGGCGCCTGCGCCCGCTGCATACCTCGGCGGTGATCTTCGCCTTTGGCGGCAATGCGCTGATCGCGACAAGCTGTTATGTCGTCCAGCGTACCTGCCGCGCGCGGCTCGCTTTCCCCACGCTCGCACGTTTCGTTTTCTGGGGTTACCAGCTCTTCATCGTACTCGCCGCGACCGGCTATTTGATGGGGGTCACCGAGGCGAAGGAATATGCCGAACCCGAATGGTATGTAGATCTCTGGCTGACGATCGTCTGGGTCGCCTATCTCGTCGTCTTTCTCGGCACGATCGTGAAGCGCCGCGAGCCGCATATCTATGTCGCGAACTGGTTCTACCTCAGTTTCATCATCACCATCGCGATGCTGCACCTCGTCAACAATCTGTCGATGCCTGCGAGCATCTTCGGATCGAAGAGCTATGCCGCCTTCGCGGGCGTCCAGGATGCGCTGACGCAGTGGTGGTACGGGCATAACGCGGTCGGCTTCTTCCTGACCGCGGGCTTCCTTGCGATGATGTATTATTTCGTGCCGAAGCAGGCCGAGCGGCCGGTCTATTCCTACCGCCTGTCGATCATCCACTTCTGGTCGCTGATCTTCCTCTACATCTGGGCGGGACCGCACCACCTTCACTACACTGCGCTGCCCGACTGGGCGCAGACGCTCGGCATGGTCTTCTCGATCATGCTGTGGATGCCGAGCTGGGGCGGGATGATCAACGGCCTGATGACGCTGAATGGCGCGTGGGACAAGATCCGCACCGACCCGATCATCCGCATGATGGTGATGGCGCTCGCCTTCTACGGCATGAGTACCTTCGAAGGCCCGATGATGTCGATCAAATGGGTCAACTCGATGTCGCATTACACCGACTGGACGATCGGGCACGTCCATTCGGGCGCGCTCGGCTGGAACGGCATGATCACCTTCGCTTGCGTCTATTATCTCGTGCCGCGCCTGTGGGGCCGTCCGCGCCTCTACAGCCTGCGCATGGTCAACTGGCACTTCTGGCTCGCAACCGTCGGGATCGTTTTCTACGCCGCGTCGATGTGGGTTGCGGGCATCATGCAGGGGCTGATGTGGCGCGAATATGGGGCTGACGGCTACCTCGTCTACAGCTTTGCCGAAAGCGTTGCCGCGATGCACCCGATGTATCTGATCCGCGCCGCAGGCGGGGCAATGTATCTCGCGGGCTTCCTCATCATGATCGTCAATGTCTGGGCGACGCTCGCCGGCAAGGTGCGTGCCGAGAAGCCGATGACCGAAACTCCGCACAATGTGGCGGCGGATCGCCCGCTCGCCCTCGCGCCCGCCGAATAAGGAGCCCATCCATGGCCAAGAACAACGACGAAAAGGGCTTCAGCCACAAGATTCTCGAGCGCAATGTCAGCCTGCTCGGTCTCTTCGCGCTCGTCGCGGTCACGATCGGCGGCATCGTCGAAATCGCGCCGCTGTTCTGGATCGACAACACGATCGAGAAGGTCGACGGCATGCGGCCCTACACGCCGCTCGAGCTTGCCGGGCGCAACATCTATATGCGCGAAGGCTGCTACACCTGTCACAGCCAGATGATCCGTCCGTTCCGCGATGAGGTCGAGCGCTATGGCCATTACAGCCTCGCGGCCGAGAGCATGTACGATCATCCTTTCCAATGGGGATCGAAGCGCACCGGACCCGACCTCGCCCGCGTCGGCGGGCGCTACTCGGACGAATGGCATCGCGCCCATCTGATCGATCCCAGGAGCGTCGTGCCCGAATCGATCATGCCGCCCTACGCCTTCCTCGCCGACCACGACCTCGAGACCGGCGACATGCGAAACGACCTCACCGCGCTATACCGGGTCGGCGTGCCGTACACGAAGGCCGATATCGCCAAGGCGAACGACGATATCGCGGCGCAGGCCAATCCCGAAGCGGGGGCGGGCGATCTCGCCAAGCGCTATCCCAAGGCGCAGGTCCGCGACTTCGACGGCGATCCTGATCGCATTACCGAGATGGATGCGCTCGTCGCCTATCTCCAGATGCTCGGCACCCTCGTCGACGTCGACAAGGCAGGACCGCAGGAACGTCCGCACGAAGCGGAAATCGCTCCCGCCCAGGCGAAAGCGCCATGACCTACGACGCGCTCCGCCATTTCGCCGACAGCTGGGGGCTGCTTGCCATGGCCGTCCTTTTCCTCGGCCTCGTGGCCTGGCCGTTTCGCAAGGCCGCGCGCACGCGCAACGATGAAGCCGCGAACATGATCTTCAAGGACGACGAACATGGTTGAGCAGAAACGCATCGACGAAGCGACCGGCACGAGCACGGTCGGCCATGAGTGGGACGGCATCGAGGAGCTCAATACGCCCTTGCCGCGCTGGTGGCTGTGGACCTTCTATCTGACGATCGTCTGGGCGCTCGGCTACGTCATACTCTACCCGGCCTGGCCGATGATCGATGATGCCACGAAAGGCGTCCTCGGCTGGTCGAGCCGCGGGCAGCTCGAGCAGGAACTCGCCGCCGACGCGAAGCGCCGCGCGCCGACGGCCGACGCGATCGCCGCGACCGATATCGTCGATCTGCCAGCCAAGCCCGCGCTGATGCAGGCTGCGGTGCAGGGCGGCGGCGCGGCCTTTCGCGTCCATTGCGTTCAGTGCCACGGCGCGGGCGGGGCGGGGCTCAAGAAGCTTTATCCGAGCCTCACCGACGACGACTGGCTCTGGGGCGGCGATCTCGGCTCGATCCATTACACGATAACCAACGGCATCCGGAACCCCGACCATCCCGGCACGCGCACCAGCCAGATGCCCGCGTTCGGGCGTGACGGCATCCTCGACCCGGCGCAGATTTCCGATGTCGTCAGCTTTGTCCGTACGATCAGCCGTCAGGAAAAGGCCAGCGCTTCGTCGGCGCGCGGCGCGACTCTGTTTGCCGACAATTGTGCGGTATGCCACGGCGCGGGCGGCGAAGGCGGGCGACAGGTCGGCGCACCGAAGCTCACCGATGCGATCTGGCTTTACGGCGGCGGCCGCGAGAGCCTCACCGCGACCATCAACCAGCCGCGCAATGGCGTGATGCCGCGCTGGGGCGAGCGCCTCGACCCGGTCACCATCAAGATGCTCGCGACCTATGTCTATTCACTGGGCGGTGGAGAGAAGGTGCCTGCGGCGCCCGCCGCGAAAGGACAGGGAGCCGATGGCCAGCCCTGAGGACCTGACCGGCGCCCCGGCCTCGCTCTATGCAGCGCGCAAGGGCGTCTATCCCAAAAAGGTCGACGGCTTCTTCCGCCGGCTGAAGTGGGCGATCATGGCGGTCACGCTTGCCATCTATTACGGCACGCCCTGGATCCGCTGGGACCGCGGTCCCTACGCCCCCGATCAGGCAGTGCTCGTCGATCTCGCGCATCGACGCTTCTACATGTTCCAGATCGAAATCTGGCCGCATGAATTCTATTATGTTGCGGGCCTGCTCATCATGGCGGGGATCGGTCTCTTCCTCGTGACCAGCGCGGTGGGGCGCGCCTGGTGCGGCTATGCCTGCCCGCAGACGGTGTGGACCGACCTCTTCCAGCACGTCGACCGGCTGATCGATGGTGACCGCAATGCGCAGTTGCGTTTAGCGAACGGGCCTTGGTCTTTCGAGAAGCTTTGGAAGCGCGGCCTCAAATATCTGGTCTATCTCACCGTCGCTTTCTGGACCGGCGGCGCGTGGATCATGTATTTTGCCGACGCGCCGACGCTGACTCATGATTTCTGGACCGGGCAGGCGGCGCCGATCGCCTATGGAACGGTTGCGGTTCTCGCCGCGACGACCTTCGTTCTCGGCGGCTTCATGCGCGAACAGGTATGCATCTATATGTGCCCTTGGCCGCGCATCCAGACCGCGATGATGGATGAAAAATCGCTGTTGGTGACTTACAAGGACTGGCGCGGCGAGCCACGCGGCAGCGTCAAGAAGGCGGCGGCCCATCCCGGCGCCTTCGGTGACTGCGTCGATTGCAACCAGTGCGTTGCGGTGTGCCCGACGGGGATCGATATTCGTGAGGGACCGCAGATCGGCTGCATCACCTGCGCGCTGTGCATCGATGCCTGCGACGGGGTGATGAGCCAGATCGGGCGGCCGCGTGGGCTCATCGACTATTGCACGCTCGACGATGCGGCGTCAGAAAAGGCCGGAGGCGCGGCACAACCGGTCCGCAACACGCTGATGCGGCCGCGCACCCTGATCTATCTCGGCGTGTGGAGCGCGATCGGTGCCGCGATGCTCTTCTCGCTCGGCCAGCGCACGCGTCTCGATCTCGCCGTCCAGCACGAGCGCAGCCCGCTCTACGTCCAGCTCTCCGACGGTCAAATCCGAAACACCTATACGCTGAAGCTTCGCAACATGGAGGCGCGGCCGCGCCGGGTTGCGGTGACCGTCGATGGCCTCCCGGGGGCCGTGCTCTGGTCCGAGACGGGGTCGCGTGGAGCGGCCGGGGAACGGATCGACGTGCCGCTCGCCCCCGACAGCGTTACCCGCGTCAAGCTCTTCGTCGCCGCACCCGGCGGCGGACCGGCGCGACAGGATTTCACCATCGCGGCCCGCGCGCTCGATGGCGATCCCGGCGGCGACGCCGAGACCATCCAGTTCGACCAATCGGAGGCAGGACAATGACCGAGCGACCGACCCCCAGGGCCGTCACCGGCTGGCACATGACCGCGATCCTCGTCGCCTTCTTCGCCGTCGTGATGACCGTCAATTTTACGATGGCGCGCCTCGCATCCTCGACCTTCGGGGGGACGGTCGTCGACAACAGTTATGTCGCGAGCCAGAACTATAACAGATGGCTGAAACGGGCCGACGCGCAAGACCGGTTGGCGTGGAGCGAGACGATCAGCCTCGATCCCGCGCGGCATGTTCTATTGACGGTACGGAAAAATGATCTGCCGCTCGGCGACCTTGTCGTGTCGGCGACTGTCAGTCACCCGGTTGGGCGTACCGCGCCCGTCGCGCTCCATTTCGAGGCGGCGGCGGACGGCGTGATGCGCTCGGTCGAGCCGCTGGCGTGGGGGCGCTGGCGGCTCGACCTCATCATCCGCCGCGGCGCCGAAGAAGCGCGTTACCGGAAGGATGTGCAATGAGCGCCGTCGCTCTGATCGAGCGCGATTTCGCCGTTCCTGACATCCGCTGCGCCGGATGCATCGCCAAGCTCGAGCAGGGGCTGGTACGCGACCGCCGCATCGCCGCCGCGCGCGTCAACTTCACCGAAAAGCGGGTTCATCTCTCCTGCACGCCCGACGCCGACATGCCCGATCTTCTCGGCGCCTTCACGACGCTCGGCTTCGAAGCGCATCCGATCGGGACGGGCGAAGAGGCCGACGCCGAGGCGGAAACGAGCCGCGCGCTGCTGCGCGCCGTCGCGGTCTCGGGCTTCGCGATGATGAACATCATGCTCTTGTCGGTATCGGTCTGGTCGGGCGCGATGGGTGCTACCCGCGACCTGTTCCACTGGCTGTCGGCGATGATCGCATTGCCGACCGTAGCTTATGCCGGCCGCCCGTTCTTCCGTTCGGCCTGGCGCGCGCTGCGCCATCGGCGCACCAACATGGATGTCCCGATCAGCATCGGGGTGCTCCTCGTGAGCGTGATGAGCCTTTACGAGACGGCGACGCACGGCGCGCATGCCTATTTCGACGGCACGGTCATGCTGCTCTTCTTCCTGCTCTGCGGCCGGTGGCTCGACAGCGTGATGCGCGACCGCGCGCGTGGCGGCTTCACCGCTTTGCTTCGCAACATGGGCACCGGCGCGATGGTGTTTCGCCATGAGCGCTCGGCGCACTGGGTCGATGCCACGGCGCTGGAGCCGGGCATGGAGATGCTTGTTGCGGCTGGCGAACGGCTTGCGGCGGACGGTGTTGTCGCCGGCGGGTCGAGCAGCATCGATCTGTCGCTGCTCACCGGCGAAAGCGCCCCGCAGACGGTGCGCCTCGACGATATCGTCCACGCCGGCACGCTCAATCTCGATGCACCGCTCCGCGTGCGTGTAACCGCCGCCGGCGCCGATACCGCGATCGCCGATATAGCGCGGCTGATGGGCGAGGCCGCGCAGGGTAAATCGCGCTATGTCCGCATCGCCGACCGCGCGGCACGGCTCTACGCACCCGCCGTCCATACGCTTGCGCTCTTGGCCTTCGCGGGGTGGATGATTGCGGGCGCCGGATGGCATCACAGCCTGCTCATCGCAGCGGCCGTCCTGATCATCACCTGTCCATGCGCGCTTGGTCTCGCCGTGCCCGCGGCGCAGATCGTCGCCGCCGGCGCACTGATGCGCAAGGGCGTGCTGATCAAGGACGGCTCGGCGCTTGAGCGCTTGTCCGAAGTCGATCTCGCGCTTGTCGACAAAACCGGAACGCTGACGCTCGGACGCCCCGAAGCGCAGGGCCTTGATCGGCTCGATATCGGGATCAAGTCGCTGATCCTCGCGCTGGCGCAGGCGAGCCGTCATCCGCTCAGCGAAGCATTGACCCGCGGTCTTCAGGTCCATGACGTCCGTCCGGCCGATATTCGATCGATCCGCGAGACGCCGGGCTTCGGTGTCGAGGGCCGCTGGTCCGACCGCATGGTAACGCTTGGGCGTCCGATTGGCACCGAGCTCGGCGAAGCGCTGGCCACCCAGCTCGCGGTCGACAGCCGCCCCGTCGCAACCATTCGCTTCGCCGACCGGTTGCGTCCCGACGCCGCCGAGGCGATCGAAGCGCTGCGTGGCGAGGGGATAGGCGCGATGATCCTGTCCGGCGATCGCGCCGAAGCCGTCGCGCCCGTCGCACGCGAACTCGGGATCATGGCGCAGACCGCGATGAGCCCGCAAGACAAGCTCGAGGCGATCGCGCGCCAAGCAGCGCTCGGGCACAAGGTCCTCATGATCGGTGACGGGCTGAACGACGGGCCTGCGCTCGCGGCAGGCCATGCGTCGATGGCGCCGGGCTCGGCGAGCGATGTCGGGAAAAATGCCGCCGACTGCATCTTCCTCGGAGACCGGTTGATGCCCGTCGTCGAGGCAATCCGGATGGCGCGGCGGACGCAGGCGGTTGTGCGGCAGAATTTCATGCTGGCGATCGTCTATAATGTCGTCGCCGTGCCGCTCGCCTTCCTTGGGCTGGTTACGCCGCTTGTTGCTGCGATTGCGATGTCGGGGTCCTCGCTCCTTGTCGTCGGCAACGCCCTTCGCCTCAAGGCCGCAATGTGGTGAACGGTCTTGTCCTCCTCATTCCGGTCGCGCTCGGGCTTGGCTTGCTTGGGCTTGCCGCCTTCTTTTGGTCGCTTCGCCAAGGCCAGTTCGAGGATCTCGATGGCGCAGCGCTTCGCATCTTTGTCGAGGACGAACAGGATCGTCCGACATGACCGCGCGCCGAATCATCGCCATAGCCGCCGCGGCTGGATTAGCGCTGGCGCCGCTTGCGAGCGACGCCCGTGTCCTGCGCGTTCCGACCTGCGGCGGAGGGGTGCGGCATCTCATCCTGCCTACCGATCCGGCCGCCCCACCGCGCGACGAGAATGGCTGCGCCAAAGCCTGTCACGCCGTCACCGAGCGGCGTGACAGGCTGGCAGGAAAGAGGTCGGGATGTTGCTGACGCGACGAGCGTTGATCCCGATCAATGCCGACGCGTTGCACGGCGCCTAGACCGGCATTATGTGGTCTTATCATCCCGATCTGCTCGCCCGGCCCGTGCCGCGCTACACGAGCTATCCCACGGCGATGGAGTTCGCCGACGATGTCGGGGCCGAAGCCTATGGCGAGGCTCTCGACAGGGTTGAAGCCGGCACGCCCCTATCGCTCTATGTCCATATCCCCTTTTGCGAGCAGATTTGCTGGTATTGCGGATGCAACACCGGCGCGGCGGGGCGTAAGCAACGCCTCGCCGACTATCTCGCTGCGCTCCAGTCGGAGATCGCGCTTGTCGCGAAGCGGCTCGGCGGCCGCGGCCGCGTCCGCCGCATCGCCTTCGGTGGCGGCAGCCCGAATGCCATCACGCCGGTCGAACTCGTCCGCCTGCTCGATCTCCTCCTGACGCTGTTCGATGCGCATCGCCCCGACATATCGATCGAACTCGATCCGCGCGGCTTTTCGTCCGAATGGGCGCTTGTGCTCGCCGCGGCCCGCGTGACCCGCGTCAGCCTCGGCGTCCAGACCATTGCGCCGCATGTCCAGCAGACGATCGGACGGATCCAGCCGCTCTCGCACATCGAACGCGTCGTCGCGGCGTTGCGGCTCCGCGACATCGACGCGATCAATTTCGACCTGATGTACGGACTGCCGGATCAGAGTCTCGCCGATCTCAACGAAACGCTAGACGAAACGATTCGCCTCGCGCCGAGCCGGATCGCGCTTTTCGGTTATGCGCACCTTCCGGACATGATCCCGCGCCAGCGGCGGATCGAGGCCATCAATCTGCCCAACGCGAAACTGCGCTTTGCTCAGGCTGAACTCGGTTTCGAACGCCTCACACAAGCTGGCTACATCCCCGTCGGCTTCGATCATTTTGCCTTGCCAAGTGACTCGCTTGCAGTCGCGGCAGCGGAGGGGAGGGTTAGCCGAAATTTTCAGGGGTTTACCGACGATGATGCGCCAGTGCTGATCGGCTTTGGTGCCAGCGCCATAAGTCGCTTTCACGACCTCATCATCCAGAATGAAAAGAGGGCAGGTCACTATCGTCAAATCGCTGCAGAGGGGCGGCTCGCTGCGGTTCGCGGAGTACATCTTGGTAGCGATCAACAGCGCCGCGCCGACCTTATCCGAGACCTGCTGTGTCGCGGTCGCACGCTTCTGGATGCCGGCGATCAATCGACCGTCCGCGATGCCTTGGAGGAATATGAGCGGCGCGGCCTTATCGAATGGAATGATACTGATCTAATAGTCTGCGACAGCGGACTGCCTTACGTCCGACATGTCGCTTCCGAGTTCGATAGCGTTCGTGGGAGTCTAACTCGCGCACGATTTGCGAACGTCTGAATTCGAGTTGTTCCGTCCAGAACCAGACGGTCTACTACCGTTGAGAGTTTCGGACGCCGCGAGGCGTCGGAAAGTCTTCGATGCCCGAACCGCGGTGGTCATGGAGTGAGCTATGGGGAAAGCTGTTTTGCGGAGATCGTGGGGTAGCTAGGAGCTGCCGAAAAGCGGACGTGCGCGATAGCGGACCGTCTGGATTTAGATCGCAAAAGCGGACGCCAAAAAGCGGACGGACCGATTTTGGTGGTGCGACGTCTGCTTTTGGGCAGCGCCGTGGCGAGCTGGTCCGCTTCCGGGCGCGGGTCTGCCCAGGACGAGGAAGGCGACGGGCCGTGCCGGGTCACGGCGCAGGTGTCCCGGGTGCGAGGGATGGCGGTGGCGGCGCGCGGGACTGGTAGCGGCGCTCGAAGACCTCGATGATGATCATGGTACCACCGCAGCACGGGCAGGTCGGTCGGGGCTCTGCATCGTCGGCGGGCTCGTCGGTCGGTGGAGGTGCGACATCGAGCAGGCGGCGGGCGCGTTCGAGATGATCCTTGCGGTGTGCGCTGGCGAGGAGGCCATAGTGGCGGATGCGGTGGAACCCGCGCGGCAGGGCGTGGAGAAGAAAGCGGCGGATGAACTCGTCGGCGCCGAGCGTCATGACCTGCTGCCGTCCGGCGCCGGCCTTGCGGTAATCCTTGTAGCGGAAGGTGACCCCGGCCTCGTCGAACCGAAGGAGCCGGCTGCTCGATATGGCGACCCGGTGGGTGTAGCGCGCGAGGTAAGCGAGCACGGCCTCGGGCCCGGCGAACGGCGGCTTGGCATAAACGACCCAGCGCTTCTTCCCGACGGGCGAGAGGTGCCGCAGGAAAGCGCGTCGTTCGGCGAGATGCGTGAGGCTGCCAAAGAAGGCGAGCTTGCCGGCGTCGTGCAGCGCGCGCAGCCGGGTGAGGAACAGGCGTCGGAACAGGGCCCCAAGGACGCGGACCGGCAGCAGGAAGGCGGGGCGTGCGGATATCCAGCGCGTTCCATCGCGCGAGATGCCGCCGCCCGGCACGATCATGTGGATGTGCGGATGATGGGTGAGCGCCGAGCCCCATGTGTGAAGTACAGCGGTGATGCCGATCCGGGCGCCGAGGTGCTTGGGATCAGCGGCGATGGTCAGCATCGTATCGGCCGCGGCCTTGAACAGCAGGTCATAGACCAGCGCCTTGTTGTAATAGGCGATAGCGGCGACCTCGGCAGGCAGGGTGAACACGACGTGGAAATAGCCGACCGGGAGGAGATCGGCCTCGCGCGCTTCGAGCCATGTGCGGGCGGCGGCGCCCTGGCACCTCGGGCAGTGCCGGTTGCGGCAGCTGTTGTACGCGATCCGCCAGTGGCCGCAGTCGGTACAGGCTTCGACATGTCCGCCGAGCGCGGCGGTGCGGCAATGCTCGATCGCTGACATGATCTTGAGCTGATGCAGGCTGAGGTGGCCGGCATGGCCGGTGCGATAGGCAGGCCCTGCGGCACGGAAGATGTCGGCAACCTCGAGTGAGGCGCGCACGGACCTTAGCCGTCAGGAACCTCCCCGCTCGGCGATGCGAGCGCGAGCCTGTCGAGCGGGCTGACGATCGACCGAACGGTCTTCGTTGCGACCTGCGTATAGAAGGCGGTGGTGTTTAGCTTGGCATGGCCGAGCAGCGCCTGGATGACGCGGATATCGACGCCGTCCTCGAGCAGATGGGTGGCGAAGCTGTGGCGCAGCGTATGCGGTCCGACGCGCTTGTCGATATCGGCGGCCTCCGCGGCTTCGACGACGACACGGTAGAGCTGGCGCGTGCTGATCGGCGCCGCGGCGCTCTGTCCGGGGAAAAGCCAGCCATCGGGAACGAGGATGCCCTGTTGTCGTCCAGCGCGCCACCAGTCGCGCAGGAGCAGGAGCAGGCCTTCGGGCAGCATGGCATTGCGGTATCGGCCGCCCTTGCCGCGCTCGATCCGCAGCAGCATCCGCTTGCTGTCGATATCGGTCACCTTCAGCGCCGACACCTCGGCAACGCGCAAGCCCGCGCCATAGGCGACCGACAGCGCGGCCTGGTGCTTGAGCGAGCGCGTGGCATCGAGCAGCCGCTTCACCTCGGCCATCGTCAGCACCACCGGGATCTTGCGCACCTGCCTGGTGCGGACCAGCTTGCGCGCGAGATCGGGGCGATCGAGCGTGTGGGTGAAGAAGAACCGCAATGCGCCCACGATGCTGTTCATCGTTGGCGCGGGGACGCCTGCCTGCTGCTGCTCGATCTGGAACTGCCGGATATCCTCGGCGCTCGCAGTGTGGGGCGAGCGTCCGAGCCAGGTCGCGAACCGCCCGACGTCGCGCAGATAGTTACGCTGCGTCTCCTTCGAGAAGCGGCGCATGGTCATATCGTCGATCAGCCGCTGGCGTAGCGGGCTGATCGGGCCAATCTGGATAAGCTCGTTCATCGTTCGACTCCTCAGGTAAAGGAGTCGAAAGGGTCTGCCTGTGGCCGCCGGCGTTCAATCAGGCGCGGCGCTCGCGGGACCGCTTTACATCGAGGCTAGCGCCAATCCGCGGAGCGGTTCGTGCACCGTCGCCATGCTATTGTCAGAACCGGATGGTTCCGCTGATTCCGTAAGTCCTCGGCTCGTTGGCCTGGATGCGGTTCGCCGTGCTGCCGGGGAAGGCGCCGTTATTCAGGCCGAGCACGGCACCGAGCGGCTGGTAGACAGCCAGCGGGCGATAGTGGGTGTTGGTGAGGTTGCGCGCGAAGACGGCGAGCGACCAACGGTCATCGCGGCGGTTCAGTGCTAGACGGGCTCCGAGAACGGCATAGCCGTCGGCAATCGATTGCGGATTGGCGTCGTTGACCGTGCCGACATATTGGTCCGACACAAAGGCGACGTTCGCATTGGCGGCCCAGGTGAGGCCGGTCGATCCGATATCGCCGTTCCAGTCGACCGCGACGCTGCCGGGCCAGGCGGGTGAGAAGCTGTTCGGTTTGCTGGTCAGATCCTGCCTCCCGCCGATGCCGGGCACGCCGGAAGCGTTGGCAAAATCAGTGAATTTGGAGTCGAGATAGGCGAGCGAGCCCGAGAGCGAGAAGCGGTCGCTCGGTGCGAGCACGAGATCGAGCTCGAAACCCTGCTGGCGGAGGTTGCCGGCGTTGCGGACGACGAAGCTGACCCCGTCGAAGGCGCGATCCTGGAAGCCCGCAATGTCCATGCGATAGAGGGTGAGGTTGGCGGTCAGGGCGCGGTCGAGCCAGCTCGATTTGACGCCGAGTTCGTAATTCTTCACCGTCTCGCGGTCGAACACGCGCCGCGTCGAGATCAGATTGCCCTGCGGGTCGAAGGTCGAGAGCGACGGCACGCCGCCGCCCGAATTATAGCCGCCCGACTTGTAGCCGGTCGAATGGGTGGCGAAGAGCATCACGTCATCGGCTGGCTTGTAGTTGAGGCTGACGCGATAGGTGAAGCGGCTTTCCGAAAGACCCGGATAGGTCAGCACCTCGGGCGCACGGATCGTCTGGGTGAAGGGGCTCGAAACCTGCGAATAGCTGCCGCGCTTGCGGTCGTTGGTCCAGCGGCCGCCGAGCGTCAGCGTCAGCGCGTCGGAGATATAGACATTGCCCTGTGCATAGGCGGCGATGCTGCGAACCTTCTGATACACGTCCTGATCGGTCGCCGCGACGCCGCCGGTGCTCGCATAATAGGCGGCGCAGGCGGTGCGGCCGGGGCCGGCGGGGACGAGGACGTTGCAATATTGCGTGTCCATGTTGAGCTGTTCGCCTAGCGCGAATTTCTCTTCGAAATAATAGAGCCCCGCGACCATATCGAAATGGCCGCCGAGCCATTCGCGTTCGGGCGAGATGAACTGCAGCTCGTGGTTCTGGCTGCCCGAATCGAACAGGCTGCGCCGCGTCGCGAGCGGGACGGGGAGGAAGACGATGTCGCCGTCGAGCTGGTCGTTGGTCCATTTGCGATAGCTGTTGATCAGTCGCAGCGTGGATCCTCCGGCAAGGTCGAGCGAGGCGGTGCTCGAAACGCCCCAATTCTTGTCGACCAGCCCCGAGGCGACCGACTGGTTCATCACCCGGTCGTTCAAATTGGTGTCGGGGCCGCCGCTGAACGCCGCCTGCAGGAAGGCGAGGCGTGCAGGGGTCACCGATGCGGCGTCGAAGTCGAAATTGACGACGCCGTCGCCGTCGAGCCGGGTAAAATCGCCGCTCGACGCCGCGGCATCGGCGCAAGGCTTTGTCGCCGTGTCGGGCAACCGCCAGGCGGTCCAGCACCGTGACGGCGGTGTCGTCACCGCACTGCATGTCGTCGAGGGACAGTCGGTCACCAAAGGCGAACCGCTGCTCAAGATATCGGCCTCCGAACTGATCGCCACCGAACGCGGCATGACCGGCGAGGTCGTCGCGCTGCTGGCGCAGCGCGCGCGGCTGGTCGCCGAGCAGAACGGCTTGCCGCGGGTTGCCGAGCCCGCCGAGTTCGCGTCCTTTGCGCCCGCCGATCGCGTGCTCGCTGCAGAGGCCTTGCGCGGTCAGCGCCGGTTGTTCGAAGCGCGGCGGGGCTCGCTCCAGACCGAGCGCGGGGTGCTCGGCCAGCGGATGCGCCAGCATGCGGAGCAGATCAACGGCTATGCCCATCAGATGCGCTCGAACCAGGAACAGTTTGGGGGCTCGAATTTTGCCGCCCAGGCGTCTCACCAATCGCTGTTCTAATGGCAGAATGCGTCGATCTGCTCGTTGAGAGCGGCCGTGATTTGCGCGACGTGATCATCGTCGCCCGCGGTCCGGGCAACGACGCGCTGTCCCGAGCGGAAACCGGTCAGGCTGGCAATCATCATCACGGCGCGAACCCTGCTGTCGGTGGTCGAGAGGCGCCCTCCCGCCGCGCGCTCCAAAAGGGCCGCCGCGAGTTCGATGCCCGGCTGCCAGAGCTCGGCGTAGAGGATTTCGAACGCCGGCCCGGGGCTGGTCATTTCGCGCTGGACGAACATCGCGCGGTCCTCGGCTCCCGCTTCCGACAAGAGGAAATGCGCGAGCGCCGCGAAGAGTTGTTTGAGATGCCCTGCCGCGTCCTCACGCGCCAATGGCCGCGCCAAGGCGCCGCCCGCCGCCTCTCCCACGGCGCCGATGCCGCGCCGGAAAGAGGCAACGATTTCATGCGCGCAGGCGAGATAGAGCCCTTGTTTGTTGCCGAAATAATAGGTGAGTCCGGGCAGGTTGGTACCGGCCGATTCGGCAATCTGGCGCGTCGTCACGGCCGCAAATCCCTTGCTGCCGAACGCCGCGAGCGCCGCGTTCAGAATGCGCACCCGCGTTTCCTCGCCCTTGCGATAGCCACCGTCGGTCGAACGTAGGGGCACAGTTTTCTGGGCATTTTTTCCGTTCGAGGGCGGCATTGCTGAACCTGCTTGAATTTCTATCAAATGATACATATCATCCGGGAACCGAATGGAAGGACGAATCCCGATGAGCGAGCTTGCGACGGAAAGCCTCTGGGCAAAAGTGGAATCGCAGAAAGCCGCGAATCCCGGCATGTACGGCTCCTTCGATTTTACCGTCGTGCCGGAGCGCTTCGCCGACCAGCCGGGCGACGTCACCCAGCTTGGCGACGGGACCGAGAAGCAGCGCCGGGCCATCCTGTCGAATCGCGAGCGCGTCGAGGTGATCCGTGCCTATTCGATGATGGGCGACCTGGTTGCCGACGCCTATGCCGCGCTGATGCGCCAATATGGCTTTCGCGCGCTCGTCGACATGCTCGTCCTGGCTTGCGACAGCGGCATCGAAAGCGTGGCCGGGGCACCGCCCGAACTCGCGGCCTTTATCGCCGACATGGAGCGCAAACCCGACTGGGTCGACATGGCACTGGTGGAGGAGGGTGCGCGGATTGACCGGAACTCCGCCGCCAATTTCGGGCCCTTCATCATTCGCGGCGCCTTCATTGCGACGTTCATGAACAAATATTCGGCGCTGCCGATGGCAATCACCAACACATTGTCGAGCGAGACCGCCGGTCGGCGGGTCAAGGAGACGGCGACCTTCTTCTCGACATCGGTGCTTCCGGGCGCGCTGGAGCGCTTCGGGCCGGGGTTCAAGGCGGCCGCGATGGTGCGTCTGATGCATTCGATGGTGCGGGCGAACATCTTGCGGCGCCCCGGGGACTGGGACCAACGCGTCTACGGCTTCCCGATCCCGCAGGTCGACCAGATGCCCGCCGGACTGATCCCCATTTTCCTGCTGTCGTACAAGATGATTGCCGAGGGGCGCACCGAATTTACCCGCGAAGAGCGCGCGCGCGTCGAGCTTGCCCGCTATCGCTGCTTCCTGCTCGGCCTTCCCGAAGAACTGCTTGCCGATACCCCTCAGGGCATCGTCGATTTGATGTCGACCCGTGCCGCGACGCTGCGCCAGGACTATGACGACAATATTTGCGGCGAGCTTCTGCGCGCGACGATGGCCGCGGACCTCCGGGCGAGCGATAGCTTCGCCGAAACGGTGCATGCCTTCTTCGAGCGGGCGATGGCGAAGCTCTTTTTCCTGCGGAGCTTCATGGGCGGTGACCGGGCGAAGGCCGCAGCGATCGGCGTCGATATCGGCGTCGGCGACCTGATCGTGGCCGGCGCTGCCGGGGCTTTCGTGGCGGCGCGCATCGGGCTCTTCGCTCTGGCATCGCGGCTGCCGGGATTACGCAACATTGCCGACCGACGACTGGTCGCCAAAATCGAAAAACAGCTTGCCGGCTATGGCAAGGCGCACTTCACGACAGACGCCACAAGCTATCGCTCGCGGCAGGGGGAAGGCAACCTCGCCGCCGACCATTCTCCGATGTAAGGGCCTGGGGAACGGCGTCTATCTTCGCAGCCGTCGATATCTTTACTGCCAATGCGAGCCTTCTTCGCCGGATCGGCGTCGGCTTGAGGAAGCGGCCGAGCGCGCCATTTCTTCGACGAACGCCTTGCCGGCTTCGCGGCGCCGACAGCCAGACCATTCGCCGGCAGTGACCGCGGTGACGATATCGGCGAGATCGGGGGGCAGAACCGCGCGCCGGTGCTTTCCCGACGGGTCGAACGGCTCGGTCGATGCTGCTTTGGAATAGGACGCCAGCGTCGCTTCCAGCGCCGCCGGGGCGGGCGGCGGGCCTTCGTCGCCCAGATGACGGCGGAGCTTGGCGAGGGTTGCGGCGGGGTTGCCGACGATAGCCTCATAATCGACGAACATGATGCGCTCGCCGGGCAGGTACCGTGCGGCTGCGACCGTGCTTCGCCAGGCTTCGGCGAAGAACCGGACCGCGCCGGCCCTTTCGTTTGCCGCGAGCTCCGCGCTGGCGGGGCCATACCAATGCGGCGGTTCGGCAAGGAAGGAGGCGACCGTTTGCCAAGGGTCGCGGACGACGACGATGACCGGGGTGCCGGGGAAGCGCGCCAGCAGCGGCGCGGCGAGCGGGGTTGTCCACGAACTGAGCTTCACGAGCGATTTGCGTGGGCGCACGGCGCGGGCGAGGCAGCCCGCCAGCTGCTCGGCCAGCGTGTCGATGCGATCGATCGCGGCCGGATCGCGTGTCGCGGCGCGGGCGAGGAACAGGCCGTTCAAAAATTCGGGTTCGCGCAGCGCGGCCCAGTCGCCGTTGCTTGCGAGCAGGTTGCAAAGGAGAGTCGAGCCGCAGCGGCCGACGTGGAGGATGATGCCGTCCGGGGCGGCGCGCGGCTGCTCGGCGGCAGCGATGGCGTTGGCCGGCAGGCTGAACGTTCGGGGCGACCCGGCCCGCGACTTTGCGTGATCGACGCTATCGTCGAAGGTCGGCGCATCGAACGCCTCGCCCGCCATGTCGAGGAAACGGATATCGAGATTGTCGCCGACCCCGACGGGGACCATCGCGCAGCGCGACAGCGCCAGACTGTCGAGCAGTTCGCGCAGCTCGGCGGGGCAAATCCCGAGCCGCGCCGCCGTCTCCGCCTCCCCGGCCAGGCCGGTGAGAAACAGGCCGACTTCGATCGCCGCCCTATCACTGATCGCGGCGCGGGGTGGCGGTGCGAGCCGTTGCATCGTCAGGCCGCAGGCACCTGGACCAGGAAGCCGTCGACAAGCAGCTTGCGCGCGAGGTCGGTTTGCTCGCCCGCCGATATGCCCGGGATCTCGGCAACGCGGAACGGATCCTTTCGCCGCGACAGGAACAGCATCGCGTCGCGGTGGTTGCTATCCGCGGTGACGAGCGTCTGCGCGAATTGCAGCCCGACCCCGCCGGGCAGCGCCATGACGCGGGCATAGAGCGGCTGGTTGCGCGCGAGCCGGCTCGCCTCGGTGATGTGGCCGCTGCCGGTCACGTCGTCGACGAGCCGGCCGGCGGGCGGACAGCGCCCGCGGCGGAGCAGGCTGTCCTCGATCGCGCCGACCGCATCGCCGATCGCGCGGTCGTCGATCATCGCCGCCAGCTCGCGCGCCAGCCCGGCGAGGCGAGCGCGCTGCGCCGGGTCGTTGAGGTAGCGCGGCGGCAGCCGTTCGAGCACCCGGTCGTCGCGGATCGCCATCGTGTCGAGCGCCGCCTTGACGAGTTCGAGCATGTTCGGCGGATGGATGCCGAGCGTCAGGTGGATCGACGTCTCGTCGAGCGTTTCGGCGGCGTGGACCCGGCCGCGCGGGACGTAGAGCACGTCGCCGGCGCGAAGGATCAATTGCGTCGCGGGCGACAGGTCTTCGCCGACGAACAGCTCGCGCTGCTGCAGCTCGCTGGCGGGCACGTCGCCTTCCTGTTCATAGATGTGCCAGCGCTTCGAACCCTGAATCTGCAGGATGATGACGTCATGGTCGTCGTAATGCGGCAGGAACCCCTGCGACCCGGGCGGGGTGATATAGGCGTTGACCTGCGTTTCGAAGTTGAGCTCGACCTCCAGCGAGCGTGCCAGCGCCGCGACCGCGCCGACATAGCGTTCGAGGCCGTTGAGGATGATCGTGAAGCCCGCCGCGAAATCGTTGCGCAGCGCAACCATGTCGATCGCGCCGTTGCCGAGGCGATAGGCGGCGAGCTCCTTTTTCTCCTTGCCCTTGACCAGCCGGACACCGGCAGGGTCGGGGCGGCCATATTCGAGGAATTCCTCGAGCGCCCGGGCGCTGAACAGGCCGGCGAAATAGCCAGGGTCGTTGCGGCGGACGAGATGATGCTCCTTCGCCCAGAAGTCGGACAGGAAGCGGTCGGTGGAAAGCGGATGGAACAGCCATGCCGCGGTCTGGTCGTGAGTCATAGGGCACCGAATTTTTCTGTGACGAGATGAGCGGGATAACCGCCTTCGACGAGCCGCTGGCAAACCGTTGCGTACAGGCCCTTGTACGCGCCGCAATAGACCGAGGGGTTGTCGAAGCCGCTCGCTGCCGAGAAACGGTTTTCGAGGTCGCCGCCGCGGCACATGTCGCGCCAGCGGCAGTCCCGGCAGCCGGTGGGGATGCTGTTCGCCGTCGTCTCGATCTCCTGAAAGATCGGATTGCCCAGGAAATCTCGCAGCGAATGCGTTGCCATCGGCCGCACCGGGGCGCGGCTGTACCAGTCGAGCGCCGGGATATAGCTGTCGTCGATCGCCACCGTGCCGTCGCTGCGCGCGATCACCACCTGATTGCTCTTGCGCCCGCGGCGAAAGATCGCGCCGGGGGTCACGCTGGCGCGGAAATGGACCATCGTCTGGTCGATGAACTTGATGCGCACCGCCTGATTGTCCTCGGCGAGCCAGGCGTCGAAGATTTCCGAGAGGCAGCGGCCATAGTCGGCCGCCTCGTCCGAGGCGCGGAAGGCGGTATCGTCGACATTGCGGTCGGGGAGCAGGAAATTGAGTTCCTCGACCCCCAGATCGCGCAGATAATGATAGATGTCGCGATAGTCGTTGGCGCTGTGCAGCACGCTGATCGTCGAGGGCAGCGGCGCGCCATAGGGGCGCGCGGCGACGAGGCGGCGGATCGCATCCTCGCTGCGCTGGAAGGTCGACCGGCCGCGCTTGTCGAGCCGGAAGCGGTCGTTGGCCGCCTGCGGGCCGTCGATGCTGATCCCGACGCCGACCGCATGTTCGATGAACTGGTCGGTCCAGCGCTCGTCGAGCAGCACGCCGTTGGTCTGGATCGCAAGCGACAGCGTTGCGACGGGTTCGATCACGTCGCGCAGTGTCCGGCAGGCCTTGCCGAACGCGTCGGCGCCGATCATCGCCGGTTCGCCGCCGTGAAAGGCGAGCTTGGCATGCGGGATGCGCAGTTCCGCGCAGCCGTCGGCCATCCAGTGCGCCAGCCGCTCGGTCACCGCATGCGGCGCATAGGCGGGGCGTTCGAGCGGCGTTTCGTCGCCCATGTGGAAATAATAGCAATAGCTGCAGTTGATGTTGCAGCGCTCGGCCACCTTGTAGACGACCTGAAGCGCGTCGATCGAATCGGGCTGGCTGGCCCGCCACTCGCGGCGACGAACAAGGGTGTCCGCCGCCGGAGCGATGCCGAGTTGCTGGTTCACGAGCAATCCTTCATCGTCTCGAGATAAATGAAGCTGCCGCTTTTAGCGGCCGCCGCCGCGTGTAACGCCGCCTGCGACATTGCCGGGCTGAACGACATTGCCCGGCTGGATGACGTTGGTGACGAGATCGCGGATGTTGGTGAGTGCCTGCGACTGGTTATAGTCGCCGCCGCCCTGCTTGTGGTCGCCGCCCTTCTGAGTGTAGCCGCCCTGACCCTGATTATAGTCGGGGTCGGCCGCTACCGGCGAAAAGGCGGCTTCGCCGGGCGAGATCAACCCGTCGATAATCGCCTGGCCGATCAGCTTGCGGCGTTCGGTCGAGACCGATGCCAGGGTCTTGAGCTTTTCGGCATCATGTTTTCCAGCCATTTCCATTCTCCTTGTGCATTGGGGTTTGCCCACGCGCCAAAGGGCGCGCGTCGACAGACGGCGGGTTTTGCTTGGGTAGCGGACAGCGGTTATTCGGCCGACGATGCGGCGCGGATCGCTGGCGTCCCTATCGATCGGGCGCCGGCCAGCCTGTGCCGTATCTGTTGTCGGCCTAAGCGTCCCTGCGCTGGCCGTGGCTACGGGATGCGCGCCGGGTGCGCGCAATCATTGGATCAAAACGACAATCGGCGGCCGGTCGAGCGGAAAGGACGACGAAAAAAAAGCCGTATCGGGACGGGACGGATTCGGTCCCTTTTTGGCACTCTTATCCCGATATCATTTCGCCCACGCTTCGAGCCGCTGGCGCGCTTCGGCAAAGCGGGCCTTGAGGCGCGCGCCGCTGTCGCCCGGATAGCCGGTTGCGAGTCGCGCTTCGCCGACCGGCATCCAGCGGAGCAGGTCGGCGGCGGCACTGCGCGCCGCAGCGGGGTCGGTGCTGCCGACGCGGCCGATCCAGACCGGCGCGCTGTGCGCAAAGGGCGCCCCGTCCTGCACCGGCCAGACTGCCGGGCCGCCATGGACGCGCGCGGCGACCCAGCCGCCCGCGGGTACCTCGATCGTGCCGCTGTAGCTGCGCTTCCCGGCGGCGGGGAGCCCCTTGCCGCTCCATACCACGCGCCCGTTGACGAGGACTTCGACCGTCTCGACCGCGGTTGGCGAAAACAGGTCGAGCGACCAGGGGATCGAGGTGCTGCCGCCCGCGACGACCTCGCCCGGCCCGGCGCCCGCCGCGGTGAAATCGATCATCGGCCCGGTGGTGACGAAGCTGCGTCCCTTGCGCAGCGCGTCGAGGAAGCTCGTCATCCCGACCGGCCCCTCGGGCTTGGCGTAGACGCGGGTCGAGCCAATCGCCATCATGCGGTGGATATTCTGCATCGTGTCGCTGCCCGCGGTCGGGGCGACCGGCAGGCCGAGGTTGAGGAGGCGATACCAGAGCTCGCTGGTCCCGAGCTCGTCGCTCCACAGGCACGCGATCTCGATCGCGTCGACGTCGCCGAGCACCGCGTCGGGCACCAGCGCTAGCGGGAAACCGCCGGGGTTGCCCTCTGCCGGAAAGGGATCGTTGCCGATCACCGGATGGACATAGATATTGAGCCCGCCGTGCGCGCGGGTGAAGCGGAGGACATCGGCGTTGGTCAGCTCGCTCTGCGCGCGGACCGGGTAGCTCGGGCCGAAGAACCACGGGTCGAACGGCGCATCGGTACCGATCACCCCGATATGGCCGAGGAAATGCGCACGCACCTCCTGCGAGACGCGGATCAGCGGCAGTTCGGTGCGCTGCCAGCCCCACCATTTGGCGTCGACCTGCCGCGTCTGGAGATTGGCGAGCTGCGGCGTCGCGACGTCGAGCCCTTCGGCGCGCATCATCGTCACCAGATCGCCGGGTTCGAGCTGATAGGGGCCGCCGTAATTGAGATGGTTGTGGAGGTCGCCCGAATACCAGCCGCGCGCGGCGGCGTCGAAGCCGGTCGAGGGCAGATCGAGGTCGATCGTCACCGTGTCGCCGGCGCGCACCTGCCGCGTTGCTTCGGCAACCCCGTCGAACCCGTGCGTCGCGCTCAGCCCGATCGCACCTGCCGGGACTTCAACGGTCACCACGCCGGGCGAATGGGTGAAGACGCGGCCTTGCTGGAAGTCGAAATAGGCAAGGCCGGTCGCGGGAACCGCGGGATGGCCGCTGCCGTCGACGATCGCCAGCCGGGCGGGGGTCAGCTTCCCGGCCTGCCGGGTGCGGATGGTGACGCGCGCGGTGCGCTCGCCGAAATCCCAGTCGAGCGGCGACATGTCCTCGCTGGCGCCGCCGTCGGCCGGGGTGCGGTACAGGGTGAATTGCTTGTCGCGGTTCGGCTGGACGAACCATAGCGCGCCGCCGTGCGACCAGCTCGGCGCGAGCGGATAGGTCGCGTCGGGCGCAACGCGGATCGTGTCGCCGCCACCCGCGTCGAGGGTGATCAGTTTCAACCGGTCGCCATCGGGCTCGGTGATCGCGACCGAGCGCCCGTCGGGCGATGCGGCGACGCGGAGCTGCGGCGCCATGCCCGTCGACAGCAGCGTCCGGCGCTCGCCATCGGCGAGCGAGAGGGTCGCAACCGCGTCGCTGAAATATTTGGCGCGGTTGACATAGGCGAGCCCGGTGCCGCCGCCGATCGGCTGTGGGTTCAGTTCCTGACCGGTATCGGTGGTGAGGCGGGTTTTCGTTCCGGTGGCAAGCTCGACCCGCCACAGGTCGAAATCGCCCGCCTCGGCCGAGCTGTAGAACAGCGACTTGCCATCGGGCGCAAAGGCGGGGTCGAGGTCGAGCGCCGGGCTTGCGGCCAGCGGGCGTTCCTTGCCCGTCGCGACGTCGACCAGCATGATGTCGGTGTCGCGCCCGCTGTCGCGGACGAAGGCAATCTGGCGACCATCGGGCGACCAGGCCGGGCGCGAATCGATGCGGGGTCCGCGCGTCAGCCGCCGCGCCTGCCTTGTCGCGACGTCCATCGTCCACAGCCACCCGCGCGCGGCAAAGGCGACCGAGCGGCCGTCGGGCGACGGCGCCGGATCGGTCGGGCTCGCCGCGAAGGTTGGCAGATTATAGGCCTCCAGATAAAGCTGGTGGCCGACATTCTTCGCCGCATTTTCGACGTGCGGATATTGGCTGGTCCATTCGCCCTGCACCGGCGCCGCCGCAAAAAGGCACAGCGGTGCGGCGAACAGGAAGCGGGCTGCGGCGGGCCGCCGGTGGCGTCGATCGGCCAACTGTCCCTCCGCTTTTATTGTGCCGCCGCCGCCGACTGGTCGACCGGCACCACGGGAAGCCACACGCGGCTGCCGTTCGCGCCGCGTTCGAGCGTGATCGTCGCCGCCTTATAGTCCGCCTTCTTCGCGTTGAAGATATTGGGGACATAGGTCTGTGGATTGCGGTCGTAGAGCGGGAACAGGCTCGACTGGACCTGGATCATGATGCGGTGCCCCGGCTGGAACACATGGTTCACGGTCGGCAGGCGGAACTTGTAGCGCTGCGCCTTGCCCGCCGGGATCGGCGAGGGGTCGGAGAAGCTTTCCCGGTACCGGCCGCGGAAAATGTCGAGCGCGATCGCGAGCTGATAACCGCCCATATTGGGGTTGTTGGCATTTTCCTGCGGGAAGACGTCGATCACCTTGACCACGAAATCGCCGTCGGTGCCGGTCGTGCGCGCGATGATGTCGGCGATCGGCGCGCCAGACACACGGACCGGCGCGGTCAGTACCTCGCTGCGATAGGTCATGACGTCGGGCCGCCCGTCGACATGGCGCTGGTCGCTGACCAGCCAGGTCGGCCATTCGGGGGTGTAGACCGAACGCTGCATGCTGAACGGGCGTTGCAGGAAGGGCACCGGCTTGGCGGGATCGGAGACATAGCTATCGCCGCCCGCGGCGCCCGCCTTGAAACTGAGCCCGCCGTCGGCGGCGAGATAGAGCGGGGTCAGCGGTGAGGGGCAGCCCTTCTCGCAGGCGAGCGGCCACGTCGTCAGTCTCTCCCAGCGGTCCTCGCCGGTGTTATAGACCGTCGCGACCGGCATGTTCGACGGCGGGCCGTCCTTCAGATGCTCGTTGAAGAAGGGCAGCACCATGCGCTTCCAATAATGTTCGACGGTGTCGCCGTCCCAGTTGAGCGGCCCGACGCTGCGGCCGCCGGCGGCGCGGTTGACCTGGCTGTGGAACCACGGGCCGAGGATCAGGTGATTGTTGCCGGTCTTGCCCGCGGCGCGCAGCGCTTCGAACGAGTGGATCGCGCCATAGCTGTCCTCCTGATCCCAGATCGGCTGGACCCACAGCGTCGGCACGTTGGACGGATTGGCGGCGAGCAGCTTGTCGACCGCCTGCCCCGACCATGTCGCGTTATATTCGGGATTGGCGACGACCCGCTTGAACGCCGGAAGCTGGTCGAAGCCGCGGGCGCGGGCCCAGTCACCGGCCGACCCTGCTTCGCGGAACACGTCATAATCGTCGCCGCCTCCGTGCGAGGGGGCGCTCGCGAAGCCCTTTTCGCCCGACTGCATCGCGACGAAGCCCAGCATGAGCTGGCGGAAGGCGCCGTAATGGAACCAGTCGTCGCCCATCCAGCCGTCGATGATCGGGCTTTCGGGTGCCGCCGCCCGCAGTGCCGGGTGCGGATTGAGCAGCGCCATCGCGGTCGTATAGCCCTCGTAGGACGAACCGATCATCCCGACGCGGCCATTGCTTTCGGGCAGATTCGCCTTGTTCACCAGCCAGTCGATCGTGTCGTAAGCGTCGGTCGAATGGTCGACCCCGGTCTTGTTGAGCGGCCCGGCGACCGGCATGATCATCGTATAGTCGCCCTCGGACCCGAACTTGCCGCGGGTGTCCTGCCAAACGATGATATAGCCGTTCTTCACGAACTGCTCATTCTCGAACGGCAGCGCGTTGACCATCCGCGTGCTCGTCGACCGCGTCGAGCGCGCCGTCGCATTATAGGGCGTGCGGTCCATCAGAATCGGCGCATTCTTCGCGCCCTTGGGCACGATGATGATCGTCTGCAGCTTCACGCCGTCGCGCATCGGCACCATGACGACGCGCCGTTCGTAATCGGTGCCTTCGCTTTCGGGCGAATAGCTTTTGGGGATGTCGCCACCCGGCTGCACGACGGGTGTCACCGTGCGCTGGGCATGCGCCCCGACCAGCGGCGAAAGCGTCAGCACCAGCGTCAGCGCGGCGAGCGACTTCTTGATCATTTCCATCCCCATGTCTGTTCTGAGCGACCAGAATGGTCGGTACGGGGAAAGTTGCAACGCGGATATGTCTGGGGCAAAGGCCCAGAAATATTACGCCTTTGCGCTCAGCGGCATTTCTCCCAGCCGGCGCCGCGCACCGCGCGGCCTGGGGTGGCGCCGGTCGGCTCGCCGTCCTTGAGCACTGCCGCGCCGTTGACGAAGACATCGCGGACGCCGAGCGAATATTGGTGCGGCGCCTCGAAGGTCGAGCGGTCGGCGACCGCCGCCGGGTCGAAGATCACGACGTCGGCGAAATAGCCGGGCTTCAGCGCGCCGCGTTCCTTGATCCCGAGGTTGGTCGCGGGCAGGGTGGTCAGCCGGTGCACCGCCTGTTCAAGCGGGATCAGCTTCTCGTCGCGGACATAGCGGCCGAGCAGGCGCGCGAAATTGCCGTAGGTGCGCGGATGGGCGCCCGATTTCAGGAAGACGCCCTCGGTCGCCTGCGATGCCGCATCGGACCCGAAGCTCATCCACGGCAACTTGATCTGCGCGCGAACATTATCCTCCGACATCAGGAAATAGACGGTACCGACGCGCGAGCCGTCCTCGACGACGAGGTCCATCGCGGTCTCCTCGGGCGATTTGCCGCGCATCTGCGCGACCTCGGCGAGCGTCTTGCCGGTCAGCGGCTTGAGCGCATCCTTCTTGAAACCCGACAGGATCATCTTGTCGGCGCCGGCGCCGAAGTAGAGATTTTCCCAGTCGTTGCCCGGCTTCTGCATTTCGGCCGCGACACGCGCGCGGATCGCCGGGTCCTTCAGCCGTTCGATCCATTTTTCGAGCCCGCCGGCCTGTACCCAGGTCGGCATCGCCGCGTCGAGCCCGGTCGCGCCAGCGGTATAGGTGTACATGTCGGCGGTGATCCGCTGTCCCGCAGCGCGCGCTGCCTCGACCTTCGCGACGACGGGGGCAAGCTTGCCCCAGTTTTCGCGGCCCGCCATCTTGAGGTGATAGATTTCGGCCGGAGCGCCCGAGCGACGCGATATCTCGATCAGCTCGTCGACCGCTTCCTCGAGCCGGTCGCCTTCGGATCGCATATGGCTGATGTACATGCCGCCGCATTGCGCCGCCTCGCCGGTCAGCGCGACGAGTTCGTCGGTTTCGGCATAGGAGCCGGGCGCATAGATGAGCGAACTGCCAACGCCGAGCGCGCCTTCGTCCATCGCCTGCCGGACGAGCGCGCGCATGCGGTCCAGCTGTTCGGGCGTCGGATCGACATCGTCTTCGCCCAGTTCGTGGACGCGCACCGTCGCGGCACCGACGAAGCTCGCGACGTTGGGCGCGATGCCGTGTTTTTCGAGCCAGGACAGATAATCGCCGAGGCTGGTCCATTCGATCGGATATTTGATATCGCCCTGACGCTCGGTTTCGGTGGCCTTCATCGCCGCGTTCAGCGGCCCCATCGACCAGCCCTCGCCCATCACCTCCAGCGTGACGCCCTGCCTTATGTCGCTCTGGCTTTTCGGGCCGGCGATCAGCGATTCGGTCGCCCAGCTCAGCATGTTGATGAACCCGGGCGCGACCGCCATCCCGGCGGCCGATATTTCGGTGCGGCCCTTGCCCGCGACCTTGCCGACCGCGACGACGCGGTCGCCATCGATCGCGACATCGCCGACGACGCCCGGCGCGCCCGACCCGTCATAGATGGTGCCGCCGCGGATCACGACGTCATGACCGCCTTCGGCCGCGAGCGCCATGCCCGACGTCGAAAGCAAAAGCGCGGCGCCAAGCGCCAACTGTCGTTTCATGCCCATCGTCCATCTCCCCGATTGCCGCTTGACCTTACCGCAACCTCATCCGAATTCCTAAAAAATCACAAGCGCTTCTTGCGCCGCGGCGCGGCGGGCGGCATTGTAAGGACGGGGGGCACCATGGACATTCCGGACGATATCTTCACCGAGCCCGACGACGTCGCGCCCGATACGCTCGATAATCTCGGGCCGCTACGCCGCCTCGCCGGCATCTGGGAAGGCCATCGCGGCGTCGATATCAATCCCAAGGCCGACGGCCCCGAGCAGCGCGACTATTACGAGCGGATCGAGATGCAGCCGATCGATCCGCAGGCGAACGGGCCGCAGCTTTTCTACGGGCTGCGCTACCATGTCCATATCAACACCCCCGACGAGGACATCGCCTTCCACGATCAGGTCGGATATTGGCTGTGGGAACCGGCGACCGGGCTGGTGCTGCAGACGCTTGCCATCCCGCGCGGGCAGGTGGCGATCGCCGCCGGACATGCCACCGCCGACGCCAGACAACTGGTGCTGAAGGCCGAGCGGGGGAGCAGCGAATATGGCATCTGTTCGACGACCTTCCTCGAACAGGCCTTTCGCACCGACAGCTATGCGATCACGGTCGATTTCCACGACGACGGCTCGTGGAGCTATGTTTCGGACACGGTGTTGATGGTGCACGGGCAGCCCGAACCCTTCCTCCACCGTGATCGCAACCATCTCGCCAAGATCGCCGAGGCGGAGCCGAACCCGCTGGCGCAGATCGTCCGGCGGAGCTGACAATATCTGGCTATGCGCCGGATTCTTGGCCTTTTCTATCCGCCAACCCCAGATTTATTCGGGTTGTAAAAGCGTGTCGTCGCTGATCCATTGCCACCGGGTCGCAAACGGGGGCGAGCGAACGCCGACATGAGTCTGACGCACAATATCCTGATCGTCGACGATCATCCGATCACGCAGAACGGCCTCCGGCTGCTGTTCGCTTCGTACGAACGTTTCACCGTCGTCGGGGCGCTCGACCGCGGCGCGACGGTCGGTGCCTTTGTCCAGTCGCAGCCGGTCGATCTCGTCATCCTCGATCTCAACATGCCCGACGTGCGCGGCATCAATATCCTCGCTGAGATCGTCGGGTCGCGCGACATGACGGTGATCATCCTGACCGGCGAGACGAACCTCGGCGAGATCGATTACGCGCTGAAGCTCGGCGCGCGCGCGGTGGTCAGCAAGGCCGACCCGTCCGACCAGATCATCGCGGCGTGCGACGCGGCGCTGGCGGGCGAAATCCATATCTCGCCGCTGATCGCCGAAGCGCTCGGCAAATATCAGCAGCCGCCGGTCGCGCTGTCGTCGCGCCAGATGGCGATCCTGCACTATCTGGCGCAGGGCGAGAGCAACAAGGAAATCTCCTACCGCCTGTCGATCGCGCAGCCGACGGTGTCGTTCCACATCGCCGAGTTGCGGCGCAAGCTCGATGTCACCCACAACCGCAAGATCGTCGAACGGGCGCAGGAACTAAACCTGCTCTGATCCCCGGCGCAGCAACGGATGGGCGATCAGCTCGCTGCACGGCGGCTTGATCATCATCATCCCGACCATCTCGCTCAGCCGTCCGCGCGTGACGGTGGTGTCGTCATAGGTCAGCGCAACGATCCGGTTCGCGGGCAGCGTCGCGGTGGCGAGCGCCGTCTCGAAGGCGTCGCGCTGGTCGAAATCGACGATCAGCCAGCCGGGCAGCGCTGCCTGCAGCGCGTCGGGCGGGCACGGGGTCGTCGCGGCGAATGCGCAGGGCAGGGTAACGCGTACCATGGTGCCCGCCGATGTCGATGACAGGATTTCCAGCCGGCCCGCGAGGCTTTCGACCAGCCGCCGCGCCGAATGGAATCCCGATCCCGTGCCTTCCTTCGCCTCGTCGGCGCGCAGCCGGGTCGTTTCGCTCGCGTTCAGCGCCTTGCGGACGGCGTCGGACATGCCGCGGCCGGTATCGGTGATCGTGATCGTTGCCGTCTCGCCATCGCGCGCCAGCGAAATCCGCGCGCCGCCGGCATCGCTATATTGATAGCTGTTGCTGAGCAGGTTCGCGAGCGCGCGCATCAGCAGCGGTTTGTCCGAAACGATGACGATATCGTCGTCGCCATCGGCTTCCAGTGTCAGCTTCTTGCGCGCGAACGGGGTCCGGAACATCATCATCAGCGGCTCGACGAGCGCCTGCCCCCTGAAGCTGCTCAGCGCGACAAATCCGGCGTCGCTGCCGACGATGTTCGCGCCCGACATCGTCGTCGAAACAATCTCGTTCAAATAGGTGGCCGAACTTTGCAGCATGTCGATCAGCTCGCCATTGCCCGCCGGGGTTTCGCTCCGCCGCAGCACGTCGACGGCGCTGTTGAGCGCGAGGATGACCTGCTTGCTGTCGTGGCCCGATGCGTGGAGCAACGCGTTCTGGCTGTTGACGGTCGCCAGCGCGAACGCCTTCTCCTCGGCCAGCCGCGTCGCGCGCTCGCTGATCTCCAGCCGCTCCGACAGCGACCGGGCATAGTTGAAGTCGGCGGCGAGCTTGTCGCGCTGGATCTTCTTGAGATTGAGGCCGAGCGCAAGGGTCACCATGACCGCCTCGAACAATCCGACCGGCCCCGAAAGATGCCAGTTGATCGGCAGCCAGGTGAAAAATCCCATCGATGCGATCGCCGCATAGACGATGAACAGCGCGAGGCTGGCCCAGCCGACGAACAGCGGCCAGAGCTGGTTGCCGAGCTGTTTCATCGCGGCGAACCCGACGAAGGGCAGGAACAGCGCGACCGCGATCGCGACCAGCCAGGCGGCGGCGTGCAGCGCAAAGCGCAGCCCGGGCGGATAGAGCGACAGACCCGGCTGGAGCAGCATCACCGCGAGCGAGGCGAGGATGAGCGCCTTCAGTGCCACGTCGCGTTTCGGGAAATTGACCGGCGTATTGACGAAGATGCGGCAGAACTGCGCCATCGCTCCTGCAAAGCCGCATTTGAAGAAATCCTCGACCGCGACCCCCGTCAGCGGTTTGTCGTAGAGGAAGAAGATGGTGATATAGCCTTCGGAGTGCACGGTGTTGAGCGCGAAGAACCCCTCGGCGACGGCAAGCCATAGAAATTCGCGATGCCCGGTGATCGAGAAGAAGAGGAAGTTCAAAAGGAGCAGGATGAAGGCGCCGATGACGACGCCCGACACCATCGAGATATTCGCCCGCCGCTCCTTGAAGAAGGTGCCATAGGTGTTGATGCGCAGCGGCATATAGGTTGAATTTTCGGACAGGAACTCGATCAGCACTAGCTTCTCCTGCCCCGGGTCGAGCACCAGTTCGGAGCTGAAGGCCTGATAGGTCCCGAGATTGCGCCGCGCGTCCTCGGGATCGGTGCCGTCGACGAGCAGCTCGAACCGGTCGCCCGAAGCTTCGTAGAGCCGGAAGAATTTCAGCGACCCGCGCCCCGTGGTGAGGATCCAGCTTCCCTGCGCCGACCCGGCATTGCGGACCTTCAGCAGCAGTGCGGTTTTTACCCCCGGCGGGCCGAAATGGATCGACGATCCCTCGATGCGTTCGAGCGGCTTGGCGATTATGTCGGCGGGGCGGAGACCCTCGAACTCGGGGACGTCCTTCGTGTAGCGGATAAAGGGCGCGACCGAGCCTGGGTCGACGCCGGCGTGCAGTTCGAACGCCGGTAGCACGGTCGGCACCGCACTCGCGGGCGACAGCATCGCCGCGACGACAAATGTCAGAAATGCAACCCAATATCGCATATTGCCCGCCCCGCAGATTTCTTTGCCGAGCCGGGCGCCAACGTCAATCGTCGATGTCGCGCCCCGCAAGCCGCTGGCTGTCCCAAATATGGCAAATGAGACGTTACCCTAAAAAACATTGGGTAGACGGTGCGGCGCGTCGGCAATTATTCCTGCCGTTACAAAGCTGAAGATGCTGGGGGGCATCCGAACAGTTTGACGGGACGCCAAATTCGCGTGGGGGGAACCAGCCGGATGGCCTTTGGGCTGTCCGGCGCTCCCCTGCCTGTGCATGCAGTTTTCAAGGGGAGTTTCCAGCCAATGTCCAAGATTTCGAAATCGCGCCTGCTCGCGACCAGCGCGGTCGCCGGCCTGTCGATCCTGCAATTCGCGCCGCTCGCGCAGGCGCAAGACAGCTTCGGCATCCACAACGACCAGCCCGAGCCGCTGGAAATCACGGTGGCCGAGGACGAAGAGGTCGTGGGCGACGATATCGGCATCTATGCCGACAACGGCGCGGTGATCGTCGACAATCTGGGCGACATCCGCGGCAACGGCACCTTTACCGGCAGTGTCGACAGCCGGCCGAGCGGCGGTATCGTGATCGCCCAGCCGGGATCGTCGGTCACCAATAGCGGCACGATTTCGGGCGGCGCGCATGGCGTCGCGACCTCGCAATTCTTCAGCGAGGACGAGAACGGCGAAAACCTGCCGCCGCGGGCGCTGGTCGCCGACACGGTGGTCGTCAACAGCGGCACGATCGTCGGCGAAGGCGGCTCGGGCGTTGGGCTGGTCGGCGGCGGCAGCGTCACCAACAGCGGCACGATCCAAGGCTATAACAATGTCAACGGCGGCGCCAATGCGAACGGCATCGGCGTCGCGATCACCGAATTCCCCGGCGCGATCGACCCCGACGCGACCGGCATCGGCTCGATCATCAACGACGAGGACGGCACGATCGAGGGGCAGACCTTCGGCATCGTCCTCTCGGGCGGCGGCACGATCGAGAATGACGGCCTGATCCGCAGCACCGGCGCGTTCAATCCTGCGACGGGCAGTACCCCGATCGGCATCGTCCTGGGCGCGACCCCGGAACAGGAAGGCCGGGTCGCGACGCTCGATAATGATGGCGTCGTTCTCGGTTTCATCGGCGTCCTCGCCGGCGGTCCGGTCGATGCGACGATCGATAACGGCGGGATCATCAACGGGCAGTTCGCCGGCATCATAGGCCAGTCGACGGGCAACCTTGTCGTGAACAATGCCGACGGCGCCGAAATCGCCTCGGGCGGCACCGCGATCATCGCGAACACCAGCACGCTGACGGTCAACAATGCGGGGACGATTCGCGGCGCGAATCAGAATGCGATCAACATCCTGACCGCCGATGCGGTGATCGAGAACAGCGGCACGATCGAGGGCGCGCAATCGGGTATCATCACCAACCTCGCGCAGGTCAGTCCGGGCGTGCTCGAGCCCGTCGCCGCGAACACGACCGTCGTCAACACCGGGACGATCGTCGGCCATGGCGGCGCGGCGGTTTCGCTCGCGGGCGGCGGCTCGGTGACGAACAGCGGCCTGATTCAGGGCTTCACGAGCGCCAACGGCAGTGCGCCGGGAATCGGCGTCGCGATCAGCGAGTTCGCGGGCGCGGCCGATCCCGACGCAACGGGGATCGGATCGATCGTCAACGGCGAAGACGGCGTGATCGAGGGCCAGCAATTCGGCGTCGCGCTGCAGGGGGGCGGGACCATCGATAACAGCGGTACGATCCGCAGCACCGGCCAATACGACCCTGCCACCCCGGGGGTCACCCCGATCGGGATCGTCATGGGGGCGAGCGAGGCGCAGCAGGGCCGAAGCGCGATACTCAACAACGACCATGGCGTGGTGCTGGGCTTCCTCGGCGTCGTCGCCGGCGGTTCGCTCGAAACCGCGACGATCAACAATGACGGCATCATCAACGGTCAGGCGCTCGGCATCGTCGGCCAGTCGACGGGGGCGCTTGTCATCAACAATGCCGAAGGCGCCGAAATCGCTTCGGGTGGTAACGCCATCGTCTCGAACACCAGCACGCTGACGGTCAACAATGCGGGGACGATTCGTGCTCAGAACCAGAGCGGTCTCGTTATCTTCACCGCCGATGCGGTAATCGATAACAGTGGTTCGATCGAGGGCGGGCAGTTCGGCATCACCACCAATTCCTTCCAGACCGCGCCCGGGGTCTTCGAGGGCCGCGCGGTCAATACCAGCGTTACGAACAGCGGCACGATCATCGGCAACAATGACGATGGCGTGCGGCTGATCGGCGGTGGCAGCGTCACCAACAGCGGCACGATCGAGGGGCGCGGCACGCCCTTTGCCGACGGTATCTCGATGTTCCCGCACACCGATCAGGCGAACGAGGATTACAGCGCCAGCGTTACCAACGAGGAAGGCGGTTCGATCGCCGGCCAGCGGTTCGGCATCATCCTTTCGGCGGGCGGCGACGTCGCCAACGCCGGCGAGATCACCGGCTTCAACGGCGGCGTCTATATCCAGGGCACGGCGACCAACACTGACGCCAGCGAGGACCGCAGCGGCCTGACCGCGAGCGTCGTCAATTCGGGAACGATCCGCGGCACCGGCGATCTCGGCGGCAGCGGCGGCGACGGCTTCGGCGTCGGTTTCGGCAGCGACATGTCGAGCGCCAGCCTCGACAACAGCGGTACGATCGTCAGCGATTTCGGCGCAGGCGTGTCGCAGGGCTCGCGCGCCGACGTGGCAATCACCAATGCCGAAGGCGGCACGATCACCGGCGCGACGTCGGGCATCTATTCCTTCGCGACCGGCTCGCTCGTCGTGAACAATGCCGGCACGATCCGCGGCGAAGGCAGCTATGACGGCTTCGACGCGGCGCCCGACGCCGGCATCACGATCACCACCGCGGCGTCGGCGGTGACGAACAGCGGCACTATCTCGGGCGCCGGGGCGGGCATCACCACCGCCTATCAATATGACGAGGAAAGCCAGACGCTCGTCGGCATCGCGATCGGTACCGAGATCGAGAACAGCGGCACGATCGCCGGCGAATCGAACGACGGCGTCCGGCTGATCGGCGGCGGCACCGTCGCCAACAGCGGCACGATCAGCGGCACGGGCAGCCAGCTCGCCGACGGCATCTCGATCTATGCCTATGAAGGGCAGGACAGCGCGAGCTTCGCCGCGAGCGTCGTGAACGCCGAAGGCGGTACGATCACCGGTGACCGTTTCGGCGTCATCGTTTCGGGTGGCGGCGATGTCGTCAATGCGGGGTCGATCAGCGGCAATGCTGCCGGCGTGCTCATCCAGAGCGACCTTGCCAACACGCCCGGCCTGATCGGCAATTTCACCAACAGCGGCACGATTGCCAGCGCCGACGGCGCGGCGATTATCGCGCATGTCCAGGCGAATGTTGTCAATGCGGGAACGCTCACCGGCGGCAGCGGCGCCGCGATCGTGCTCGATAGCTATGACGACACGGTGACGCTCCACACCGGCAGCGTCGTCAACGGCGCGATGCTGGCGGGCGAAGGCCATGATAGCCTGATCCTCGACGGCGATGTGCTCGAACTGACCGAGGCGCAGCAGGTCGGCGCTGCGCTCGACTTCGAGGACCTGACCGTTGCGGCGGGTTACTGGTCGACCACGGGCTATGTCGGCGAGTTCAATGCAGTGACGATTGCCGAGGGTGGCGCGCTGCAGGTCAACGAAATCGAATATGACGAAGGGCTGTTCTCGACCCCGATCTTCACCCCGACGATCGCCAACAACGGCCTGCTCGTCGCGAATTTCGACCATGACGACGTCGTGTCGGGGCTCGGTCAGCTCTCGGTCAGCGGCACCGGCGCCGTCAAGCTGATCGGCGAGGGGGTCTTCACGCTCGATACGGCGTCCTTCGCGCACACCGGCGGCACCACCGTCGCGAACGGCGGGCTGATCCTGACCGGCACGCTGCTCGGCGACGTGACGACCGAAGGCGACGGTTTCTTCCAGCTCGGCAACGGCGGGACCGAGGGCGATTTCGCCGGCGACATCGTCAACAACGGCCGCTTCGTCTTCAACCGCTCGGACGATTATGACTTCCTCGGCGCCTTCTCGGGCAACGGGACGCTCGACAAGATGGGCGACAGCATCCTGACCTTCATGGGCGATTACAGCTTCGAGGGCGTGACCAACATCCTCGGCGGCTCGGTCCGCATCGGCGGCACGATCGACCCGACGACCGACTTCAACCTCGGCGAGGGCGGCAGCCTCGACATCAGCGGCAAGGACCAGACGATCGGCGGCCTGGCGGGCGAGCAAGGCTCGAACGTCCAGATGGGCGAAAATAACCTGACCGTCGCGCAGGACGCCAACAGCCAGTTCGGCGGCACCATCTCGGGCAGCGGGTCGTTCACCAAGGAAGGCGACGGCACGCTCAACCTGACCGGCGACAGCGACTATAGCGGTCCGACGGCGGTCAATGGCGGCAAGCTGGCGGTCAACGGCTCGATCGTTTCCGACGTCACCGTCAACAACGGCGGCACGCTGGGCGGTAACGGTACCGTCGGTTCGACGACGGTCGCGGCGGGCGGTACGATCGCGCCGGGCAACTCGATCGGCCAGCTCACGGTGAACGGCGACCTCGCCTTCGCGGCGGGCTCGGTATACGAGGTCGAGGTCAATGCGGCGGGGCAGGGCGACCGGCTCGACGCGACGGGTGCGGTGACGATCGCCAGCACCGCGAGCGTCGCGGTGCTCGCCGAAGAAGGCGATTACAACCCGCGCACCGACTATGTGATCCTGACCGGCGCGGGCGGCGTCACCGGGACCTTCGGATCGGTGACCACCGATCTCGCCTTCCTCGACCCGCTGCTCCGTTACGGCGCGAACAGCGTCACCCTGTCGCTCTATCGCAACGACATCGACTTCGCCGACGTCGCGATCGGCTTCAACCAGGCGAGCGTCGCGACGGCAATCCAGTCGCTCGGCATCGACAATCCGCTGTTCGAGGCGGTGCTCGTCCAGAATGCGGCGACCGCGCAGGCAAGCTTCGGCGACCTGTCGGGCGAGATCCACGCCAATGCGGTGAGCGGCCTTACCGACGACAGCCGCCACCTCCGCAACGCCTTGTTCGGCATGCGGGCGCCGGTGGAAAGCGGCGCGTTCGTCTGGGGCTCGGCCTTCGGCGGCTGGGGCAAGTTCGACGCCCAGCCCGGCGGGCTCGGCATGAGCACCGACCACAAGGGGCTGGTCGCCGGCATCGGTTATGGCGGCAACGGCTTTGCGGCGGCGATCTCGGCCGGGATCGGCGGCTCGGACTTCAAGGCGAAGGGCCGGGGCGACAGCGCCGACGTCGAAAGCAAATATCTGGCGGCGCACGCGACCTATGGCGGGCCCGAGGGCGGCTTCCGCGGTACGATCGGTATCGCTTATGCGTGGCACGACCTCGACAATAGCCGGGCGGTGACCGTCGCCCCGCTCGCGCAGACGCTGACCGCGAAATATGACGCGAGCACGCTGCAGATCTTCGGCGAAGTCGGTTACGACGTGACGATGGGCAAGGCGGCGATCACGCCCTTCGCCCGCTTCGCCCATGTCAAGACCGACAGCGAAGGCTTCACCGAAGCGGGCGGCAACGCGGCGCTGGTCGTCGCCGACGTCGACCAGAAGACGACCTTCCTCAGCCTCGGCGCGCGGGCGCGCTTCAATGCCGGGGAGGCAGGCTTCCAGCCTTATGTCTCGGCGGCATGGAACCGCGCGTTCGACGACCGCGGCGCGATCATGATCTCGCGCTTCGCCGCCGGCGGCACGCCGTTCGGGATCATCGGCACGCCGATCCCGAAGAATTCGGCCGAGGTCGAGGCGGGCTTCGACTACAGCGCCGGGGCGTTCAACATCGGCGCTGCCTACACCGGTACGCTGGCGTCGGACCGCAACAGCCACGGGGTACGCGTTACTGCTCGAATCGCTTTCTGACCAGAAGCGACCCTATCAGGGGCGAGTCCTGCAGTGGGGCCGGAACGACAACCCTCGTTCCGGCCCCTTCGCGTTTTTTGGGCGCTTCGGCCAGTTCGCGCGAGGCTGAGTTACTTGATCGTCACCCCGGACTTGATTCGGGGTCCACACCGGTAAACGCCTCCTGGGGGTCATGGATCCCGGATCAAGTCGGGGATGACGAAGATTGGGGAGGATGCCCCGCCTCCTCGATGAGACGTAGGAGAGAGGGAGACGGGGCGAGCGCGCTTAAGCAGGATATTGGTTGCGGGATGATGAACGGCGCCGGTTATCCCGCCCAGACCTGCGCATAGAGCATCGCCATCTCGTCGGCATCGGGCACGCGAGGATTGTTCGCGGGCGATCCCGACGCCGCCGCCTGCGCGCACATCGTCGGGACCAATGCATCCCAGCGCGCCGCGTCGATGCCCCATGCGGCGGGTCCCGGTACTTCGAGCTCGCGGTTCAATGCCGTCAGTTCGTCGAGCAGCCGCGCGACCGCAGCCTGGTCGCCCTCGCTGTCGTCGGCGACGCCCATCGCGCGTGCACATGTCGCATAGCGCTGGAGCGCGGCGGGCGCCGACCAGGCGGTCACCGCGGGCAGCAGCATCGCGTTCGACAGCCCGTGCGGGACGTGGAAATGCGCGCCGATCGGCCGGCTCATGCCGTGGACGAGCGCGACCGAGCTGTTCGAAAAGGCGATGCCGGCCTGCGTCGCGCCGAGCATCATCGCTTCGCGCGCTGCGGCGTCCGACGGATCGATGCATACGCGGCGCAGGTTCGGCGCGATCGCGCGCATCGCGAGCAGCGCCATGCCGTCGCTGAACGGGTTGGCGCGCTTCGATACATAGGCCTCGATCGCGTGCGTCAGCGAATCGATCCCCGTGTCGGCGGTCAGCCGTCTGGGCTTGGTGAAGGTCAGCTCGTAATCGACGAGCGCGGCGACCGGCAGATAGGCAAGGCCGGGGCAGAGCATCTTCTCGTCGGTCGCCTCGTCGGTGACGATCGTGAAGCGCGTCGCTTCCGACCCCGTGCCCGCGGTGGTCGGGATCGCGATCACCGGCAGGCCGGGGATGTCCTGCACATGCGGCGCCTTGTAATCGGCCATTGCGCCGCCGTGCAGGCCGAGCAGCGCGATCGCCTTTGCGCTGTCGAGCGGGCTGCCGCCGCCGAAGCCGACGACGCAGTCGTGGTCGCCGTCCTTGAGAAACGCCACGCCGGCGTCGATCGACGCCACTGTCGGGTCGGGGACGGTATCGGCAAAGATGCGCGCCGCGATCCCGGCCGCGGCCAGCGCGTCGGCAAGCTCGGCGACGCGGCCGCTGCCCTCCAGCCAGCTATCGGTGACGATCAGCGGCCGCGACAGGCCGAGCGTCGCCAGCACCTCGGGCAACTGACGCGACGCGCCGCCGCCGATGCGCAGGATGCGGGGCAGGGCGATGCTGGCGATACTCAAGCGGCGATCTCCTCGGCCGATCGGGCGCCCCCTGATTGACGTTAGGGAAACCCTAACCATTGCTAAGGGATAATGCGCAGCAATCGAGCGGATGCTGTGGGGACATCCTTCATAACAATGGGCCGCGTGCCGTCAAAGGAATCACTCGCCCGCTGACCTCGGGTGCTGCAAGCGAGGATGAAGGATATGGGAAGTTTTCCCAGCCCCATGGAAGATCCGTCACAGGATATCGAAACCGAAACCGATCGCCGCGCCGCCGATCGCTTCTGCACCGTCTGCCGCATCGCCAAGATCGAACGTCAGGATGACGCCGGCCTGTGGCGGGTGCGCAATATTTCCGACCGCGGCATGATGCTGTCGGCCGACATCCCGGTCGAAAAGGGCGAACGGCTGGAGATTGCGCTCTCCGAAAACATCATCCTGACCGGGCGCGTCGTCTGGGCCGAAAAGGGCCGCTGCGGCGTCGCCTTCGACGAAGAGGTCGACGGCGTCGGCCTGCTGAAGCAGCTTGCCGCCGAACAGCGCGAGGGCGGCTATCGCGCGCCGCGCCTGCCGGTGCGGGTCAAGGCGACGGCCGCGACCGACGACTGGACGCTGCCGATCGAGCTGGTCGACGTGTCGCAGTCGGGCGCGGGCTTTGTCCATGACGGCCGTTTCGAAGCGGGCATGGTGCTCAAACTGACGCTCGAAGGCGGCATCCGCCGTCAGGCGGTCGTCCGCTGGTCGCGCGGCGGGCGCGGCGGGCTGTGGCTCACCGAACCGCTCGAACGCACCGACCTCGAAAGCATCCGCCGCCTCGAAGGCTGAGCGGAGGGGTCAAGCGCGCAGCCACAGCAAGGGCTGGCGGACCGGGAAGTTGCGCACGACCTCGCCGATTACGGGATCGGGATCGAGCCGCTGCCAGAGCGCGAGCCAGTCGGCGCGGTCCAGCGCCAGCCCGCCGAACAGCAGGCTCGGCTGACGTATGGGAAAGTCGCCCGGATAGTCGATGTCGGGGGCCAGCGGCCACGCCTGCTTGTCGGCGATGAACGGCGCCATCCAGCCGATCGCGCCGCCGATCGAGCGGCCGTCGGGCGTCCGCCATGCGATGAGGTCGCCGGTGCCGCCCGCGAGCAGCCATGACGTCGCGGCGAGAACATCGAGGTTGAACAGCGAATAGGCATAGGGCTTGGTCCGCGCGAGTTCGAGCGGCTGGCGGCCGTCGGGTTCGATCTGGGTCGGGACGATCACGGTCTTGAGCCGCTTGCGCGCGGCAGCGAGGGTTTCTTCGCGGCCGAGCAGCGCCGCGAAGGCCGCCGCCTGCAACAGCCAGCAACTGCCATGGTTGTTCCGCTGCTCGCGCTCCTCGATGCCGAAAGGCGATGCGGTGAGCCAGTCGAGATAGTCGGCGAACCAGCGCTCGACGCCGCTTCGGATCTCCGCATAGCCCGGTGCCTCCTTGCGCGCGAACAGCTCCGCCGCGCGCGCGACTTCGACGATCTGCAGCGTGTCGATCACCCCGATCGCGCGGCCCTGGTTCACCCCGATGATCGCCTGCGCATGGTCGAGCGCGGGGGTCATCCGCGTCGCCGGGTCGACGAACCACGCGGCGAGGTGGCGCATCGCCGCCGCGGCGAAGCGGCGGTCGCCGGTCAGCTCCCACGCCGCCGCGAGCGTCGGGACGTCGCGCCCGAAGGCGATCAGCGCGTCGCGGTGGCCGTCGAACTTGCCGGGGTTCGACCGGCCGTCGCTGCGCACATAGGGCCCGCCGGGGTTCGCCGGGTCGGGCCACCAATAATCGCCCTCCGAATAATAATCATGCGGTCCCGCCGGGCTGCGCGGGGCGCCAATCGCGGTGATGGTGCGCGGCGCGGCGCCGAGCAGGGCGGCCGCCCGCGGCAGCAGCCGGCGACGCTCGATCGCCCGGATGTCGGGCGTCACCTGAGCGCCCCCGGCGCGCGCGAACGCCGCCGGGCCCGCGGCGAGCGCGGCGAGGAGGAGGGTGCGGCGGGCGATCACCGGCCCGGCGTCACAGGCGGACGCGGACGCCGAAGAAATATTGCGGCCCGCTGCGCGACACCTCGGCGATGCTGTCGTAGCCGCCCTTGACCATGATGTCGTTGGTGCCGGTGACATTGAGCGCCTGCAGCTTGAGCTGGATGTTCTTCGTCAGATCATATTGCGCCGAGAGGTTGAGATAGGTGCCGCCGCGAATCTCGCGGTTGGTGCCGCCGTTGGGCTTGTAATAACCCGAGCGGTAGCGAAGGTTGGCGCGCAGCGAGAGACCCCATTTCTCGAACCACACCGATCCGCTCGCGGTCCATTTCGACAGTCCGATCAGGTTCGCGGGGTCGACATAGTCGGCGATCGGCGAGGTGTCGGGATATTCGAAATTGGCGAAGGCGCGGTTGACCGAGCCCTGGATGCCGAGCCCGTCGAGCGGATCGGGCAGCCAGGTGAAGGCGTGGCTGGCGGTCGCTTCGAGCCCGTAGAGGTGGCGCGTTTCGCCGTCGTTCGCGGGGGCGACGGGGTTGATGGTGATCGTTTCGGTCACCGGCGCGCCATTGTCGCGGATCGTCGTCACGGTGATGTCGGTGGGGATCGACTCCTCGGCGCTGATCACCGTGCCTTTCGCCCATTTATAATAGCCGGCGAGCGAGACCAGCGTATCCTCCGACGCATAAAGTTCGAGGCTGGCGTCGACGTTCCACGCGCGCAGCGGCTTGAGGTTCGGGTTGCCCGTCGTCGCGTCGAAGATGATATTGCCCGTGCCGGTCCCCTCGGACGGGTTGAGGCTGATCCCGGCGCCGAAGCTTTCGATCCCCGAACGCGCGATCGCGCGATAGGCGGCGAGGCGCAGCTTGACCTGCTGCGACAGGTCGAAGGCGATATTCGCGCTGGGCAGAAAATAATTATAGCTGCCCTTCGCGGTATTCGAGACGAGTTCGCCATCCGGATCGACGTCGACGCTATAGGTGTCGCCCGCGCTTTCGATGGTCAGGATATAGGGCTGGCGAAAGCCCTTCGAGGTGATGTCGGTCTTGACCCAGCGCAGCCCGATATTGCCGCTGACCGGCACGCTGCCCATCTCGGTTTCGAAATTGGCCATCGCATAGGCGGCATAGATGCGTTCGCGGACATCGATATCGCTGGGGTCGCGGCCGTCCGCCGGGGTGGGCAGCGCGTCGTCGCTGCCGGTGAAGGTGCGGAACAGGCAGTCGTTGTCGAAGGTCGCCCAGCGTGTGACGTTGGTCCCCATGCCCTGCATATAGGAGGTGGTGGTGTAAGGCGCGCGGCATTGCCGGTTGGCCTGCGCGATCAACTCGGCCGGGCTGACGCCGTTGACCGGCACCAACGTGTTGAGGTCGTTGTTGCGCGCATTGTCGTTGGTGCGGTGATGGTCGGAAAAGCGGCCGCCGAACTTCACGCTGGTCAGGAAGCCGTCGAGCTCGCGTTCGATGTCGAGCTTCGCGGCCCAGATCGTGTCTTCGCGATTGGTGACGAAGCGGCGGCGGGCATAGACCGAATTGGGCGCGGTGGTGACGAACAGGTCGGGGTCGGCGATGTCGAAGTCGTCGAATTCGACGACCGGTACGACATTGGCGCCCTCATAGCTCAGCGTATAACCGACGCGGCGGTTCGACCGCAGGCGTGTCTGCTTCTGCGTCTCGGTGCGGTGGCTGTTCGAATAGGAGGCGTCGAGCGCGATATTCCAGCGTTCGGGCGACCAGATCAGGCTGACCCCGCCGCCCAGATATTCCTCGTTGCGCTGGCGCGTTTCGAGCTGGTTTTCGAGGTTCGAATTGCCGCGATAGCTGATCAGCGAATATGGCGAATAGCCGTTGGCGCCGGTGCCGACGACGAGCGGTTCGACGCCGCGCAGCCCTTCGGTGATGCCGAGCACGTTACGGTCCTCGCGGCTATTGCGCTTCGAATATTGGCCATCGATGGCGATCTCGAAATCGGGGGCGGGGCGCCACTGGATGGCACCGATGATCGCGTCGCGCACTTCGGACGTCTTCTGGGTGCGGAAGCTGCGCGACGAATTGGCGAAATAGGGATCGACGATCGTCTCGTTGGCGTTGCGTGGCGTTTCGGCGAAGGCGCAATTAAGGCTGTTCGTCGCGCCGTTGGTTGCCGCGGTATTGCAGAGCTGGAAGGTCGAATTGCCGTTGTAATAATCCTCGGGCGCGGTGGTGTCCTGCCGCTGGTAGCCGATCGAGATGCCGATATCGCCGATGCCGGTCGAGAACTGGTCGACATAGGAGATATTGCCGCGATAGCCGAGGCCGTCGTGCTGATAGACATCGTCGTCCTGCGGCTGGAAATCGCCGCGCAGTTCGAACTGGATGCGGCGCCTGCCATAGTCGAGCGGCTTCATCGAGCGGAGTTCGATCACCCCGCCGACCCCGCCTTCAAGGAAGTCGGCGCGCTGCGTCTTGTAGACGAGGACGCCGTTGACGAGTTCGGAGGGAAATTGCTGGAAGGCCACCGACCGGTCGGGTCCGGCGGTTGACACCTCGCGCCCGTTGAAGGTCGAGAAGCTGAGCGTCGGTCCGAGGCCGCGGACCGACAGCTCGTTGGCGTTGCCCTTGAAGCGGTCGGCCGAGACGCCGACGATCCGTTCGAGCGTATCGCCGATCGAATTGTCGGGGGTCGCGCCGATCTCGTCGCTGACGAGGCCGTCGACGACGACGTCGGCGGCGCGCTTATATTCGATCGACGAGCGCTGCGTCGCGCGCGCGCCGGTGACGATGATCTCGTCGCCCGCCACTGTATCGGCAACGTCTGCCGGTGCGGCGGCGCTGTCCTGCCCCCAGACGGGGGCGGCGGCGAGCAGCGTCGCCGATGCGAGCAGCGAGGTGCGGGCGATCAGGACCGATCGTGATGTCATTGTCTCTCTCCCAGTGTCGCCGGTCTACGCGCCGACGCGGCAAAATGCTACCGGTGTCATTCACATGCATCGAAATTGATACCGGTGTCAATTTCGATGCAGTACAACTTTGCCCTTGTCGTCAATCGGCCTGTCGGTGGCGGCGGGGGTCGGCGGCCCTTCCGTGACCGGCGGCGACAGGCCGGGAGCGCCGGAAATGGGTGCTCAGCGTGCGGCTCGCGCTTGCGCCAGATCGTAGAGCGCCGTGCCTGCGAGGATGAACGCGCCCGTGCCGTAGAATTGCGTTTCCTCTGCCGAAACGCTGTCGGGACGGTCGCCGACCTGCTGGACCCAGCCGAGCATGCCGTCGGACTGGATCGCGCGGCCAAGCGCATGCCAGCCGCGGATCGCCGCGGGCTGGTAAACGCGCCGGTCGAGCAGCCCGTTGTCGACGCCCCAGGCAAAGGCATAGGTGAAAAAGGCGGTGCCGCTCGATTCGGGCGGGGTGCCGGGGTCGCTGTCGAGCAACGACGCCGGCCAATAGCCGTCGGCCTTTTGCAGCGTTACCAGCTTCGCCGCCATTTCCCGGAACAGCCCCTCATAATAGGGGCGCTGCGGATCGTCGTCGTCGAGCATTTGCAGCACGCGGACCAGCCCGCCCATCACCCAGCCGTTGCCGCGGCTCCAGAACAGTTTGCGCCCCTTGGCGTCGCGCTGGTCGAAGAAGCGGCTGTCGCGGAAATAAAGGTCTTCGGCGGGGTCGAAGAGATAGTCGGTCGTCGCCTTCCATTCGGCATGGACGAAGTCGGCGTAGCGCGGGTCCGCCGTCGCGCGGCCGATGCGCAGCATCGTCGGCGGCGCCATGAACAGTGCGTCGCACCAGCACCAGCGTTCGGTGCACAGCGAATAGCCGCCGCCGGGTTCGGTGGGCACGAAGGCGAGATCGTTCGTGCGGCGGTTCGTCAGCACATTGTCGAAATAGGCGCGCGCGGGGACAAGCGCTTCGGCGCCGCCGCCGTTCCGCGCCGCCCATTCCCATGCCTGCGCGATCAACTGGTCGTCGGCATGGAAAGGAAGCTTGCCGAGCTGCCAATGCTCGGCGCGGCCCAGTTCGACGACCGGATCGCGGTACCGGGCATCGCGTTCGGCGAGCTCGGTGAGCGCAACCCAGAAGGTCGCCTGTTGCCAGTCGCGCGGATTGCGCACGCTCGGCCGCGCCGCGGGCATCCTGTCCCACGCCGCGCGGTGTGCGAGCTGCCAGTCGGCGACGCGGCGCGTCTCGGCGAGGATCGCGGCGGGTTTCGGCATGACGGGCTCGGCCGGGGCCGCCGCCGCGGGGGCGCTGATCATCACGAGCGGGGCAAGCAGGCGCAGCGGCATGGCATATCCTTTGCGGGGGCCGGGACGGCCGATGGCGTCGACATATCTCTTTCCCTTTCCGCCACGCCCTGTCAATAAGGTTGTCAGACAACTTTGGGAATAGACGAGAGGAAGAGCATGCCGAAGATCGTGTCAGGGCGCGTCATCGTGACGAGCCCGGGGCGCAATTTCGTGACGTTGAAGGTCGCATGCGACGACGGCACCACCGGGGTCGGCGATGCGACGCTGAACGGCCGTGAGCTCGCGGTGGCCAGCTATCTGGCCGACCATGTCGTCCCGTGCCTGATCGGGCGCGACGCGCACCGGATCGAGGATATCTGGCAATATCTCTACAAGGGCGCTTATTGGCGGCGCGGCCCGGTGACGATGGCGGCGATCGCCGCGGTCGACATGGCGCTGTGGGACATCAAGGGGAAAGTCGCGGGGCTGCCCGTCTATCAGTTGCTCGGCGGCGCGTCGCGCGACGGCTGTATGGTCTATGGCCACGCCAATGGCACGACGATCGCCGAGACGATCGAGGCGGCGCTCGATTACCGGCGGCAGGGTTACAAGGCGATCCGCCTGCAATGCGGCGTACCGGGCATGGCGTCGACCTATGGCGTCAGCAAGGATCGTTATTTCTACGAACCCGCCGATAACGACCTGCCGACCGAAAATATCTGGTCGACCGCGAAATATCTCCGCGTCGTTCCCGAACTCTTCGCCGCGGCGCGCGAGGCGTTGGGGTGGGACGTGCATCTGCTCCACGACGTCCACCACCGGCTGACGCCGATCGAGGCGGCGCGGCTCGGCAAGGACCTCGAGCCATATCGTCCCTTCTGGATCGAGGATGCGACCCCCGCCGAGGATCAGGAGGCGTTCCGGCTGATCCGCCAGCATACCACCACGCCGCTGGCGGTCGGCGAGATCTTTTCGTCGGTGTGGGATTGCAAGGCGCTGATCGAGAACCGGCTGATCGACTATATCCGCGCCACCGTGCTGCACGCCGGCGGGATCACCCATATGCGCCGGATCGCCTCGCTCGCCGATCTCTACCAGATCCGCACCGGCTGCCACGGTGCGACCGACCTGTCGCCGGTGACGATGGCGGCGGCGCTGCACCTCGGGCTGGCGATCCCCAATTTCGGTATTCAGGAATATATGCGCCACACGGCGGAGACCGACGCGGTGTTTCCGCACGCGTACCGCTTTGCCGACGGCATGCTTCACCCCGGCGATGCGCCCGGGCTGGGGGTCTACATCGACGAAGCGCTGGCCGAAACCTTTCCCTATGCCCGCGCCTATCTGCCGGTGAACCGGCTCGAGGACGGGACGATGTGGAGCTGGTGATGCGCGGACCGTTGCTCGGCTGCGCGCTGCTTGCTGTGACGGCCACCGCGCAGGATCACCGGCCGCTCCGCCCGGCGACGGCGGAGGAACGCGCCGCACGCGCTGCGGTGACGATCGCCGATTATCGCTACGACGATCTTTTGTGGGAAAACGACCGCATCGCGTACCGCATTTACGGCCGCGCGCTGGAGGCGGCCGAACCGCCGTCGTCGTCGGGGATCGACGCGTGGGGCAAGCGGGTGCGCTGGCCCTATATGGACCGCCAGCTACGAACCGGCGACCAGCATAGCGACCATGGCGAAGGGCTCGATTTCTACAACGTCGGCACCGGCCGCGGGGTCGGGGGGCTCGGCATCTGGTACGACAACAAGCTGTGGACCTCGCGCAACTATGTGCGGCCGGAGATTATCGGCGCCGGGCCTGAGGTTGCCGACTTTACGGTCGATTACGACCCGTGGCCGGTCGACACGGTACGAACGGTGCGCGAGACGCGGCGCTTCACCTTGCCGGCGGGCACCAATTTCACGCGCATGGTATCGACGATCGGTTCGGATGATGAGGCCGAGCTGGTCGTCGGCATCGGCATCTCGAAACGGCCGACGGGCGGCGGGCAGCCGGGCGAGGTGAGCAGGGATGCCGCTGCTTCGCGACTGAGCTGGTGGGGCCCCGCCGACGGCGACAAGGGGCGGATGGCGGCGGCGGTCATCGTCGATCCCGCGGCCTTCGCGGGCTTTGCCGAGGATGCCGACAATATTCTGATCCTCGTCCGGGTCCGGCCGGGGCGACCGTTCGTCTATTATGCCGGCGCGGCGTGGGATCGCGGCGGCGATTTCGCGACGCGCGGCGAGTGGCAGGCCTATGTCGACCGCCAGCGTCCCGACTTCCGCCCGCCCCCCGACTTCCGGCCGGCCGGTGCAGGGCCCTAGCCAGCGCCGGGGGGCGATGATAGGGCTTGCGGCATGGCGGTAACCAAGGCGGCGTCGCTGGCGGACGATCTCGTCCAGCGCTTCGAGGAACAGATCGAAACGGGCGATATGCCGCCGGGATCGCGCTTTCCCACCGAGAAAGCGATCACCGAGGCGTTCGGGGTCAGCCGCACCGTCGTGCGCGAGGCCTATTCGCGCCTCGCCGCGCGCGGCCTGCTCGTGTCGCGGCGCGGATCGGGCGCCTATGTCGCCGACGGCGCACATTACCGCGCTTTTCAGGTGACGCCCGACGAAACCGGCAAGATCGAGGATGTGTTGCAGCTCCTGGAAATGCGTATGGGGTTCGAGGCGGAAATGGCCGAGCTCGCGGCGCGACGGCGAACCGTCGCGGACCTTGCCGAAATCGGCGCGGCGCTCCGGGCGATGGACGAAAGCACCGACGTCGACGGGTCGGTCGCCGCCGACACGGCGTTTCACGCGGCAATCGCGCGCGCTACCGGCAATCCCTATTTCATCCGTTTCACCCAGTTTCTCGGCGTGCGGCTGGTCCCGTCGCGCCAATTATATCTGCAGGGCAGCGACGCCGCGCAGCACCAACGCTATGCCCGGACGATCAACCGCGACCATCGTGCGATCCATGCCGCGATCGAGGCGGGCGATGCCGCCGCGGCGCGGCGTGCCGCCCGGCGGCATATCGAAAAATCGATCGCGCGGTACCGGACCTTGCTCGAGGCCGGCGCGGCGCGCCCGCCGGGCCCGGACGAAAAATTTTCGGGATGACCCCTGCGAACGATCGCATATAATTCGAAACGCGGCGCTTTCCCGTGCCGATGTAACGTTACGATAGGGGTAACGAATAGGTGAATCACCTGTCTGCCCAACTTGATTTCGACTCCTGATGCTCTATGCGGGGGCGCGTGCAAGGTGACCCGGACAATTACATCAGTCTCCTTTCGGCCGCGCAAATCGAGACGTTGCGGCACGTTTTTGAGCACAAAAATTCCAAGGAAATCGCGCGGCTGATGGGGGTGTCGCCGCATACGGTCGACGAACGGGTGCGAAGATCGCTAAAAAAACTTAACGTTTCCAACAGGATAGAAGCTGCGCGTATCCTCGCCCGTAACGGTGTCTTCGACCATGTTACTACTTATCAGCCTTTGACATATCAACTGATCGACCTAGGCGCCTCTCCGCCCGCCGACGATGGCGATGCGGGGCGTAGTGCGACGAGGCGGGTTCTAGATATAGGTTCGCCATTTCCTACCGCGTCCCAGCCGTCCAACCGGCACGGGTTGATGGAAAGGATAATCTGGCCGATCCTGATCGCCTTCGCGACCATTTTGGCCTTTTCCGCCCTCTATTCGATCCTTGTCGGACTGGGTCGTGTCATGACCTGATGTTCGAACGGAATGCTGCGGGGGGGACCGGTGGCATTCTCCTATTCAAGGGACCACCATATGCTGAACGAACGCGTTTCCGCAGCGAAAAAGATCGCTACCGAGCTGCACCAGGCCGAAGATGCCATTGACGAGGCGATGATCCGCATCGCCCAGCTTGCGGCGACATTGCCGACCGCGCGCCGCCAAACCAACATGTCGGCGATCGTCGGCCAAGAAGCGATGTCGAAAGTCGCGCACGCTCTGGCCGCCGCCGGCGAAGTTCGCCAGCTCCTCACCGACGCGCACCTGGCGCTGACCGTGACGCAAAAGGAAGTCGGGCTCGGCACGCGGATGTTCGGTGCCGGCGTCAAGCCGCCCGCTGCATCGCTCGACCAGGGCAGCAACGATCAGCTCGCAGTCGAGGCTGCCGCTCAGTCGCTCGCCAAGGCGTCGTAAGCCGACAGGAAAGGTCGACGAGCCACATGTTGTGGACCGTGGCGTTATATTATGGCGTGTTGCTCATCACGGTGACCGTCGCGCTGCTGCGCGGCGGGCCGCTGGAGAGATGGGCAGCGTATACCGCCCTGATCGCCTCGGTCTCCACAACGGTATTGGCACCCAATCCGGAATGGACCGACATTGAAATCAATATCTTCGTCGTAGACATCGCCGTGCTGGCGAGTTTCTGGTCTATTTCCCTGAAAACAAAGCGTTTCTGGCCGTACTGGATCACCGGATGGCAATTGATCACGATTTTCGGGCATATCCAGAAAATGATGTTTTCGGAGATATTGGCAGGGCCCTATGCGCTGCTTTCAATGTATATTTCCTACCCGATCCTCTTCGTAATTCTTTACGCATCGGGCTCGGTCAGACGGAGGGGTGAAGTTGGGGCGTAACCTATGGAACGCCCCGGGGGGTCCCGTTACATGCAGCAATTTTCGAACGAAGAAATTGCCGAACTCAAGTCGCGTATCGATCAAATCCACGACCTGCTGACGACCCGGGGGGGCGATGAGCAGGCGGTCATGGCGATCCCCGTTTCGCTGACGCGAAGCGAGGCGCCGAAAGCGGTGCTGGTCGACCAGGTGGCGTTCAACATCCAGATGCGCCGGCTGCGCAAGAGCCATTTCGGTGAGGCCCAGCTGTCGGGTCCGGTGTGGGACATGATGCTCGACCTGATGCTGGCCGATACCAACGGCCGCGAACTGAGCGCGAGCGATCTTGCGGCGGGGGCGGGGGTGCCGCTGTCGTCGGGCCTGCGCATGATCGCCTCGCTCGAGGCGCAGGGGCTGGTCCGGCGCTTCATCGACCAGCACGACCGCCGCCGTTCGCTAGTCGAACTCACCGACAAGGGCAGCGAGCGGATGGAAAGCTATTTCGAAAAGATCGGCAGCGCCTGGGAGAGTCGCCAGATCGCTGCCTGACGGTCTGGCATGGACGGTGTGGGGCCGCCCGGCTACCTATTCGGTCATTTCCACCATCATCGCATTGACCTTCGCCATTGCGTCGCGCTTGATCTGGCAGATGCGGGCAGCGCTGACGTCGAGGGTCAGGCCGATCTCCTGCAAATTCAGTTCCTCGAAGAAATAGAGCTGGAGCACCATCTGCTCGCGCTCGGACAGCCGGTCGATGCACTGGCGCAGCGCATCCAGCACATCCTCTTCCTCATATAATGTTTCGGCGCCCGGCCGGTCATCGGCGATCAGGAAGCTGCCGCTCTCGGTCAACTCGTCGAGCGAGGTCGAGCGGCCCTGCGTTGCGCTGCGTTCGAGCGCGAAATATTCTTCGGCTGACATTTCGAACGCCTCGGCCATCTCGGCGGCCGTCGGCGCGCGCATCAGATGCTGTTCGAGCGTCGCCCGGACCGTCTTCAGCCGCTTGTTCGCCACCATCGCCGAGCGGCCGACGTCGGCTTCGCGGCGGAGCTGGTCGATCATCGCGCCGCGAATGCGGGTCGAGGCATAGGTGGCAAAGGCAAAGCCGCGCTCTTCATAGTGGCGACTCGCCTCGATGAGCGCGATCAGTCCCATCTGGATGAGGTCGTCGAGTTCGCTCGTCCGCGACACGCGCGAAAACACCTGCCAGGCGATCTTGCGCACCAGCGGCGCATATTCGTCGACCAGCCGTTCGACGCTGTCGGGATAGCCGCGCGGGCGCAGCGTCCCGCCGGCGGCGGCATATTCCCTCGGACCGGTGGCGCCGGCGAACTGCCCCGCGGGCTCAATTCTCATGATATTCGTCCTTGGTCTGGGCGTCTTCGGCGGCGCCGAGGCGCGGAACTTCCGCGCCGATGGTGGCGACGATTTCGGTCTGCTTGTTCGCCGGGATCTCCAGGTAGGAAATGACGGCGACGTCGGGGAAGGTCGCGCGGACCAGCCGCGACAGCGCCGGGCGGCAGATCGGCGAGGCGACCAGCGCGAAGCTGCGCGTCGACAGCAGCAGCGGTTCGACCGCTTGTCCGATCTGCTCGACGATCTTCATCGCCATGCCATGCTCGAACGGCCATTCGGCGCCGGGATTGGCGCGCACCGCCTGATTAAGCAGCACCTCGATCTCGGGGCTGAAGGTGACGACGGGGAGCGGCATGCGGCCCGGCACGATCGTCTGGACGATCAGGGCGCCGATGCGCTGGCGCACCGCCTCGATCAGGTCGCCGTCGCCGAGCTGCTGCGCCGCCAGTGCGACCATCGCCTCCGCGATCTTGCGGAAATCGCGCAAGGGCACGCGCTCGATCAGCAGCGCCTTGCACAGCGCCGCGACGCGCGGCAGCGCATAGCCCTGCGGGCTCAGATTCTGGGCGAGCTGTGGATAGTGGAGCTTCAGATTGTCGATCAGCGCCTGCGCGTCGTCGATGCCGAACAGTTCGGCGGCCGAAGCGATGATGCTGTTGTTGAGGTGCGTCGCGACCACGGTGGCCGGATCGACGACGGTATAGCCCGCCGCGATCGCATCATTCTGTGCCGCCTTCGGGATCCACAGCGCGTCGAGCCCGAAGGTCGGATCCTTGCACGGGCGTCCGGTCACCTTGGCGACCAGATCGCCCGAATCGAGGGCGAGCATCTCGTTCGGGAAAACCTCATCCTCGCCGACGATCACCCCGGCGACCGAGATGCGATAGACGTTGCCGGGCAGCGACAGGTCGTCGCTGACCTTGACCGGCGGGACCACGAAGCCGAGTTCCTTCGACAATTGGCGGCGGATGCCGGTGATCCGCGTCATCAGCGGCGCACCCTTGCGGTCGTCGACCAGCGCGACGAGCGCATAGCCGATTTCGAGCTGGCAGGCGCTGGCGTCGCTGACGTCGGCCCAGTCGATATGATGCGGGTCGGCAGCGGGCGCCGCGGGTTCGGGCGCCGCGGCCTGATCGGCGGCGGCACGCCGCAATTGCCAGCCGATGACGCCGGCGATCGCGCTGGCGGGCAGGATCAGCATCTGCGGCATCGCCGGGACCACGCCGAGGATGAACAATATGCCGCTGACTGCCATCCAGATCGTCGGCGACGCGAACTGGCTGCCGATCTGGCCCGAAAGGTCGAGCGGCGAATTGACGCGGGTGACGATGGCGGCGGCGGCGATCGAGAGCAGCAGCGCCGGGATCTGCGCGACGAGCGCGTCGCCGATCGCCAGTGTGACATAGGTGCTGCCGGCTTCGGAGAAGCTGAGGCCATGGCTGAAGATGCCGAGGATCAGGCCGCCGACGATGTTGACGAACAGGATCAGCAGGCCGGCGACCGCGTCGCCCTTCACGAACTTCGAGGCACCGTCCATCGAGCCGTAGAAATCGGCTTCGGTCGCGACTTCCTGACGGCGGGCCTTGGCTTCGTCGGGGGTGAGCAGGCCGGCGTTGAGGTCGGCGTCGATCGCCATCTGCTTGCCGGGCAAGGCGTCGAGGGTGAAGCGCGCCGACACTTCGGAGACGCGTCCGGCGCCCTTGGTGATGACGACGAGGTTGATGATCATCAACACGACGAAGACGAACAGGCCGACGACATAGTCGCCGCCGATCAGCACTTGGCCGAACGCCTCGATGACATGGCCCGCCGATGCGGTGCCTTCGTGCCCGTGGACGAGCACGACGCGCGTCGAGGCGACGTTGAGCGCGAGGCGGAACAGGGTCGCGAGCAGCAGGACGGTCGGGAAGGCCGAGAAATCGAGCGGTTTCGACGCCTGCAGCGCGACCATCAGGATCAGCAGGCTGATCATGATGTTGGCGACGAAGCTGATGTCGAGGATCAGCGGCGAAACCGGGATCACCATCAGCGCGACGAGGATCAGCATCCCCGCCGGCAGCGCGGCGGCACCGGCGAAGCGGCCGGCGTTGCGCAGGTTCAGGCCCGGCGTCATGCCGTGCCTCCGAGCGACGCGAGCCGCTGATAGGCTTGGGCGGCGAAGCCCATCGAGAGTTTCCTGGGCATCGGCTGAATATCCATCATCGGAAGCGGCGGCCGCCCGGCGGGGGCGCCGCTGCTGCTTGCCATCTGCATGCGCCATCCGGGCGCGAGGCCGGAACCGCCGCCGGGCAGCGTCGCCGGCGCGCTGCCGTCTTCGAGCTTGAGGCGGAAGCGTTCGCGGATTTCGCCGAGGCTGCGCATGCTGCCGTCGGAGGCATAGAAGATCGAGCGGTTGGCGGCGGCCGCGTCGGGCATCATCGTTGCGCCCGGCAGGTCGGGGTTGGCTTCCCACGCCGCGAGGAATTTGGCGGCGCCGCCGCTACCGAGGAAATGGGCGAGATAAAGGTCGACCGGCTCGGCGCTGCGGCCGATGCGGCTTTCCAGATAGTCGCGGTTGTCCGAGGTCAGCTCGGCGGCCATGCTCGACGCCGCGGCGGGATCGTCGCGCAGGTCGAAGATCTGCTGGCGCAGCGCGGGGTCGGTCACCGACAAGCGCCCCGACGCGTCGCGTCCGATCGCGTTCGCCGCCCAGCCGAGGCCGTGCTCGGCGCCATGGCGCTGCAGGGTGGCGAGCCAGGTCTGTTTGGTGAACTGGTACAGCCCGCGCGCCGACGAGGTCGGTGCCTTGGCGGTCGGATTGAAGCCGCTTTCGACGCGCGCGACGTCGAACAGATAGTCGAAGTCGATCCCCGTCCGCGCCGATGCGCTCTGCACCGCGTCGATGACGGGTGCGGCGATGCGCGGGCTTTGAGGGGTATTGATCGCATTCATGGCTTTGGTTCCGCTGGTTCAGCAGACCAAAAGCAATCATCGTGCCATTTCGGGAAAACGGCCTCGGAAGCAAGTCTTATCAGTAGGTTAGGGCAGGTCCCCGCGTCGCGCCGCCGCGTAGCTGATGGGTGTTGTCAATCCTCTGACGCGTCCAGTTCTTCAGGATGTTGACGCGGATCGCGGCGGCTTCGAGCTGGCCGAGCACCGCCTCGATCAGCGCCCGCGCGCGGCCTTCGCTGCCTTCGGCGACGCGCGCGCCGCGAAACAGGATCACCGACGTGGCGAGCGCCTCGGTCGCGGCGATGATCGCGCCCGCGTCCTGCCCGTCCAGCGCGCCGACCAGCGCGTCGAGCCGCGCCTGCACCTCGTCCATCTCGGCCAGCATCAGGCGCCGCTGCCTTTCTGGAACGCCAGCATCGCCTTGGCGGTGGCGGCCGCATCGGGGGTATAGCTGCCGCCGGCGATGGCGGTGCGCAGCGCCGCGACGCGCGACACGTCGACCGACGGTCCCTGTGCGGCGAGTTCGCCGGCCATCGTGATCAGCCGGGCAACGGGCAGGGCGTCCTGCGCCGCCACGCGGACCGGCGGCCGTGTCGCCGCAGCGCTTTCGCTTGCGATCCTGCGCGTGGCGCCGGTGCGGACAAGGCCGCCGACGGCTTGCACCCCGATCTTGCTGTCACCCGACATGTTCGCCTCCTTGGCCGTCCGTCAGAAAAGTGACGGCGCCGTATCGAAGGCTTTAACGGACGGTGACGGGGAGGATTAAGGGGTGGTGCCGGAAAAATGACACGGACGCGATTATCGGCGCATTACGGCCGAAACGCGACTTTCAATCCTTCGTCACCCCGGACTTGATCCGGGGTCCATGACATCAGCGCCGCAATGGATCCCGGATCAAGTCCGGGATGACGAAGATGGCTTAAGCAGCGTCCCCTCACCACCCCAAGGCCGCCACCGGCCACAAATTCCCAATGCCAACGAGAAAAACCCGGCGGCGTCGGAAAATCGACAGCCGCCGGGCCGATGCGACCAGCAGGGGTGAAATTCTAGTCGGCGAGGCGGGCCCGGCCGGGGCCGGTGACGGTGGCGCTGAGTGTGCTCTTGGCATCGCTGCCCCTGAGAGCGATCGTTTCGCCGACGCGGCCGTCTTCGGACGCGGTTGCGGCATAGCTGATCGAAAAACTTTCGGTGTCGATCGTCACGCGGACATTGTCGCCGCGGCGGATCACCGGTGCGGCGGCCGCGGGGCGGGCGTAGCTCGCCTGCGTCGGGGTGCCGACGGCGGGGCCGGTCATCGGCACGCGGAGGCGCCAGCCCAGCGAAGGGCAGCGGACCGCGAGCGTCTGGGCGTCGATCGCGGTGACCGATGCCTGTTCGGGGCAGCGCGCCAGCTTGATGCGGCGGTCGATCGGGGTCGCCGAGCGGCCCATCGCATTCGCCACCATCGCGGTAAGCACGTCGATCGTCTGCCAGTCCTCGCTGGCTTGCTGGGCATGGGCGGCGGGTGCGGCAGCCATGCAGGCGGCGATGCCGGCAACGCGCCAGGTGCTTGTCTTGCGAACCATGATCCATCTCCTTCAGGTCCAAAATGGTCGCGGATATGAAAGCAAGAAGCGTGCCAGTCGTGGTTTGCCGCGGCTTTGCGCGGCGCCGCGGCGCGCGCCGTCAAACTTTTGACTGACGCTGGAATGCCCGTCGCCGGAGCGCCGGAGGATTCATTCAAATATATGAAAAACATAGGAAAATATCTTTTGGCACGGTGATTGCATTGTTCCTTCTGTTTTTCCGCGCACCCGCGCCGGCGACCGCCGACCGAGGGCCCCGCGGCAAAAGAAGGAATGGTACGATGGCATCCGAAAAGCTTTTTGGCCTGCACGCGACGGCGCTCCAGCTGCGCAGCCAGCGCATGATGCTGCTCGCGTCGAACATCGCCAATGCCGCGACGCCCAATTACAAGGCGCGCGACCTCGATTTCTCGAAAGCGCTCGACCTGGCGCAGCAGGGCGGCTCGGCCGCCGACGCGATGCAGGGTGCGATTGCGTATCGCGTCCCGGTCCAGTCCTCGCTCGACGGCAACACCGTCGAGATGGCGACCGAGCAGACGGCGTTTGCCGAAAATGCGCTCGCCTACCGGTCGAGCCTCGCGTTTCTCTCGGGCCGCGTCAACACGCTGACCCGCGCGATCAAGGGCGAATGACGATGAACAATTTCTCGGTCTTCGACATCAGCGGCCGCGCGATGTCGGCGCAGCTCGTCCGCCTCAACACCACCGCGTCGAACCTTGCCAATGCAGGGACCGTCGCGGGGAGCGAGGCGGGCGCCTTTCGTTCGATGAAGCCGGTGTTCCGCACCGTGATGGACGATCATGGCCGCGCGACGGTGCAGGTCGACCAGGTCACCGTCGGCAAGATGGCACCGTCGAAACGGCACGACCCCAGCAATCCGCTCGCCGACAAGGACGGCAACGTCTGGGAAGCCGCGGTCGATAGCGCCGCCGAGCTGGTCGAGATGGTCGAAACCGCGCGCCAGTATCAGAACAATGTCCAGGTCCTCGAAACCGCGAAGGGCCTGATCAACGAAACCTTGAGGATGGGACAGTAAGATGGCCGTGAACAGCATCACCAACAACAGCAATGTCGTGCTCCAGCCGAAGGGCAGCGGGCAGCAGATGGGGCAGAGCGATTTCCTGCGCCTGATGACCGCGCAGCTGAGCCAGCAGGACCCGTTCAACCCGGTCGATAACCAGGCGATGGTCGCGCAGATGGCGCAATTTTCGAGCCTCGCCGGGATTAACGAGACAAACACGACGCTCCAGCAGATCTCCGACCAGCTCAAGGCGCAGACCGCGCTGCTGCAGGACATCAAGGCCGCCACCCCAGCGCCTGAGACCGACACCATCACCGACACCAACAGCACGCAGTAAGGAAAAGCTTATGTCTTTCTACACCTCGCTTTCGGGCCTCAAGGGCGCCCAGACCGAAATGTCGGTCGTCTCGAACAACATCGCCAACGCCGGCTCGATCGGCTTCAAGCGCAGCAAGGCCGAGTTCGGCGACATCTTCGCCGCGTCGCCGAACCAGTCGACCAAGACGGTGGCCGGGCAGGGCACGCGCCTCAGCGGCATCACCCAGCAGTTCACGCAAGGGTCGTATGAATCGAGCGAAAAGACGTTCGACATGGCGGTCATCGGCGACGGCATGTTCGTCGTGAAGGGCGAAGCGCCGCGCAACCAGGTCACCTATACCCGCAACGGCTCCTTCTCGCCGCTCGAGGACGGCCGGGTCGTCGATTCGACCGGTGCGACGCTGCAACTGCTGCCGGTCGACGCCGACGGCAACGTCACCAGCCGCGATCTCGCCTCGACGCAGGATTTCATCGTGCCGCAGCACGCGCCGGGCAACCCCGACGCGGCGCTCGTCAACGTCTCGATCGGCCTCGACGGCCTCGCCACGGCGACCTTCGCCGACGGTTCGGACCAGACGCTGGGCAAGATCGCGATGGCGACTTTCCCTGCGATGGAAGGGCTGCGACCGATCGGCGATTCGCACTGGCAGTCGACCGGCGACAGCGGCCAGCCGACGATCGACGCCGCGACCAACGGCCCGATGGGCTCGATCCAGTCGGGCGCGCTCGAACGCTCGAACGTCGATATCACCGAGGAATTGGTGATGCTGATCGCCGCGCAGCGCAATTTCCAGGCGAATGCCAAGGCGATCGAGGGCGCGTCCGCGCTGACCCAGACGATCATCGGCCTCCGCTGATCACGCTGTAATCGCCGTCTGCCGGGAGCAACCATATGGACCGCGTCATCTATACCAGCCTCACCGCGATGCGGGGCAGCATGGCCCGGCAGACGGCGACTGCGAACAACCTCGCCAACGCGCAGACGCCGGGCTTTCGCGCCGACATGGCCGAATCGCAGGCGCTGTGGCTGAACGGCAAGGGCGGCCGGGCGATGTCGTCCGAGGAAGTGATCGGCGCCGACATGCGCGCCGGCACCATCGCCGCCACCGGGCGCGACCTCGACATCGCGATGCAGGGCGATGCGATGCTCGTCGTGCAGGCGCCCGACGGCGAAGAGGCCTATACGCGGCGCGGCGACCTGATGGTCGCGCCGAGCGGGCTGCTTTCGACCGGCGACGGCCATCCGGTGCAGGGCACCCAGGGCCCGGTCACCATCCCGCCCGCCGATTCGGTGACGATCGACGACGAAGGCCGGGTCTTTGTCGTCCCCGCCGGCGGCGATCCCCAAAATCCGCAGCAGGTCGACCGGCTGCGGCTGGCGACGCCGACGGGGTCGGAGATCGTCAAGGGGCTCGACAATCTGTTCCGCGTCAAGGGCGGCGGCATCTTGCCCGACGACCCCGAAGCGCGGGTCGTCACCCGCTCGATCGAAGGCTCGAACGTCACCGCGACGGTCGCCCTCGTCGACATGATCGAGGCCAGCAAGGCCTGGGATTCGCAACTCAAGCTGATCGACGACGCGCGCGAAATGGACAGCGCGACGGCGAATCTGATGCAGCTACCCCGTTAAGGAGATAAGAAAATGAGCTTCGGTGCCTTGCACGTCGCGCGGACCGGTCTGGATGCCCAGGGCTTCCGGATGCAGGTGATCGCGAACAACCTCGCCAACGTCAACACGACGGGTTTCAAGCGCGACCGCGCCAATTTCGAAACCTTGAGCTATCAGATGATGACCCAGCCGGGCGCGCCGTCGTCGGCAGAAAACCGCTATGCGATCGGGCTCAACCTCGGCACCGGCGTCTCGCTCGCCGGCACCGCGCGCATCGACACGCAGGGCAGCTTTGCGACGACCGGCAACGGGCTCGACGTCGCGATCGACGGCGCCGGCTTCTTTCAGGTGCTGATGCCCGACGGGCGCACCGGCTATACCCGCGCCGGCAATTTCACGACGTCGCCCGAAGGGACGATCGTTACCTCGGACGGCAAGCCCGTCCAGCCGGCGATCCAGATCCCTGACGGCGCGACCGGCATCACGATCGGCGCCGACGGCACCGTCTCGGCGCAGCTGCAGGGCGATGCCGAAACGACCGAACTCGGCAAGATCGAGATCGCGCGCTTCGCCAATCCCGCGGGGCTGCAGGCGATCGGCGACAATATGCTGATCGAAACCGCCGCTTCGGGCGCGCCGCAGGTCGGTGCCGCCGGCGAGGAAGGGCGCGGCACGCTGCGCGGCGGCATGCTCGAGGGATCGAACGTCAATGTCGTCGAGGAGCTCGTCGACATGATCGAGACGCAGCGTGCCTATGAGGTCAATTCGAAGATGATCCAGGCCACCGACGAGATGATGAAAAATGCGACGCAGACTCTCTAAGGGCCTGTTGCTCGTCCTCGCGCTGGCGCCGGCCATGGCGCAGGCGAAGGACAAGCTCGCGCCCGACGCCTTTTCGGTCACCATGCCCGCGCCGCCGCCGGCGCCGCCGGCGAACGGTTCGATCTTTCAGGGCGCCTATGTGCCGCTCACCTCGGGCGGACGCGCGGGGCAGGTCGGCGACATCATCACCATCCAGCTCGTCGAGCGCACCGCGGCGACGAAGAGCAACGCGGCGGGGACGCAGCGCGACGGCAATATCGGCCTGACGCCGCCGTCGACCGGCCCGCTGTCGCTGTTCAACCCGAGCGACGTCGCGATGGGCGGCGGCCAGCAGTTCAAGGGCAAAGGCGACGCGTCGCAGTCGAACGCGCTGTCGGGCGAGGTCAGCGTGACCGTCGCCGCCGTCTATCCGAACGGCACGATGCTGGTGAAGGGCGAGAAACTGCTCACCCTCAACCGCGGCGACGAACGCGTCCAGATTGCCGGCATCGTTCGCGCGATCGACATCAGCCCCGACAACCGCATCCTGTCGACCCGCGTCGCCAATGCGAACATCCGTTACGTCGGCAAGGGCGAGATCGCCCGCGCCAGCCAGCAGGGCTGGCTGCAGCGCTTCTTCTCGATCATCAGCCCCTTCTAAGGAATAGTGAAGTGACCCAGCGTCCCGCCCTCATCGCCTTCCTGATGCTGCTCCTCGCCAGCTTTGCCTTCGCCGCACCGGCATCGGCGCAGCGGATCAAGGATATGGGGCAGTTCCAGGGCCTGCGCGCCAACCAGCTCACCGGCTACGGTATCGTCGTCGGCCTCGCGGGGACGGGCGACGACAGCCTCGACTATTCGACGCTCGGCATGAAGGGCGCGATTTCGCGCTTCGGGCTGACCTTGCCGCCGGGGCTCAACCCGGCGCTGAAGAATGCCGCGGCGGTGATGGTTACCGCCGAACTGCCGCCCTTCGCCAAGCCCGGCCAGCGCCTTGACGTCACCGTCTCGGCGATCGGCAAGGCCAAGAGCCTGCGCGGCGGCACGCTCGTGCTCGCGCCGCTCTATGGCGCCGACGGCCAGATCTATGCGATGGTGCAGGGCAATCTTGTCATCGGGGGGCTCGGCGTCGATGCCGCCGACGGGTCGAAGCTGACGGTCAATGTCCCGTCGAGCGGCCGGATCGCCAATGGCGCGACGGTCGAGCGCGCGGTCGACACCGGCTTTGCGACCGGCGACTGGCTGACCTTCAACCTCCACCAGTTCGATGCGACCAATGCCAAGCGCGTCGCCGACGCGATCAACGCGGCGATCCCGGGCAGCGCGTCGATGATCGACGGCGCCAGCATCGCGATCCGCGCCGTCGGCAATGGCGACGAGCGGATGCGGCTGATGTCGCAGATCGAGAATCTGGGTGTCGAGCGCGCCGATCCACCCGCCAAGGTGATCGTCAACGCGCGCACCGGCACGGTGGTGATCAACGGCGCAGTGCGCGTTGGCACCGCTGCGGTAACGCAGGGCAAGATGACCGTGTCGATCAAGGAATCGCCGATGGTCGTCCAGCCGGCGCCGTTCAGCCGCGGCCAGACGGCGGTCGAAGAATCGAGCGATATCGAGGTCACCGAAGAGGCGCGCCCGGTGTATCTGATGAAGCCGTCGGCGTCGCTCGCCGAACTGGTCGATGCGATCAACCGCCTCGGCGTTGCTCCCGGCGATCTTGTCGCCATCCTCGAGGCGCTGAGCCAGGCCGGCGCGCTCACTGCAGAACTGGTGATCATATGACGACGCCTATTTCTTCGGTTCGTGCCACTCCGGCCCCCGCGGCTGCGGGCGGCGGCGACGGCGGTCTGCGCAAGGCGGCCGAGGCCTTCGAAGCGGTCATCCTGCGTCAGCTCCTCGCGTCGATGCGCCAGGCGAAGCTCGGCGACGATATCTTCGGGTCGAGCGCCACCGACAATTTCCGCGAGATGGCCGACGCCAAGACCGCCGACAGCATCGCCGCGATGCGCCAGTTCGGCATCGCCGATATGGTCGAGGCGCAGTTCCGCGGCCGCGCCGCGAGCCAGGCCGGAGCCGTGCAATGAGCGACCTGCTGGGCATTGGCGCGAGCGGGCTGCGCGCCTATTCGCGCGCGCTTACGACGGTCGGCGACAATATCGCCAATGCGCAGACGCCGGGCTATGCGCGGCGGACGCTCCAGCTCGGCGAGGCGCTGGGGGCGGGCGATACGCCGTTCGTGCGCGCCAATGTCAGCCCCGGCGGCGTGGCGATCAAGGGGCTCAGCCGCTCGGTCGATGCCTGGCTGACCGCCGATGCCCGCATCTCGTCGGGCGACGCCGAGCGCGCCGGGACCAAACTGGCCTGGCTCGACCGCGTCGAAACCGCGCTCAGCGACGAGACGAACGGCATCAAGACGGGGTTGACGGAGGTTTTCACAACCGCCGACGAACTGACCGCCGATCCGTCGAACCGGACGCTGCGCAGCCAGTTCCTGCAGGCGGTCGACGATGTCGCATCGGGCTTTCGCACCGCCGCGGGGCAGCTTTCGGACATGGCGGACGGGATTTCGGACGCCGCGACCAGCGCGGTTGACCAGTTCAACGCCGACCTGAATGCGCTCGAACAGATCAATGTCGGGCTGCGCAAGGCGCGGCCGGGTTCGACGGGCGAAGCGACTTTGCTCGATGAGCGCGACCGGCTGATCGACCAGCTTTCGGCGCAGGGCGGGGTGACCGCCAGCTTCGACGATCACGGCGCGGCGACGCTGCGTGCGACCGCGAGCGGCGATGTCCTCGTCGGCGGGGGCACGGTAACGCCGGTCACCGCGACCACGGCCGCCGACGGCCGTGTCTCTTTCTCGCTTGCCGGCGGCGCACCCTTCACCACCGCGACCGGGTCGCTCGCCGGCCTTGCCGAAGCGTCGAACCATGTCGCCGACCAGCGCGCGGCGCTGGACACGATGGCGAGCGATTTCGCCGGCCAGCTCAACGCCGCGCATCAGGCCGGAACCGACGCCGATGGCAATCCCGGCGCCGCGCTGTTTACCGGGACGGGCAGCGCCGCGACGCTGACCGCCGCGCCACTCACCGCCGATCAGGTCGCCGCCGCCGACGCGAGCGGTGCCAACGGCAATATGCTGGCGTTCGGCGCGATGCGCGGGGCGAACGACACCGAATCGAAATGGGCGGGGCATATGGCGTCGCAGTCGCAGGCGACCGCTTCGGCGCGCGCGCAGGACGCCGCCGCGACAACGCGCGCCGATGCCGCTGCGGCCGCGCGCAGCACGGTCAGCGAAGTCGATCTCGATCGCGAGGCGGCCGACCTCATGCGCTTCCAGCAGGCCTATTCGGCGGCGGCGCGCACGATCCAGGTCGCCCGCGAAACGATGCAAGCGCTGTTGAGCGCGATCTAGGCCAGAGATTTCAGGAAAGGATCAGGTCATGATCAACGCCGTGGGCAATCGCATGACGCGCGAAATCGCGCGCCAGCGCAGCGTCGCCGACCAGATCGAGCGAACGCAGACGCAAATCTCGACCCAGAAAAAGCTGCTCCGGGCGTCGGACGATGTCGTCGCGTCGCGGCGGATCGCGACGATCGGTACCGCGCAGGCGAGCACCAACACCTGGGCGCGCAACGTCAAGGCGGCCGAGGCGCAGGTCGCGCAGGCCGACACCGCGCTGGGGACGGCCGGCAACCTCCTGTCGCGCGCCCGCGAACTGACGCTGTCGGCGGCGAGCGCATCGATGAACCCCGCCGACCGCGCGAGCGTCGCTGCCGAACTGACGGCGATCGCCGAAGAACTCGACAGCCTCGCCGCGACGCGCGACGTCAATGGCGAGCCGCTGTTCGCGGCCGGCGACGCCCGGACGATGCGCTTCGATTCGGACACCAGCTTTGCCCCGGTGCCGTCGGCGGCGAGCGCCTTTGTCGTGGGCGGCAATCCGATTTCGACCGCGCTTCGCGACGCGGCCGCGGCGGTCGGCAGCGGCGACAGCAGCGCGATCGGCGCCTCGCTCGAAACGCTCGGGGCCGGCATCGCGCATGTCGCCGACCAGCGCGCGACGCTGGGGCTTGCGGCCGGGCGCCTCGAACGCATCGGCGACAGCCTCGCCAGCCGCAGCATCTCGCTCTCCGACGAGCGCTCGTCGCTCGAGGATACCGACCTGTCGGTGGCGATCGCGCAGCTCAACGCCCAGAATATGACGCTCGAGGCCGCGCAGGCGGCCTTCGCACGCATCAACCGGCAGACGCTGTTCGATATTTTGAGCTGAGGCGCTCAAAGTTTCGGCGGCGCTGCCGTTAATCATCAAGACGTCCCGTTTTGCGGGGGGCCCGGCCCCCCGACTGGAGTAGGTTTGCATGTTCCCCGTTGTCGGCATCATCGTCTTGATCCTGCTGGTGTTCGGGGGCTTCGCGCTGACCGGCGGCAATCTCGAGCCCGTGCTCCACGCGCTGCCGCACGAAATGCTGATCATCGGCGGCGCCGCCATCGGATCGCTGATCATCGGCAATTCGGGCAAGGAGCTGAAGGCGCTCGGCGGCGGGCTGGGGAAGGTGTTCAAGGGGCCGACCTATCAGAAGGCCGACTATCTCGACTGCATCCTGCTCGTCTCGACGCTGATGAAGATGATGCGCACCGAGGGCCCGGTCGCGGTCGAACCGCATATCGAGGACCCGGCGAACTCGCCGCTCTTCCAGCAGTACCCCAAGCTTTTGAAGGACGAGACGCTCGTCCACCTGATCTGCGACACGCTGCGGCTCGTCGTCGTGTCGTCGGGAACGCTCGACCCGCATGCGGTCGAGGAGGTGATGGACAATGCGGTGAAGAGCCACCACCATCACGCGATCAAGCCCGCCGACGGATTGCAGAGCCTCGCCGACGCGCTCCCCGCGCTCGGTATCGTCGCCGCGGTGCTCGGCGTCGTGAAGACGATGGGCTCGATCGACAAGCCGCCCGAGATCCTCGGCGCGATGATCGGTTCGGCGCTGGTCGGGACCTTCCTCGGCGTGCTGCTCGCCTATGGTCTTGTCGGCCCGTTCGCGACGCGGGCGCGCACGGTGATCGAAAGCGACGCCGCCATCTATCATACGGTGAAGCAGCTCATCATCGCGTCGCTGCACGGCCACCCGCAGCCGCTGGTGATCGAGGCGGCGCGCTCGGGCGTCGACCATAGCAACCAGCCGAGCTTCGCCGAGGTGTTCGACGGAATGCGCGGTCGCTGATGGCCGCGCGTCCGAACAGCCCGGTGCGCCCGATCATCGTCAAGAAGGTGATCGAGGCCGGCCACGCCGCACATCATGGCGGGGCGTGGAAGGTCGCCTATGCCGACTTCGTCACCGCGATGATGGCCTTCTTCCTCCTGATGTGGCTGCTCGGCGCGACGACCGAGAAGCAGCGCAAGGCGCTCGCCGACTATTTCGCGCCGACGATCGTCAAGACCAAACAGGAAAGCGCCGGGTCGAACGGCATGTTCGGCGGCGATTCGATCGTTTCGGCCGACGACTATCCGCACGCCGCCGGCCAGACCGGAACGCGCTCGATCACCATCCCCAAGGACGCCGTCGGCGGACCCAAGGAAGCGTCGGGCCGCGAAAGCGAGCGGATGAAGTTCCAGCAGGTCGCAAAGTCGCTGATCGATCGGGTCCAGAAGAAAGGCGACCTGAAACGCCTCGCGCGCAACCTGCGCTTTACCGAGACGACCGAGGGGCTGCGGATCGACGTGGTCGATGATGCCGACTTTTCGATGTTCGTCATGGGCACCAGCCAGCTCACCCCCGACGGCGCGCGGCTGTTCCGCGAGATTGCGGAGCCGATCGCGCAGGTTCCGAACCGGCTGATGATCCGCGGCCACACCGACGCGGCGCCCTGGTCGGCGAAATCGGGGACGAACAACTGGCGCCTGTCGGTCGACCGCGCCGAGGTGACGCGCCACTTCCTCGAGTTTCGCGGCATCGGCACCGAGCGCTTCTCGCGCATCGAAGGGGTGGCCGATCGCGAGCCTTATCTGCCCTCCGACCGATTCGATCCGCGCAACCGCCGCATCTCGATCACGCTCGGCTGGGGCGGTGCCCCCAACAATTAGTGCCAATCTGGCAGCATTGGGAATCCTTGCTGACGCAATCGCGTGGGCATTGCTGCCAACTTGGCAATAACCCTTTGTTTTGAAAGGGTTAGGTTAAAATGGATAATCTTTTGTTTACCATTTTCCTCAATCTCTAAATCCATCGAAGGCGCCGATTTGGGGGGCGCGGTGGAGACGATGATGACCGAGGTGGGGCAAAATAACGGCGGCCAGGCCGCGCTGGAAACGCTGATCATCGGGACCAGCCCGGCGACGCAGCGGCTGCGCGAAATGATCCGCCGCGTGGCGCGGTCGAACGCATCGGTCATGCTCTGCGGCCCGTCGGGCTCGGGCAAGGAACTCGTCGCCCGTGCCATTCACAACGAAGGCGTCCGTTCGGGCAAGCCCTTTGCCGCAATCAACTGCGGCGCCATCCCCGGCGAGCTCATCGAATCCGAACTGTTCGGCCATGAAAAGGGCAGCTTCACCGGCGCCACCGCGCGTCGCCTCGGTCATTTCGAGGCGAGCGAGGGCGGCACCGTCTTTCTCGACGAAATCGGCGACATGCGTTTCGACATGCAGGTCAAACTGCTCCGCGTGCTCGAAGACCGGACGATCGTCCGCGTCGGCAGCAGCGACGTCCGCCATGTCGACGTCCGTGTCATCTCGGCGACGCATCAGGATCTCGATGCCGCGATCGCCGAAGGCAAGTTCCGCGAAGACCTGTTCTTCCGGCTCGGCGTGGTTGTGTTGCAGGTCCCCAGCCTCGCCAGCCGCGTCGAGGATATTCCGGCGCTGATCCGCCACTTTCAGCGCAAGATGCCCGGCGAAGCCAAGTGCCGCTTCGACGACGAGGCGATGATGCTGCTGATGCAGCACCGCTGGCCGGGCAATGTGCGCGAACTCCGCAATTTCGTCGAACGCGCCAGCGTTCTGCACGGCGGCGAGACGCTCGGCGCCCATGACGTCGCGCTGCTTTTGAACCCCACCGCAGCGCTTGCGCCGCGACAGGCCGTCCCCAGCGGTTTCGTCGCGGTGCAAGCAAGCGCGGAAGAACTGGTCGCCCCGGCCGCGCCGCACGCCAAGACGCCGGCGCCGGGCCGCCCGATTGACCTCAAGCGCGAGATCGAGACGATCGAACTCGAACAGATCCACGTCGCGCTCGACCTGGCCGACGGCATCATTTCCGAAGCGGCGCGCCTGCTCACGCTCAAGCGCACGACGCTGATCGAGAAGATGCGCAAATATGGCGTCCAGCAGGCGGCCTGAGCCGCGCCGGACAGAATTTCAGCATGGCTGAAAACGGGGGCTCTGGTCCGCCCTTGTCAAGCACCCGGCCGTCCGTCCCCACCTTGGACGGCCGGGTGCATCCCTCTCCCACGCAGCAAAGCCGACTAGCGCAATTGCCGCCAGGCGTTGCTGACCGTCAAAATCCCGTCGAGCAGATCCTTCAGCCCCGCTTCGTCGTTCGCCGCGACAACCTCGTCGAGCTTGCGGCGCATGCTGCGGTAGACGCGCGAGAGCGCCTCGGCGACGTCGCCGCCTGCTTCGCGGTCGAGCCCGGCATCGAGGCCGATGAGGATCGCGCGGGCGCGGTGCGCGGGTTCGGTCGCCGACACGCGCTGGCCCTGCCGCACCATCGCGGCGAGCACGCCGATCGCAACCTCCAGCTCGTCGTAGAGCATCGTCACCAGCTCGACCGGATCGGCGGCGGCGGCGCGGCTTTCATGCTGCAACCGGCGATAAAGCCCGGTCGCGCGGACGGTCGAGGCGGTGGCGGTCATCGGGTCGGACTCTAATTGTTATTCTGGTTGTTCCACATCTCGATCTGCTGTTCGAGATAGGTCTGCGTCGCCTTGAAGGCCGCGAGCTTGGCGTCGAGCCCGCCGAACTGCTTCTCGAGCCGGGCGCGGTAGCTATCCTCCCGCTCCTCGATCTTCCCGAGCTGTTCGGCGAGGGCTTCCTTCCGGGCGTCGAGCGACTTGGTCACGCGGTCGATCACGCCGTCGGTGGCGACGGCCTTGTCGCGGATCGCGTCGAGCGCGAAGGCGATGCCCGGATCGGTCGTTTCGGTATGCGTCGCGTCGCGTCGCGGGTTGAACAGCGCCTCGACCGCACCGGCGTCGGCGGCGAGCGCCTTTTCAAGCTTGGCGCTGTCGAGCGACAGGAGGCCGTCCTTGGTCGAACCGATACCGATGTCGCTGAGCTTGTTGATGCTGCCGTGGCTGGTCAGCACCTTGCCGACGAGCGCCTGCAATTCGCGTTCGAGTTCGCGCAGCCCCGTCGTCGGGCCCGACATCGCCGACGCCGACTGTAGGCTTTTCTTGAGCTGGTTATAGACATCGACGAAATCACCGACGGTCTGCTTGATCATGTCGAGCGGCCGGCTGGCGCCGATATCGACCGGTTGGCCCGGCGCCGCCTTCTTGAGCGTCAGCGACATGCCGGGGACGACATCGTCGACGATATTCGAGGCGCGGCTGAACGCGACGCCGTCGATCTTGAACTCGGCATTCGCGGCGCTCTGGCCGAGCGTCATCGCGCCGCCCGAACCATAGGAAAAGGTCGCAAGGCCGGGGTCGGCGCCGCTGTCGACGGTGAGGGTGAAAGCGCCGGCTTCGCCGGTCGGGCCTTTCAGGATGATCCGGTGGCCGCCCTCGTCGGCGACGATCGACGCGGCAACCCCGGCACCGCTGGCGTTGATCGCCTTGGCGAGGCCGTCGAGGCTGTTGTTCGTCGCGTCGATGGTGATCGTCTTGTTCACCCCTCCGACGGTCAGCGTCATCGTTCCGGTGCCGATCGCCGCGGCCTTGTCGGCGACGACGCCCGAATAGGCGGTCTGGGCGCGCGCGAGCTGCGTCACCTCGATCGTCGCGGCGAAGCTGTCGGCCGACAGGCCAGCGCGCGACGTGGCGGAGAGGATGCTGTCGTCCGATACGGTGGGCGTGCTGCGCAGCGTGCCGTCGGACACCATCTGGCTCAGCGAATCGGCGAATCCGTCGAGGTTGGAGCGCGCCTGCGCCAGCGCGCTGATCCGGGTCTGGTTCTGCTGCGTCAACTGGGTGACGCGCTCGATCTTCGGTTCGCGCGACGCCGCGGCAAGGTCGGTGACCAATTGTTTGGTGTCGATCCCCGATCCGAAACCGAGGCTGTTGGCGATGGAACTGACCATGTTCGATATCCTTCGAACCTCTTAACGGCCCGATGGTCGGGATATTAAGTTGAGGATGGACTTTCCGGGCGAAGTCGTCGGGGGTTCGCCAACCTTCGTCATCCCGGACTTGATCCGGGATCCATGACGACGGCCGTTGCTGGACCCCGGATCAAGTCCGGGATGACGAAGAAGGAGGTGTCCGGGCCGCGCGGCTACTGCCGCCGTCCGTCGGGATCGAAATGATGCGATTCGGGCACGTCGACCGCGGGCTGTGTCCGGCCTTCGGCCATCGCGCGTTCGAGCTGGAAGACGAAGGCGAGGATCGTTGCGACGGCGACGAACAGCTCCTCGGGGATCACCCGCCCGGCGCGCGCGGTGAAATAGATGGCGCGGGTGAGCTGCGGATATTCGAGCAGCGGGACATTGGCGCCGCGCGCCAGTTCGCGGATCGACAGCGCGACGTCGCCGCGCCCGCGCGCGACGACCACCGGCGCGGCGTCGATGCCGGGACGGTAACGCAGCGCGACCGAAAAATGCGTCGGGTTGGTGAGCACGACCGTCGCTTCCGACACCGCCTTGCGCGCCGAGCCGCTCAATATATCGTGCGCGCGCTGGCGCTGCGCCTGTTTGAGCTCGGGGGCGCCGTCGGACTGGCGCATCTCTTCCTTGATCTCCTGCTTGCTCATCATCAGCCGCTTGTTGCGCTGGAACCAGACCGACGGAACGTCGATCAGTGCGATGACGACCAGCCCGCCCGCCATCGTCACCATCGCCTGGCCGATCGCCTGGCCCGCCAGCCCGATCGCGGCGCCCAGGTCGGTTGCCGCCATCGTCATGATCGCGGGCAGGTTCACCGCGACGAGCCAGTATCCGATCGTGCCGAGCAGCAGCACCTTGGCGATCGTCTTGCCGAGTTCGAGCGCGCCGTGCAGCCCGAACATGCGCTTCAGCCCGTTCATCGGGTTGATACGGTTGCCCTTGAACTCCAGCGCCTTGCCGCGCCAGCCGAACGAACCGAGCAGAGCGGGGCCCGCGATCGCGGCGACGAGCGCGAGCGCGAACAGGCTGGCGAGCGGCAGCAGGATTTCGACCCCGTTGCGGAGCAGCGCTTCGCCCGGCGCGAAATCGGCGACGTCGGCGGCGGTCAGCGTCAGCCCGCGGCGGACGAGCTCGCCCGCCGACTGGACGAACCAGCCGCCCGCGGCGATCAGCCAGCCGGCGGCGGCGAGCATCATCAGCGCGGTCGCCAGTTCGCGCGACATCAGCACATCGCCCTCTTTCGCCGCGTCGGCGCGCTTCTTCGGCGTCGGGGCTTCGGTCTTCTGGTCCTTTTCGGTTTCGCCGGCCACGCCGTCAGCCCCCCGATGCGAGCATGCGCGCGGCGTCGAGCGCGTCGGACAGGATGCGCGCGACCGCTTCGGCCATCACCGGGGTCGCCATGCCGAGCAACACGACGCCGGCGAGCAGCGTCGCGGGAATGCCGACCGCGAACAGGTTGAGCGCGGGCGCCGAGCGGCCGATGACGCCCATGATCATCTGGACGAGGATCAGCACGAAACCGACCGGCAGCGCGATGGTCAGCCCGGCGGCGAACATCAGGCTGCCGAAACGCAGCAGACCGCCGATCGCCCCGAACGAGGGAAAGGCATTGCCCGGCGGCAGCGCACTATAGCTGTCGACGATGATCTCGATCAGGATCAGGTGCCCGTCGGCGGCAAGGAAGAGCGCGGTCGCCAGCATCGACAGGAACTGGCCGATCGCCGAACTCGCCGCGCCGCTCAGGGGGTCGACCATCGATGCGAAGCCGAGGCCCATCGCGTTGCTGATCGCTTCGCCCGCGAGTAGCGCCGCGGCGAGGCCCATCTGGAGGACGAAACCGATGCAAAGGCCGATCAGCGCTTCGCCGAGGATCAGCAGGAAGCCGGGAAAGGACACGATCCCTTCGGGCGGCAGCACCATCCCCGACGCTGCGACCGCCGGCACGCCGACCGCGAGCGCGATGACGAGGCGAAGCTGGACCGGCACGTTCGTCGCCCCGAACACCGGCGCCGCGATGAACGCGGCGCCCGGCCGGATCATCCCCAGCATCCAGAGCTGGAGCATCGCCTCGATATTGGGGACGTCGGCGGGGTTCATTGATGTCCTAACGGACGAGCGACGGGATCTGCGCGAAGATTTCGCGCGTGAAATCGGCGAGCAGCACGAGGATGCTGCCGCCGAAGATCGCGAGGCAGATCGCCGCGACGATCAGCTTCGGCACGAAGGTCAGCGTCTGTTCGTTGATCGAGGTCGCCGCCTGCACCATACCGAGCAGCACACCGATCACCAGCACCGGGATCAACAGCGGCGCCGAAGCGAGCGCGAGGATCCACAGCGCCTGCTGCGCCACGCCGATGAAATAATCCGCTTCCATTACCCTAACCCACGAAGGAGGAAGCGAGCGATCCCATCGTCAGTGCCCAGCCGTCGACGAGGACGAAGAGCAAGAGCTTGAACGGCATCGAGATGATCGTCGGCGACAGCATCATCATACCCAGCGACATCAGCGCCGACGCTACGATCAGGTCGATGACGAGGAAGGGCAGAAAGATCAGGAAGCCGATCTGGAACGCGGTCTTGAGCTCGCTGGTGACGAAGGCGGGGAGCAGGATCGAGAAGGGGACGTCCTTCGGGCTCGCATAGGTCGGCGCCTTGGCGATCTTGGCGAACATCATCAGGTCGGTCTTGCGCGTCTGTTTCATCATGAAACCGTGCAGCGCGACGCCCGAGCGCGAAACCGCTTCGCCGATGTCGATTTGCTCCTGGCCATAGGGTTCGATCGCGACGCGGTTCACTTCGCTGATCACCGGCTGCATGATGAACAGCGACAGGAACAGGCTGAGACCCACCAGCACCTGGTTCGGCGGCGTCTGCTGGAGCCCCAGTGCGTGGCGCAGGATCGACAGCACGATGATGATGCGGGTGAAGCTGGTCATCATGAGCAGCAGCGACGGCAGCACCGTCAGCAGGCTCATCAGGACGAGGATTTGCAGCGACAGGCTCAGCGGCCGGCCGTCGCCACCGATCTCGGCGACCGCGCGGTCGAGACCGCCGGACGCCTGCGCCCAGGCGGCGGGCGCGGCACAGAGCAGCGCGAGGCCGCCGATCAGTGCGGCGCCGCGCAGCCAGCGTTTGCGATCAGTCGGCATGGAAGTCGCCCTCGCTGTTATCGGCCAGCCGGGTGATGCCGTTGCGCGACACCGCGACGAGGATCTGCTGGCCGGCGAATTCGACGACCGCGAGCTTCGATCCGGGACCGAGCGGCAGCACGCCGACCAGTTCGACCGGGCGCGGCTGCTTCGCTCCGCCGGTAAGCGGCACGCCCATCTGGACGCGCTTCCACAGCCACAGGCTGCCCCATGCGAGGCCGCCGATCATCGGCAGCAGGATGAGGAGGCGGAGGATATATTCGAGCATCAGACCCTCCGCTCGAAGCCCGCGATACCCCGGTCGGGCGCGACGACTTCGGCGACCTGGATGCCATAGCGGCCGTCGACGCTGACGATTTCGCCCTTCGCGATCAGTGTGCCGTTGGCATAGATGTCGAGCAGGTCGGTCGCAGCGCGGTCGAGTTCGATCACGCTGCCCTCCGACAGGGCGAGCAGTTCGGCGAGCGTCATCGAGGTCGATCCGACCTCGACCGAGACGCGCAGCGAAACGCCGGCGAGCAGGTCGAAATTGGGCGCGGCGGCGATATCCTTGTTGTCGCGGCGGTCGCGGCGCGCGGGCGCCTCGCTCACATCAGTCATGGTCCGGTCCTTCCTCGATTTGTTCGATCATGATGGCGGCGTTGCCATTGGCCTCGCCGATGCTGCCATAGGCAAAATTGCGGCCCGCGACGGTCACCGGCACATGGCGCGGCATCGCGAGCGGGATGATGTCGCCGACCTCGAGCGCGAGCAGCTTGACGAGGCTGATCTCGGGCCGCGCGAGCACCGAACGGACGGGCAGGCGCACGTCGCGCAGCGCCTTGTTGAGCGCACTCGCCCACACCGGGTCGGCGGCGGGTTCGCGCGTATCGTTCGCGGGTTCGGCGCCGGCGATGCCGCGCAGCGCGGCGAGCGGATAGGCGCAGGCCATCGTCTGACCCTCGAACGGCGCGCCGCGCAGCGTGAAGCGCTGGACGAGCAGCTCGTCGTCGGCGCGCACCGCGGCGAGCCGGGCCGGGTCGGTGGTGACGCAGTCGAGTTCGGGCGCCATCGGCAGCTTGTCGCCCCACGCCGCGGCGAGCTGCAACCCCATGTCGCGGCCGAGGCGCGCGGCGAAGCGCTCCTCGGCATCGGTCAGTTCTTCGCGTTCGGCCGCGAGCTGTCCCTTGCCGCCATAAAAGATGTCGACGAACTGGAGGATCAGCGGCCGCGGCGCGGCGAGCAGCACCGGTCCCTTGAGCGGCTGGGCATGATAGCGCCAGAAGATCGCGGGCGCCGCGCCGGCGCTCCAGTCGGCGAACGCCACCTGTTCGGTGCCGGCGCGTTCGACCTGGACCAGGGGCGCGCCGAGCGCGCGGACGAGTTCGCGCAGCGAACGTGCGAATTGCGTCGCAACGGCGTCGAGCGCCGGGAAGGCATAATTGCCCTCGGCGCGGCGCAGCAGCAGCGACGCCTTGCTGTCGGACGCCTCCGCGGCCGCGGCTTTCGGCACCGCCTTGACGGGTTTAGCCTGGAGCGTCACTGGATCACCAGGCTCGTGAAATAGACATTATCGATCCCCCCGAACCCTTCCTTGTCGCGCAGCACATCGTTGATCGCGGCGGTCAACTGACGTTGCAGCCGCTGTTTGCCCTGTGATGTGGAGAGCAACGCCGGGTCCTGTTCGGCGAGCACCATAAGCACGACCGAACGGATCGGCACTGCCTGTCGTTTGATATTATTGATAACCTTGCCGTCGTAGAAGGTCGAAAGGCTGATACCGACCTGCAGGAAGCCCGATCCGTCGGCGAGGTTCGTCGTGAACGCGTCGGTGATCGGATAATAGGTGATTTCATATTTGCGCGGGTCGACCTTGTACCGGTCGTTGGGCACCGATACGGTCCCGACCTTGGGCGGGGCCTCGCCGCTTTCGCCTTCGGCGGCCGGTTCGGCTTCACCCTTGCTGCGCAGGACGAGCTTCGGGAAATTATCCTCGGGCTTGGCCTCGTGCGCCGACAGTGCGCCGAAATATATGCCCGCGCCCGCGCCCGCGCCGATCAGCGCAAGGGCCCCGACGCCGATGATCAGCAGCTTCTTCAGCTTGCCCTTCGGCTTGGCTTCGGTTTCGACTTTATCCTTGGACATGGCTTGGCTCCTGATCAGGCAAAGCGGCCGCCGCGTGTCGCGGCGCGCTCTTCGTCGCGCGCCTCGGCACGCTCGGGGGCGGTTTCGATGAGATGGGCGGCATCATGGGCGCCGCCGCGGCCCTGACCCTGATGCGTTCCCTGCTGGGACTGCGACTGGCGGCCGGTTTCGCCCGGGGTGCAGGTTACTTCGGCGCCCGCGACGCGGACGCCCTGCTGGCGGAGATCCTCGACGAGGCGGCCCTGCGCGGCGTGGACGACGGCCGCGGTCGCTTCGTGCTGGGTGTCGAGCTTCAGCGACACGCCGCCCTCGTCCTGCCGCATCGCGACGTCGAGGCGGCCGAGGTGGCGCGGCATCAGGCGAAAGCTGATGTCGCCGCTTTGCGACTTGGTCGCGGCGATGTCGCGCGCGAGCTGCTCGATCCATGCGTCGTCGCTGGTCAGGTCGAGCACGCGTTCGGCGACCGGCGCCATCGGGGCGGCTTCGGCGATCGCGCCCGCTGCCGGCGCGGCAGGCTGGGTGAAGGCGACGGTCATCGACGGGCCGGCATCGACGATCTTTGCCTTGGGAAGCGAGGGATCGACCGGCATCGCTGCTGGCTGCGCCGCTTCGCGCGGCTTGGCAGCGGCGGGAAGCGCGGGGGCGTCGCCCTTGTCGGCGGTAATCGCGGCGTTCGCCGCTTTTTCCGGCTTGTCGGCCGGCGCCGTGCTGGTAGGAACGGGCGGCATCCACACGGCGGCGGGTGCGGCGGCGTCGCCGGTCTCGACCGCTTCGGTTCCGCCATCGCTATCGCCTTCGCCCTCGATCCGGATCGCTGCGACGGGCTTGGAGACCATGATCGCGCTGGGCAAAGCGGGGGACGCGGCGACCTGATCCGTCACCGGCGCGGCGATGCGACCGGTCGCGGCGAGCAGCAGCGTTACGGCCTTCGCGGCGGCGTCATCGGGTGCTGCGAGAGCTTCGGCCGCCGTCACGGTTTCGGATTTGGCGTCCGGCACTATGGCGACGGCTTTGCCGTCGGCCGGTTGCAACGGCATCGCAGCCGCAGGCGGCAAGATGGTGGTGAGCGGGGCTTTGCCGGCCCCGGCCACCGGCGCCGCAGCAACGAGCTGGTCGAACGCGGGCATTTCGCCCCCGGCCGAGCCGGGCGCGCCGAGCGCCGCAAATGCGGGCAGCAGGCTGGCGGGCGCCGGACTTTGGGTCAGCGCGGCCATCATGAAATCCCGCCTTCGATCAGGCGCAGGCTCATCGTGCGGCGGCGATGCGGACGGTTGGCGTCGTTGCGGCGTTCGGCTTCTTGCTCGGCCGACTTGCGGCTGCGCTCGTAAAGGCGCACCGCCGATTCCTCCTTGATCAACGCGCTCTGCGCAAGCGCGCCCATCTGGTCGCGGCGGGCGCTCGCACCCGCGAGCGGTGCGGCGAGATTTTCCTTCGCCATGTCGAGCCGCATGGCGAGTTCGCCCATCGTGTTCAGCGCGCGCCCGGCGACGGCACCCTTTGCCATCGCAAGGTCGGTGCGCAGCGTTTCGAGCCGCTTCGCCAGTTCGACGAGGCTCGCCAGTTCGCCGTTGGCGCGGGCAAGGTTCGCCTCCGCCATCTGATGTTCGACGGTGCGCACGCGAATGATCCGTTTGCGGCGTGCGATGCGAGCATTCATGCAGAAAATCCTTCGATAAGCGTCTGGCGCGAGGTGGGAAAGTCGACCTGCGCGGCGGCAGGCTGGGAAACGAAGGCAAGCTGGTCGGCGCGCGCGGCAATGGCTTCGTCGAGCACCGGATCGTTGCCGGCGACGTAAGCGCCCATCAGCATCAGATCGCGATTCTCTTCATAGGCCGACCACAGCTTGCGAAAGCGCGCGGCGGCGGCGGCGTGCACCGGATCGACCGAATCGGCCATGGTGCGCGACAGCGAGCGTGCGACGTCGATCGCGGGGTAGACGCCCTGTTCGGCGAGCTGGCGCGACAGGATGATATGCCCGTCGACGATCGCGCGGGCGCTGTCGACGACCGGGTCTTCGATATCGCCGCCGTCGGCGAGCACGGTGTAAAGCGCGGTGACCGATCCGCCGGTCGCCTTGTCGATGCCGGCGCGTTCGCACAGCGAGGGAATGAGCGCGAAGACCGAGGGCGGATAGCCCTTCATCGTCGGCGGTTCGCCCAGCGTCAGCCCGATCTCGCGCTGCGCATGCGCGACGCGGGTCAGGCTGTCGATCAGCAGCAGCACCTTCTTGCCCTCGTCGCGGAAGGCTTCGGCGATCGCGGTCGCGCGCATCGCGGCGCGGAGGCGGAGCAGCGGCGGGTGGTCGGCGGGGACCGCGACGACCACCGATTTCTTGCGGACTTCGGGCGGCAGCTTGGTTTCGACGAAGTCGCTGACCTCGCGGCTGCGCTCGCCGATCAGCCCGACGACGATGACGTCGCATTCGGTACCGGCGATCATCTGGCCCATCAGCACCGACTTGCCGACGCCCGAGCCCGCGATGATCGCGACGCGCTGGCCTTCGCCGACGGTGAGCAGGCCGTTGATCGCGCGCACGCCCATGCCGAGTGGCTTGGTGACGCGGCCGCGGCGCAGCGGATTGACCTTGCGTCCGGCGAGCGGCCACTGGAATTGCGATTTGATCGGCGAGCGGCCGTCGAGCGGGTTGCCCTGCGCGTCCATGATGCGGCCGAGCAGCGCCTTGCCGACGGGAACCATCGAGCTGGCGCCATGCGGTTCGACCGGCGCGCCGGTGACCAGCGGCTTGTTCGTGTCGAAGGGCAGGACAAGGCTGCGGTGACCGCGAAAGCCGACGACCTCGCCATAGACATAGTCGTTGTCGGCCGACTTGATGCGGACATTGCTGCCGAGCGGCTGCGGGAAGCCCGACACTTCGAGCATGATCCCCTCGTGCGCGACGAGCGTGCCGATGCGGCGCGGGCTCGCCTTGGCGAGATCGACCGGCGCGAGCAGTTGCTGCGCGGTGATGGCGAGGCGGCGTGTCACGCGGCTTCCCCCGCGCGGCCAAGGGCGGCAGTGAGTTCGTTCAGATAGACAGCGCGGCCGTGCTCGATCCAGCCGGCGGAGCTTTCGACGCGGACGGTGCCGCGAACCATCGCGGCGTCGGCCTCGACGGGCAGGCGAAGCTCGGCGTCGACGAGCAGTGCGGCGTCGAGCGGGTGGACCCAAAGGGTGCGGGCCTTGTCGGCTTCGGCGACCAGCGCTGCGGCGGCTTCGGCCTGATCCTTCAGCCATGCGGCGTCGATCGGCGCTTCGGCGACGATCTGGCGGACGAGCCGCTCGACCGTTTCCGCGATGAGCTGCGCCAGTTCTTCGCTGGGTTCGTCCTGCAGCGCCTCGGCGCCGGCGATCAGCGCGAGAAGCTGGTGGCGTTCGGCGGTGTAGGCGCTTTCGGCGAGGCGCTGGCCTTCGGCGAGGCCGCGCGCGAACGGGTCGTCGGCGAGTTCGGCCTCGACCGGCGCGCCGGCGACGGCAACATCGGCATCGCGGACCGCCGGCGCGAAGGACAGCGGGCGAAAGCCGCTGCCGCGCGCCATGGCGGCGGCGAGCGCGACGGGCGCAAAGCCGGTTTCGGTGGTGCGATCAGACATAATCGTCGCCCGCGCCCGCGATCATGATCTCGCCCGATGCCGCCATCTGGCGTACCACGAGCATGACCGCCTTCTGCGCTTCGTCGACATCGGTGCGCTTGACCATCGTCATTTCGGCCATTTCGTCGCGGATCGTTTCCGATGCGCGCTTCGACATGGTGGCGAGGCAGAGGTCGACCATTTCCTCGTCGGTGCCCTTGAGTGCGATCGCGAGTTCGGCGGCGTCGACCGAGCGCAGCACGGTGCCGAGGCTCTTCTTGTCGAGATCGCGGAGATTCTCGAAGATGAACATTTCTTCCTCGATCGCCTGCGCGAGCAGCTTGTCGGTCTTCTTGAGCGCGCGGATCGTGCGTTCGGAAAGCTGCTTCGGCATCTTCTTCATGATCTTCGCGACATCGCTCGGCCCGCCGATCGCCTGCTTGGCGACCCGCTGGCCGTCGACATTGGCGCTGGCGAGGACCGATTCGAGATCCTCGATCGCTGCGGCGGGAACCGAGGTGAGCTGCGCGGCGCGGAGCACGAGGTCGGCCTGCAGCAGTTCGTCGAGCGTTTCGATCGCGCGCGCCGCGACGTCGGGGACGAGCACCGAGAGGATCAGCGCGCCGACCTGCGGATGTTCGCTGGCGAGCAGGCCGCTGATCGCGTCGACGTCCATCCAGCGCAGCATCTCGAGCGACGCGGCGCTCCGCTGCGGTGCGACGGCGGCGAGGATATTGTCCGCACGGACATTGCCGACGGCCTGGTTGATCACGGTGCGGATGCGCGTGTCGGCGCCGATCGCCAGTGCGCTGACGTCGCGGCTGCGCACGACGAAGCGGTCGAGCGCCTGTTCGATCTGCGCTTCGCTGGCGTTCGCGGTGTCGAACATCGCCTTGGCGAGCCCGCGCACTTCATCGGGGCCGAGATGCTTGAGGATCGTCGCGGCTTCGCTCTCGTCGAGCAGCATCAGCAGGATCGCGGCGGCGGACGATCCGTCGATCGCGGCTTTGGGTGCCGGGGCGTCGAGCGTCATATTGTCGGTATCAGCCACGGGCGCCCTCCTGCATTAGCTGGCGGACGACAAGCGCGGCGCGCGCCGAATCCTGACGGACGAAGGCGCGGACGAGGTTGGCGCGCGCTTCGTAGCTCGGCGCCTGTTCGATCATCTCGAGCGTGATTTCGCGGCGGTTGGAACCGCCGCCGGGCAGCGCGGGCTGGCCGTCGGTGGCGGCGAGCAGCGAGGCTTCGAGCGAAGCGCTCTGCTCGGCGCGTGCGGCGGCGCGTTCCTTCGCGGCCCGGATCAGCGGGCGGCCGATGAAGAAGAAGGCGAGCAGCGCGGCGACGATTGCGCCGATCTGCTTGACCAGCGGCAGGAACCAGCCTTGATCGTAAAAGGCGGGGCTTTCGTCCTCGACCTTGACGAAGGGGCGCTGGCTGATCGCGACCTGATCGCCGCGCGTCGCGTCGAAGCCGACGGCGCCTTTCACCAGGCCGTCGATCTTGGCCATGTCGGCTTGCGTCAGCGCCTTCTTGCCCTGATTGAGCGCGACCGCGACCGACACGCGGCGAAGCTGGCCCTGCGGCTGGTGGGTAACCGAAATCTCGCGGCCGACCTCATAGGCGCGAGCGGCATTTTCGTTGCTCTGCGTTTCAGGCGCACCGGCGGTGGCGGGGGCGGCAACGGGCGCTTCGCCGGTCACCGTCGTCGCCTGCGGCGGCTGGTTCGACAGCGCGCCGGGGATGCCGACCGCGGGAGCGGGGCCTTGACCGCTGACCTGGCGAGTGATCTGTTCGCTGCGCAGCGCGCGGTCGTCCTTGGGAAAGCTTTCGCGCGTCGCCTGGCTTTCCGACATGTCGACATCGGCATGCACTTCGACGGTATAATTGCCGTTGCCGAGCATCGGGCCGAGCAAGCTGTCGAGCGCGCGGCGGAAACGATCCTCGATCTGCGTCTGGAGCTGGAAGGCCTTCATGTCGCTCGAGGTCGCGCTGTCGGACAGCAGCGCGCCGCGCTGGTCGATCACCGATACCTGGTCGGCGTTCATGCCGGGCACCGACGAGGCGACGAGGAAACGGATCGCCTGCACCTGTCCATCGGACAGCGAACGGCCGTTCTGCAGCGTCAGCATGACCGATGCGGTTGCGGGCTTGTCTTCGCGCACGAACAGGCTGGGTTCGGCGGCGGCGATATGGATGCGGGCGCTCTTGACCGCGTCGATCGCCTCGATCGTGCGGGCGAGGTCGGCCTCGCGCGCGGCGCGCAGCGTCTCGCCCTCGATCGCGCGGCTCGCGCCCATCGGCAGCGATGCGATCAGATTGTCGCCGTCGGGGGCCGCCTTGGGCAGTCCCTGTCCCGCGAGCGCGATGCGCGCGGCATGCATCTTGTCGGCGTCCACAGTCAGCGCGCCGGTCACCGGGTCGATGCTGTGCGCGATGCCCGCGGTCTGCAGCGCATCGGCGACCGCCGACTTGTCGGCGTCGGCCAGCCCGGCGAAGAGCTGCGCCTGCGGCGCCGACTGCATGGTGAAATAGGCGAGCGCGGCGAGGCCGATCGCGGTCGTCGTGGCGATCGCGGGCAGCGCGCGCTGGACGGCGGGCTGGCGGACGAATTGCTGGATCGGTGCGAAGCGATTGCCGAATGCGGGAACGGGCAGGCGGTTCGCCTGCGCGCTGTCGATTGGGGTGAGGGTCTGTGCGTCGGCCATGGGTTACACCGGCATGTTCATGATGTCGCGATAGGCGGAGAGCAGCTTGTTGCGGACCTGCAACGTCGTTTCGAAGCCGAGCGAGGCCTTCTGCCGTTCGATCATCACGCTGACGATGTCGTGGGTGTCGCCGCGCTCATAGGCTTCGCTGAGTTCGCTCGCCTTCGTCTGCTGGGCGTTGACCTGTTGCAGCGCATTGTTGATCGCAGTGCCGAAGTCGGGCGTGCCGCCGGCCGCATCGACGCCGGCGCCTTCGCTGCCGCGCCCCGCGGCGCGTTGCAGCGCCTGGTTCTGATTGAGGATCGAACTGCGCATCTGCAGCAGCCGGCTCTGGTCAATCATGCTCATTGCATCTCATCCGTCCTGGGCGCGGCGGTGTGCCGCACGCAAAGAGTAATGCAAAGCGCGTGCCAAAAATTTTATTTCAAATAATTCAGTTAGATAGTTTGAATAATCCGCCCACCCGATGCCGTTTCGGCGTTTTTTTGACGGACCGGCTTAATCGCCGCTGCCGCCCGCCGTTACTGCTTTTCGTGACCGCTCGCCGAGCCCTCACACCACGGGAATGGCCATAGGGGCCGGAAAGGAACATTATGACTGTCATCAACACCAATGTGAGCGCGCTTCGCGCCCAGAACAACTCGCGTGTTGCGGGCCGCATGCAGTCCGAAGCCATGGAGCGCCTGTCGAGCGGCAAGCGTATCAACAGCGCCAAGGACGACGCAGCCGGTCTCGCCATCGCGACCCGCATGGACGCCAGCGTCCGCGGCCTGAACCAAGCCGTCCGCAACGCCAACGACGGCATTTCGCTGTCGCAGACCGCCGAAGGCGCGATGGGCGGCATTTCGAACATGCTCGTCCGTATGCGTGAACTGGCCGTTCAGGCCTCGACGGGCACGCTGGGCGACGACGACCGCGAAGCGATCCAGACCGAAGTCACCGCGCTGATCGCGCAGATCGACGACGTTGCGACGCGCACGACCTTCAACGGCACCGCGCTGCTCGACGGCACCGCCGACCTCGACATCCAGACCGGCCTCAACGACGGCGAAGTCGTGAACATCGCCATCGCCGACATGCAGGCCGCTGGTCTTGGCGTCGATGGCCTCGACTTCTCGACCGCTGCCGGCGCCTCGGGTGCCTTGGCGACGCTCGACACGGCGATCCAGACGGTGGCCACCGAACGCGCCAACCTCGGTGCGCAGCAGAACCGTCTCGAAGCCACTGTCGACAATTTGACGTCGACTGTCGTGAATCTGGCGGACTCGAAGTCGCGCATCGAAGACACCGACTTCTCGGCGGAATCGACGAAGCTCGCCGCGGCCGGCATCCTGGCCCAGGCGTCGACGGCGATGCTCGCCCAGGCGAACCAGAGCCAGCAGGGCGTGATGAACCTGCTCCGCTAAGCGGAAGCTCTCGAAAAATTCAGGCTATGTTGGTTGGTCCCTTGATAGCCTGATCGGATGCCCCGGCCCCCACAGCCGGGGCATCCTCTTTTGTGGCGTAAGACTTCTGCGCGGGACGGCCGTTTTCGGCCGGTTGCGGTCGTTCGCTCCTCCCTGTCGCGCAGCGATGGGGAGGTGGCAGCGCGAAGCGCTAACGGAGGGGCCTATGGCGCGACGTCGCGGCCCCTCCACCATCGCCTTCGGCGACGGTCCCCCTCCCACGGCTGCGCCGCAGGGAGGATTTTACGTCCGCTTCCCACCCCAAAACGGCTGTTCGGTGCCCCTCACACCCCCTCAATGAAAATCGCGCGATTTGGGTAGGATGCGGACGTTGCGCGGATGGCCGTGGCGCTGGGCATGGCCGCGCGGGATCTGCGGGTGCCTGACCTCGTCGGCCCGGCAGACCTCGGGGTCGAAGCGCCGGTCGCTTCCCAGCGCATCGAGCATCGCCGTGCGGTCGACGATGCGGTTCGCCATCAGGTGGATGACCCCCTCCTTGCTCCGCTGTACCTCGCCCTCGGCGAGCATCAGCCGCGACGCCATGACGGCGCGGCGATAGCGTTCGAACTGCCGCGCCCACAGCAGGATGTTGACGATCCCGCTCTCGTCCTCGAGCGTGATGAAGATCGCATTGCCCTTGCCGGGGCGCTGGCGGATCAGCACGACGCCTGCGGTGCGGACGAGTGCCCCGTTCTTCGCCGCCGCGACCCCGGCGGCGCTCAGCACCCCCTCGCGTTCGAAATCGCGGCGGAGGAACGCCATCGGATGGCCTTTCAGCGACAGCCGCGTCGTCTGATAGTCGGTGAGCACATGCTCGACCATCGGGGTCGGCGGCAGGATGGCATCTTCCTCGGCCCCCAGTTCATCCGCTCCGGCGGCGTCGAACAGCGGCAACACCCCCTGCCGCACGCGGCGGGCGTCCCACAGCGCCGGCCGCCGGTCGAGCCCCATCGACCGGCACGCATCGGCATCGGCGACGAGGCGCAGCGCGCGCGAGGGCAGGTCGGCGCGGCGCGCGAGTTCCTCGACCGAGGCGAAAGGCGCCGCGGTCCGTGCGTCGGCGATCTGCGCAGCCCACGCCTCGCGAAACCCGTCGACCTGCCGGAAGCCGAGCCGCAGCGCGAGCGCGCCGTCGGCCCGCCGTTCGAGGCTGTTGTCCCAGCCGCTCGCATTCACATCGACCGCGCGCACCTCGACCCCATGTTCGCGCGCGTCGCGGACAAGCTGGGCGGGGGCATAAAAACCCATCGGCTGCGAATTGAGGATGCCGCAGGCGAAGACGGCGGGGTGATAATGCTTGATCCATGAGGAGACGTAGACGAGCCGCGCAAAGGATTGCGCATGGCTCTCGGGAAAGCCGTAGCTGCCGAAGCCTTCGATCTGGCTGTAGCAGCGTTGCGCGAAGCTACGTTCATATCCTCGCGCCACCATCCCCTCGACCATCTTCTCTTCGAAATTGTCGATTGTTCCGACGTTGCGGAAGGTTGCCATCGCGCGCCGCAGGCCATTTGCTTCTTCAGGAGTAAAGCCGGCAGCAGTGATCGCCAGATTCATTGCCTGCTCTTGAAAGAGCGGTACGCCGAAAGTGTTGCCCAAGACGTCGAACAGTTCGTCTTGGGGATATTGAGGGGCGGGTGACGGGTATTCGACCGGCTCTTCCCCATTCCGACGGCGGAGATAGGGATGCACCATGTCGCCTTCGATTGGTCCCGGACGCACGATCGCAACCTGCACGACCAGATCATATAGTTTTCGAGGACGGAGGCGCGGCAGCATGTTAATCTGCGCGCGGCTTTCGACCTGAAAGACGCCGATGCTGTCGCCCTTGCACAGCATGTCGTAAACCGCCGGATCCTTAGAATCGATATCGAGTTCGAGCGTGTGATCTCCTAGCCCGTGCTCGCGCATCAGGTCATAGCATTTGCGGATGCAGGTCAGCATGCCGAGCGCGAGAACGTCGACCTTCATCAGCCCGAGCGCGTCGATGTCGTCCTTGTCCCATTCGATGAAGGTGCGATCTTCCATCGCGGCATTGTGGATCGGGACGAGTTCGTCGAGCCGTCCTTCGGTGAGGACGAAGCCGCCGACATGCTGCGACAAATGGCGCGGTGCCTTGAGCAGTTCGCCGACGAACCGGTGCAGGCGTTCGATTTCGCCATTGTGCGGATTGAGACCCGCCTCGACCAGCCGTTCGACGGGCACCTCGTCGCCCCAGCTTCCCCAACTGGTGTCGGCGAGCCGGGCCGTCACATCCTCGCTGAAACCCAGCGCCTTGCCGACCTCGCGGATCGTGCTGCGCGGGCGATAGTGGATGACGGTCGCGGCGATCGCGGCTCGATCGCGTGTGTAGCGATCATAGATATACTGGATCACTTCCTCGCGTCGTTCATGCTCGAAATCGACGTCGATGTCGGGGGGCTCGTCGCGTTCGGCCGAGAGGAAGCGTGAGAAGAGCAATTTATGCTCCATCGGATCGACCGAGGTTACGCCGAGCAGGAAACAGACGATCGAATTGGCAGCCGATCCGCGTCCCTGACACAGGATCGGCGGTTCGCGCGTGCGGGCGAAGCGGACGAGGTCATGGACGGTCAGGAAATAATAGACGTAGCGGCGCTTCCTGATCAGCCAAAGTTCGTTACCGACAAGCTTGCGGACTTTTTTGGCGAGGGGGATGCCGTAGCGCTTCTCCGCCGCTGTCTTCACCAGATGATGAAGATAGTTGAACGGTTTCCAGCCCGGCGGCACCGGCTCGTGCGGGTATTCGTAGCGCAGGTCGTCTAAGCGAAAGTTGATACGGGCGAGCAGCTTTGTGCTTTGCTCGAACGCCTTCGGATAGCCATCGAACAGGCGTTGCATCTCGGCAGGCGCCTTCAGATACCGCTCGCCATTGGCGCGGAGTAGTTTGCCCGCCTTCGAGATCGTCGTGCCCTCGCGGATGCAGGTGATGATGTCGTGTAGCGGGCGCTGGGCGGCGGTCGCATAAAGCGCGTCATTGGTTGCGAGCAGGGGGACACTGGTTGCTACGGACAGGCGCTGAAGTTCGACCAATCGCCGCGCATCGGTGCCCGATTGGGGCATCGTAGCTGCCAGCCACACCGATTTCGGCCGCGCGCGCTTGAGGGTGCGGAGCAGGAGGTCGTCGCCCTCCATCGCGATCAATAGCAGGTCGTCGCAATGGTCGAGCAGATCTGCGAGGTAGAGGATGCAGCCGCCCTTCTCCGCGCGCAGATTGCCGGTCGAGAGCAGGCGGGTCAGCCGCCCCCAGCCATGGCGGCTGACCGGATAGGCAACGATGTCGGGCGTTTCGTCGGCGAAGACGAGCCGCGCGCCGACTACCAGCCGGAAGTGGGCGACGGCTTCGGGCTGTCTGACCTGCAGATCTTTCAGGAACGCCCACGCCCGCACCACCCCCGCGACGCTGTTGCGGTCGGCGATGCCGATGCCGGTCATGCCGAGCGCGAGCGCCTCGGCGACCATCTCGGCGGGGTGCGAGGCGCCGCGCAGGAAGCTGTAGTTGGTCGCGGCGACCAGTTCGGCGAAGCGGGTTTCGGGGATGGTCTCGGACGCATCGCTCATGCGAAGACCCCGTGGATATACCAGCGCGGGTCGGGCTTTTCGTCGTAAAGCCCGTGTCGGAACAGCCAGAAGCGGCGGCCCTGCGCGTCCTCGACACGGTAATAGTCGCGCGTCAGCCCGCCATTGTCGCGGCGCCGCCACCATTCGGCGGCGATGCGTTCGGGGCCTTCGTAGCGGCGCACGGCATGGAAGGCGCGGCGCCAGCGAAAGCGCTGCGGCGGGCCGTCGGGGACTTCGGCGATCACCTCGATCGGCTGCGGCGGGTCGAAGATATGGAAGGGACGCGTCGGCGGCTCGCCGGCATCGGGCGCCTGCCAGGGCAGCGGCGCGGGCGCGTCGATCGCGGGCAGTTCGAGCTGCGCCTGTTCGGGGATATGGGTGTCGGCCGGACGAAGACGCCGCACCCGGCCGCGCCCGAGCCGCGTCGCCAGCCGGTCGGCAAGCTCGTCGATGGCGGCGACTTTCACCGCTCCGCCTTCGAGCTTGAGCTGGCTCGCACCGAGCGCCTCGAGCCGCGGCACCGCGAGGCGGATCATGTCGAAGCCGAAGCCGGGGTCGAGCGGGTCGGCGAGGCCGTCCATCCGTTCGGCGAACAGGCGCATGACGAGACCGGTGTCGCGCGTCGGGTGGCCGGTTTCGATCGCGATCGTCCGCGCAAGGCCATCGCTGCGAAAGAAGGTGGCGCGGAAATGACGCCCGCCCTTGCCGCGTTCGCCCAGCTCTTCCATCGCTTCGGCGGCGAGTTCGGCCAGCACTTTGGCGGCGTGCGCGGTGCTCCCCAGCGGCTCGGCGAAGCGGCGTTCGGCGGCGACCGGCGGCGGGGCGACGCGCGGGTCGAGCGGGCTCGGCGCATCGCCGAGCAGGCGGCGCAGCGCCATTGCGGCCTCGGCGCCGAAGCGCGCGGCAAGGTTCGCCATCGGGCGGCTCGCGAGGTCGCCGATCGTCTTGAGCCCCGCGCGGACGAGCGCGGTCGTCGCCTCGGCGTCGAGTTCGAGCGCAGCGACGGGCAGGCGGCGGATCGCCTGCGCCTCGTCGGGCGCGGGCCGCGCCTGATAACGCGCGAGTGCGCGCGCGGCGTCGGCGGTGGGGCCGAGCGCATGGCGCATCGTCATACCGAGCCGCGCGAGGCGGTTTTCGACATCGGCGATCACCCCCGCTTCGCCGTCATGGAGATGAGCGGCACCCGCGATGTCGAGGATCAGCCCGTCGGGGGCGTCGAGCGCGACGAGCGGCGTATAGCGCGCGCACCCCTGCGCGAGCCGGTCGAGCCATGCATGGTCGAGCAACGGATCGTGCGCGAGGACCGCGAGTTCGCCGACCTGCGCGCGTGCGTCGGCGAGCGGCATGCCGGGACGCAGCCCGGCCGCCAGCGCCGCCGCATCGACGCTCGCGAGACGCATCGCGCCGCGCTGCTTCTCGGCGAAGACGAGCGGGGCCTCAGGCGGCCGCGGTGCCGTGCGCAGCCATCGCTCGGCGGGCAGGAAGGGGAAGAAGAGCGCCAGATAGCGGCGAGTCCCCGAAACTATGTTCGTCATGGTTCCAGTCCAGTCGCCAGCGCGTCCCCGCAGGGCCGCCGCGCCAGCGCAGCAGTTCGAGGTCGAAGGCGGGCGCGCCGGGTGCATTGGCGGCGAGGGCGTGCGACGCCGCCGCGGCGACGCTCCAGCGCGTTTCGGCGACACTCGGTGCGGGGATCGCGTTCAGGCGCAGCATCAGCAGCGTCGTCCCCGCGTCGCGCGCGCCGAGCGCGAGGCGGCGGCCCGCGGTCAGGTCGAGCAAGGGGAATTTGCCCCAGCTTTCGACGATCACCGCCGCCGAACCCGCGCAGCGGATCGCATCGTTGGCGCAGGCAAGCAGCAGCTTGGGGTCGGCCGCCTCGACGAGGAGCAGCCGGTCGGGGTCGCCGCCGAGTTCGGCAATCCCGGGGGCATAGATATGCCCGGTGCGGCGCCCGGCGTCGGCGGTGCGCAGCCAGAGGAGCGGCGCCGGGCCGGGGGTGCGCAGGGCGAGGAGCGCCGCGAAAGCGGCCGCGCTCGTCGCGTCGAGCGCGTCGGCGGCAAAAAATTCATGGACCCGTCCGATCGCGAGCCCGCCGCCGAGCGCGCCGTCGAAGCGCGCATCGCCGCTGGCCAACCAGCCTTCGGCCGGACGGTTTTCATGGCCGCTGGCGGCCAGCCGGGCGACGCGTCGGCGCAGCCCGGCGAGTTGGGAAGACGACTCGCGCATGTTTGTTCCTGATATGTTCTATTAGCGCGCGAGCGGGGGCGATTGTCAAGATGAGTCGGTATCGACCTTCATCGTTATGCCGGACCCTTCGACATGCTCCGGACAGGCTTGATCCGGCATCCATTTCACGACCGAAGCATGGACCCCGGATCAAGTCCGGGGTGACGATGAAGGTCGTCAGGGCGTGCTGTTTCCCGAACCGCTGTCGCCGCCGAGGGCGCGGAACAGCGCGATTCGCGTGTTGACGAGCAGGAGCTGCGTCGTGATCTCGCTTCGCCGCGCCGTATAGAGGCTGCGCTGCGCATCGAGGCTGGCGAGGAAGCTGTCGACCCCGCCCTTGTAGCGCGCGTCGGTCAGCCGCGCGGTGTCGGCGGCGGCTTCGGTATTCGCGGCGGCGGCGCGGACGCGTTCGGATATCGTGCCCTGCACCGCAAGCGCGTCGGCGACTTCGCGGAACGCAGTCTGGATCGCGCCTTCATAGCCGGCGAGCGCGGCGTCGCGCTGCGCTTCGGTCACCGCGACCCCCGCGCGGCGGCCGCCGGCGTCGAAGATCGTCGCGGCGGCATCGCCGCCCGCCGACCAGCCGAACGAACCGCTGTCGAACAGGCTGCCGAGCGCGTCGCTGGCGAAACCGAGCAGGCCGGTGAGCGAGATCGTCGGGAACAGCCGCGCCCGGGCGACGCCGATGTCGGCGTTGGCGGCGCGGAGGCGATATTCGGCCTCGATCACGTCGGGCCGGCGCAGCAGAATCTGCGAGCTGACCCCGGCGGGCAGCGATACGATCGCCGGCGTCACCTCGGCGAGCCCGGCGGGCAGCAGTGCGCGGTCGACATCGCCGCCGACGAGCAGGCGGATCAGATTTTCGTCCTGCGCGATCGCGCTCGTCTGCGCCGCGATCGCATCTTCGGCGGTCGCGAGAATCTGTTCGGCCTGCCTGAGGTCGGTGCGCGGCGCGACGCCGCCGTCGAGCCGCGCTTTGGTCAACCGGACATTCTCGCGCGCATTGGTTGCGGTGTCCTGTGCGATCGCCAGCAGGTCGCGGTCGGCGCCATAGGTCGCCCACGCCTGCGCAAGGTCAGAGATCAGCGCGATGCGGACGGTCCGCGATGCGGCTTCGGTCGCGAGCGCGCTGTTGCGATCGGCTTCAGCGGCATTGGCGAGGCGGCCGAACAGGTCGAGTTCGAACGCGGTGATGCCGCCGCGCAGCGAGAAATCGCCGCCGCCGCCATTCCCTGCGCTATTACTTCCGCTATCCGCATAGCCGGCGCCGGCGCTGATCCCGATTTCGGGGAACTGTCCCGCGCGGCTGACGCGCGCCTGCGCGCGCGCCGTGGCGACATTGGCATAGGCGACGCGCAGGTCGCGGTTGTTCGCGAGCGCCTGTTCGGCGAGCGCCTGCAACCGCGGGTCGGTGAAGACGCTGCGATAGGAAAGGATCGGCAGCGCCGCTTCGCTCTGCAGCAGATAGGCGTCGCCGACCGGCCAGCTCTGTGGCACCGGCGGCGCGGGCAGCACCGTCTTCGGCGCGAGCGAGCAGCCCGCCAGCGCCAGCGTCCCCGCGAGCAGGAGGGGGCGGAGGGCCGTCATGCCGGAACCTCCGCCCCGCCGGAACCCGTGTCCTTGTCCCCATCCTTGTCCTTGCCGAAGCGGCGGCGCAGCGCGGCGAGGCCGTCGCGGACGCCCCTTCTGACGAGGACGAAGAAGAGCGGAATGAAGAAGATGGCGAGGAAGGCGGCGGTCAGCATGCCGCCGATCACCGCGGTGCCGATCGCGACGCGGCTGTTCGCGCCCGCGCCGGTCGCGATCGCCAGCGGCAGCACGCCGAAGATGAAGGCGAAGCTGGTCATCAGGATCGGGCGCAGGCGGATGCGCGCCGCCTCGATCGCCGCCTCGATCACGCGCTTGCCCTTGCGTTCCTCCTGCTCGGCGAACTCGATCATCAGGATCGCATTCTTCGCCGCGAGCCCCATCGTCGTGAGCAGCCCGATCTGGAGATAGACGTCGTTCTCCAGCCCGCGCAGCGTCACCGCGAACACCGCGCCGATAAGCCCGAGCGGGACGATCAGGATCACCGCGAGCGGGATCGACCAGCTTTCATAGAGCGCCGCGAGGCAGAGGAAGACGACGAGCAGCGAAATCGCATAAAGGAAGGGGGCCTGTCCCGACGACAGCCGCTCCTGATAGGAGGACCCCGACCAGGCGACGCTGGTTCCGGGAATCTGCGCCGCCATCGCTTCCATTTCGTCCATTGCCTCGCCCGAGCTGACCCCCGCGGAAGGCTGGCCCGAAATCTCGAACGCCGAAACGCCCTGGAAGCGCGACGTGGTCGCGGGCGTGGTCGCCCAGCCGATCCGCGAAAAGGCCGAGAAGGGCGACATCTCGCCGTCGGCCGAGCGGACATACCATTGGCCGAGGTCTTCGGGCTTGGCGCGATAAGGGGCGTCGCCCTGGACATAGACGCGTTTGACGCGGCCCTTGTCGATGAAATCATTGACGTAGCGGCCACCCCAGGCGGTCGCGAGGGTGTTGTTCACGTCGCTGTTGGTCAGCCCGTAGGCGGTCAGCCGCTGGGTATCGATATCGACCTTGAGCGTCGCAACGTCGGGAAGGTCGCTGAGGCGCACCGAGGTCAGCTTGGGATTGGCGTTCGCCATCGCGAGCAGCCGGTCGCGCGCGGCGGAGAATTGTTCGCGGCTGAGCCCGCCGCGATTCTGGAACTGCATCGTGAAACCCGACGTGTCGCCGAGCCCGCGGACCGCGCCGGGGACGAGCGCGAAGACCTGTGCGTCGCGCAGCCCGCTCAAGGCCTTGCGCGCGCGCTCGGTGATCGCATCGGCGGTGTTCTCGTCGCCCGGCCGGTCGTCCCAGTCGACAAGATTGACATAGCCTTGCCCGGTGTTCTGGCCTGCCGCGGCCCCGCCGCCGCCGCCGGCGATCAGGAACAGTGCGCCGGTGTTCGCCTTTTCGTGGGTCAGGAAATAATCCTCGACCGCATTGCGCACTTCGAGCGTGCGCTCCTGGGTGGCGCCGGCGGGCAGACGGAACTGGACCTGGACGCGGCCCTGATCCTCGTTGGGCAGGAAGCCGCTCGGCAGGCGCAGGAACAGCACCGCGAGCAGGACGAGGATGACGGCATAGATGCCGAGGAAGAGCCATTTGCGGTCGACCACCGCGCCGACACTGCCGACATAGCGGTTCACGGTGCGGTCGAAACGGGTGTTGAAGCCGTTCTTCAGCCGTTCGCCAAGCGCGTGCAGGCGCGGAAAGCGGTGTGTCTCCGCCGTCTCGCCATGCGTCTTGGGCTTGAGCAGGCTCGACGTCAGCGCGGGGCTGAGGATCAGCGCGACGAGCACCGACAGCGCCATCGCCGAGACGATGGTGATCGAGAATTGCCGATAGATGACGCCGGTCGAGCCGCCGAAAAAGGCCATCGGCATGAACACCGCCGACAGCACGAGCGCGATCGCGATTAGCGCGACCTGCAATTCCTGCATCGACTGGATCGTCGCTTCGCGCGCCGACATGCCGGGATTCTCTTCCATCAATCGCTCGACATTCTCGACGACGACGATCGCATCGTCGACGAGCAGGCCGATCGCGAGCGTCAGCCCGAACAGCGTCATCGTGTTGATGCTGAACCCCGCCATATAGAAAATGCCGAAGGTGCCGAGCAGCACCACCGGCACCGCGATTGCCGGGATCAGCACCGCGCGCCAGCTTTGCAGAAAAACGAACATGACGAGGATGACGAGCAGGATCGCCTCGAACAGCGATTTCTGCACCTCGCTCACCGACAGCTTGATGAAGGCGGTCGCATCGTTGGCATAGCTGTAGGTCACGCCGTCGGGGAAGTCGGCGGCGAGTTCCGCCATCCGTGTCTTGACCCGGTCGGCGGTTTCGAGCGCGTCGGACCCCGGCGACAGCGAGATCGACATGCCCGCGCCGGGATGGCCGTTGATGCGGCTGATGACGGCATAGCTTTCGGCGCCGACCTCGACCCGCGCGATATCCTTGATGCGCACGCTCGACCCGTCGGGAAGCGTCTTGAGGACGATATTCTCGAACTCCTCGACCGTCTGCATCCGCGACTGCGCGGTGACCGTCGCGTTGAGCATCTGGCCCTGCGGCGCGGGGAGGCCGCCGACGTCGCCGGCGGCGACCTCGCTGTTCTGCGCGGTGATCGCCGAAATGACGTCGCTCGGCATTAGCGACATCGCCGCTAGCCGCTGCGGGTTCAGCCAGATGCGCATCGCGTGCGGCGCGCCGAAGATGTTGACGTCGCCGACCCCCTCGACGCGCGACAGCGGGTCCTGGATGTTCGACGCCATATAGTCCGACACGTCCTGGTTCGACCGGGTGTTCGTCGAATCATAGACGGCGACGAGGAGCAGCGTATCGGCGTTCGACTTGGTGACGCGGATGCCCTGTTGCTGCACCTGCTGCGGCAGGCGCGAAATCGCGGTCTGGATCTTGTTCTGGACCTGGACCTGCGCGATGTCGGGGTCGGTGCCCTTCTCGAAGATCGCGGTGATGCTCGCCTGCCCGCGCGAGCTCGATTGCGAGCTGAAATAGAGCAGGCCGTCGATCCCGGTCAGTTGCTGTTCGAGCACCTGCGTGACGCTGTTCTCGATCGTCTCGGCCGATGCGCCGGGATAGTTGGCGCGGATATTGACCTGCGCCGGGGCGATATCGGGATATTGCTCGATCGGCAGCGAAAAGAGCGCGCCCAGCCCGCCGAGCATGACGATGATCGCCAGCACCCAGGCAAAGATCGGCCGGTCGATGAAAAGGCGCGACATGGGCCCTTAATTTCCTTTCGCTGCCGCGCCCTTGGCCGCGGGCGCCCCGACCCGCTGCGGCGTGCTCGCCGGAACCGGCTTGATCGGCGCTCCGGCCTTGAGATTGCCGATCCCCTGCGTGATGATTTTTTCGCCGGACTTCAGCCCCGCGGTGACGACCCAGTTGGCGCCGACCGTACGCTCGGCGGTGACCTTGCGCCGCACCGCCTTATTGTCCTTGCCTACGAGGTAGACGAACGCCGATCCGTCAAAATCGCGCTGCACCGCGGCCTGCGGCACCAGCATCGCGGCGGGGTTGACCGACTGGTCGAACAGCGCGGTGACGAACATGCCGGGCAGCAGCAGCCCCTTGGGATTGGGGAAGCGCGCGCGCAGCGTCACCGTGCCCGTCGCTTCGCTGACCGCGATCTCCGAAAACTGGACCGTCCCGGCGAACCCGTAATCGCTGCCGTCCTCCAGCTTCAGCCGCACCGTCGTGCTGCCGGGCTGGGTGCCGCCGCTCGCCAGCGCCTGGCGCAGCCGTATGAGTTCGGCGCTCGACTGCTGCATGTCGACATAGATGGGATCGGTCCGCTGGATCATCGCCAGCGGTTCCGACTGGCTCGCGCTGACGAGCGCGCCGGGGGTGGCAAGGCTGCGCCCGATCCGCCCGCTGATCGGCGCGGACAGCGTCGTGTAGCGCAGGTTGATCCGCGCGGTTTCGAGCGCCGCGGCATTTTGCGCCACCGTCGCGCGCGCGACGCGCGCCTGCGCCAGCGCGTCGGTATAATCCTGCTCGGCAACCGCCTGCATCTTCGCGAGCGGCTCGAAGCGCTTTGCCTTTTCGTCAGCGGCCTGCGCGCTTGCCCGCGCACTCGCCAGATTCGCCGCCGCCTGATCCGCCGCCGCCTGATACAGGCTGGCGTCGATCTGGTAGAGCGGCTGCCCGGCGCGCACGAAGCTGCCTTCGGCGAACAGGCGGCGGCGGATCAGGCCGTTCACCTGCGGACGCACCTCGCTGGTCTCGAACGCGACGGTGCGGCCGCCGAGTTGGGTGGTGACCGGAACCGCCTGCACCACAGCCGTGACATAGCCGACCTCGGGGGCGCCGCGCCCGCGTCCGCCCTCGTCGTCCTTGCCGGCGCAAGCGCCCAGCGACAGCATCATGGCACACAAGGCTCCCGCGCGGAGCAGCGGCCTGTTGTCCTGCATAATATTATCTCGTGTCGGTCCGCCGACGGCGGGGGAGGAATGATGCCTATTCCACCATTTGGAAGGCGCCATGCAAGCGCTTTCAGGGCTTTGCGACAAAGTGCGACAATTTTACCCGTGCATCGCCGCACTCGCATTGACACCGGTTACCGTCGGGTTTAGCAGATGGACACGACGAAGCCGGGACGAGGATCATCATGTTTGCCAAAACCTACCACGCGACCCACCCCGACATGATGGAATGCGTGGACAATGACGCGCTGCGCGATCGCTATCTTGTCCCCGGCATGTTCGCCGACGGCAGGATCAACCTCAACTATTCGCACAATGAGCGCTTCGTCATCGGCGGTGCGGTGCCGAAGGGCGGCGCGCTGCGGCTTCCCGACCAGAGCGAGCCGGCCTCGGCCGCGGGGCATCCCTTCCTCGAACGGCGCGAGATGGCGGCGGTCAATATCGGCACCGACGGCACGATCAGCGTCGATGGCCAGCGCTTTGCGATGAAGAACAAGGAATGCCTCTATATCCCGATGGGATCAAAGGAGGTGGTCTTCGAAGGCGACGGCGCGCGCTTCTATCTGGCGTCGCTCCCGGCGCACAAGGTCTGCCCGATCCGGCACATCACGCTCGATCAGGCGAACCCGCTCGCCCGCGGCGACCTTGCCAATTCGAACCAGCGGACGATCTATCAGCTCGTGATCCCCGGCGTATGCGAAAGCGCGCAATTGCTGCTCGGGCTCACCGTGCTCGAGGAGGGCAGCGTGTGGAACACGATGCCGCCGCACCTCCACGACCGGCGCAGCGAAATCTATCTCTATTTCGACCTGCCCGAAGAGAATGACCGCATCTTCCATTATATGGGCGAGCCCGACAGCATGCGGCACATCGTGATCGCAAACGAGGAAGCGGTGATCAGCCCACCCTGGTCGATCCACATGGGGTCGGGGACGAAGAAATATGCTTTCATCTGGGCGATGGGCGGCGAGAATCTCGACTATACCGACATGAACGTCCTCGACATCTGCCAGCTCAAGTGATGCCCGGCCTCTTCGATCTTTCGGGCAAGGTCGCGCTGGTCACCGGCGCCAATACCGGTATCGGGCAAGGCATTGCGCTCGCGCTTGCCGAAGCGGGCGCCGACATCGCCGCCGCTGGCCGCTCGCCTGCCGACGAGACCGTTGGCAAGGTGCGCGCGCTCGGCCGTCGCGGCGACAACTTCGCCGCCGACCTGTCGGGCGTCGGCGCAGTGCAGCCGCTCGTCGATGCGGTGCTCGCCGAATTCGGGCGGATCGACATTCTCGTCAACAATGCCGGGATCATCCGCCGCGCCGATGCGGTCGACTTTACCGAAGCCGACTGGGACGCAGTGATGGACACCAATCTCAAGACGCTCTTTTTCCTCTGCCAGAGCGTCGGGCGCCACATGATCGCGCGCGGCAGCGGCAAGATCATCAACATCGCCTCGATGCTGACCTTTCAGGGCGGCATCCGCGTGCCGAGCTACACCGCGTCGAAATCGGGGGTCGGCGGGCTGACCAAGCTGCTCGCGAACGAATGGGCGGCGAAGGGCGTCAACGTCAACGCGATCGCCCCCGGCTATATCGCGACGAACAACACCGCGGCGTTGCAGGGCGACGAAACGCGCAATCGCCAGATCGTCGAGCGCATCCCCGCCGGCCGCTGGGGCGGCCCCGAGGATATCGGCGGCGCTGCCGTGTTCCTCGCGTCGTCGGCCTCGGACTATGTGCAGGGCCATATCCTCGCCGTCGACGGCGGCTGGCTCGCACGCTAGCATCGCGCCATGCCGGACCGTCTCGTCTTCTTCGGCGAACTGCTGATCCGCCTCACCGCACCGGGCAACGAGCTGCTGATGCAGTCGCCGGCGCTGGCGCTCCATGTCGGTGGGGCCGAGGCGAATGTCGCGATCGGGCTCGCCCATCTCGGCCACGACTGTGCGATGGTGAGTGCGGTTCCCGGCAATGCACTCGGGCGCGGGGCGGTGGCGGCGGCGCGCGGCGCAGGCGTCGATTGCGGCGCCGTCGCGACCGGCGCGGGGCGCATGGGGCTCTATTTCCTCAGCGTCGGCGCCGGGCTGCGCGCCTCCGAGATCGTCTACGACCGCGCCGGATCGAGCTTCGCCGCGCGCGGTGCGGAGGATTATGACTGGGACGCGCTGCTCGCCGGAGCGGGACTGCTGCACCTGTCGGGGATCACCCCCGCGCTCGGGCCGCGCCCGGCCGAAGCGGCGCTGGCGGCGGCGCGCGCGGCAAAGCGGCTCAGCGTGCCGGTCAGCTTCGACGGCAATTACCGCGCGATGCTGTGGCAGGCGTGGGACAGCGATCCGCGCGCGATCCTCGGCGAACTGATCGGCCTCGCCGAAATTCTCTTCGGCAACCACCGCGACCTGTCGCTCGTCCTTGGCAAGGATTTCGGCGGCGAGGGCGAAGACCGGCGGCGCGAGGCGGCGGAGGCGGGCTTTGCTGCGTTCCCCGACCTGCGGATCATCGCCTCGACCGCGCGGCATGTCCTTACCGCCGACCATCACCGCGTCGCGGCGCGCGTCGACCGCCGGGACAGCGCCCACCAGACCGGCGAGGTCGACGTGACCGGTATCGTTGATCGCATCGGCGCCGGCGACGCCTTCGCCGCCGGGGTGCTCCACGCTTGGCGCGCGGGCGGCGATGCGCGCGCGATGGCCGAAACCGGCCTTGCGCTGACCTGCCTCAAACATTCGCTGCCCGGCGATGCCAGCCGCTTCGGCGCCGCCGATATTGCGGCGTTCCACGCCGGCGGGCTCGACGTCCGGCGCTGATCGCACCGGCGCCGGCCCGCGCGATCAAAGTTGTACGACAATCTCGCTTGACATAGATCATCCGATAGGTCACCAGTTACTGACACCGGTTACCTGAATCGGTCAACGAAACGATATCGATGGGGAGAGGGCGTCCGGCCCGCCGAAAACGGCGGCCTCCCGCTTGCTCTCGGAAAAGGATGGCAAAAGCGCGTCGATCCGTTTTTTTGCCTGCAAGAGTAACCGGTGTCATTTCTTGCTTTGGCGGAGATGCGCTGCGAAAGGGAGGGCCATATGGCTATTCGGATGAAGCGGGGCGGCGCCTTGACGGTGAAACTTGCGAGCGGCGTGTCGCTCGCGGTGCTGATGGCGGCACCTGCCTATGCGCAGGAAGCGGGCGCGGACACGCCCGAAGGCGAAATCATCGTGACCGGCATTCGCGCGTCGCTCGAGCGGGCGGCCGATATCAAGCGCGAGGCAGGGCAGGTGATGGACGTCATCACCGCCGAGGATGTCGGCAAACTTCCCGACGCCAATGTCGCCGAGGCGCTGCAGCGCGTTACCGGCGTCCAGATCACCCGCGTTTTCGGTGAGGGCCAGTCGGTGTCGGTGCGCGGGTTGCAGCAGGTCCGCGTCGAGGTCGACGGGCGCACCCTGCTCGGCTGGTCGGCGCGGCTGTCGCCACCCGAGAACGACCAGCTCGGCCGCTCGTCGGGGCTCGATTCGGTACCATCGAGCCTGTTCGGCCGCCTTGAGGTGCGCAAGTCGCCGCTCGCCAGCCAGGCCGAGGGCGGACTAGGCGGCACGGTCAACCTCGTCACCCCGAAACCGCTCTCGTTCAAGGAGCCGACCGCCTCGCTGCGGGTGCAGGGCGTCTATTCGGAGAACAGCGACAAGTTCGAACCCGCGATCACCGGCTTTGCAACGACGAAGTTTGCCGACGACCGCATCGGCATCATGATCGCGGGCGAATATCAGAAGCGCACCTCGACGACGCAGGCGTTCGAGCGCAACAATTTTCTCAATCGCAACTATACCGCGAACGGCGTTACGACCGCCCAGCCGACCCCGGCGCTGCTGCAATATGAACAGTTCACGGTCGACCGCTCGCGGCTCGGCCTCAATGGCGCGATCCAGTTCGAGGTGACGCCCGAATTCACCGTCACCGCCGACGCGCTCTATTCGAAGCTCAAGACCGGGCGCCGACAGGACTTTTTCGCATTCCGCCTGCCGACCGGCGCCAATCCGGTGACCGGTGCGGTGGTAGAGGACGGCATGGTCGTCGCGGGCAGCGCCAACGGCACCGTCACCACCGCGGGGCAGATCCGCAACGAGCCGACCGAAAGCTTCCTCTACGGGCTCAACGGCAAATATGAGAGCGGCGGGCTGACGATCGAGGCCGACGGCTATTACAGCAAGGGCACGATCGACCAGACAATCCAGATCATCACGCTGCAGGCGGCCGCGCCCGTCCCCGGCGCCTTCGATTTCCGCGACGACACCATCCCGTCGTTGACGCTCGGCGGCACTTTCGACCCCGCCGATTATGCGTCGTACAATCCCGCGAACAACGGCGTGCGCAGCAACCGGTTGATCGGGCTGCTCGAGGAATGGACCGGCAAGCTAGACGTCAGCTACGAAACCGCCGGCGGGGTCACCATCGCCGCCGGGGTGCGCTATACCGACCTGCACGCGCGGTCGAACGCCTATCGCAGCCAGGTGACCCCGACCCGCGCCGAAATCGAACCCTATCTGAAGCTGATCGACGCGAAGAATTTCCTGCCCGACATCGCCGGAAGCTTCCCGCGCGGCTTTCTCAGCACCGCGCCGACCTTCGACTATGTCTTCACTCGCGCGCAGGCGGCCGAACCCAATCCCGACGCGAACGGCCAGTCGACGCTGCTGCCCAACCTCCAGCGCGATTATGACTTCAGCGAACGCACGCTTGCCGCCTATCTGATGGTATCGGGCGAGGGCGAGATCCTCGGCATGCCGTACAAGGCGAATGCCGGGGTGCGTATCGCCAGCACCCGGCTGTCGGTCGATAGCTACGTCAACGTCGGCACGGTCAGCACGCTGCGCAACGACAAGAACCGCTATACGAACGTCCTGCCCAGCGCGAACATCGCCTTCAACGTCACCGACAATTTCCTGATCCGCGTCTCGGGATCGCAGACGATGCAGCGCGCGTCGATCGCCGACCTTGCGCCGTCGACCTTTTTCAACGCGACGAACCTGTCGGTCACCGGCGGCAATGTGAACCTCAAGCCGCCGATCTCGACGCAGGCCGATGTCAGCTTCGAATATTATACGGGCAAGAGCTCGCTGATCTCGGGCGCGGTCTTCTACAAGGATGTGCAGGATTTCATCGCCAGCTTCGTGACCACCGGCGTCGATCTCGACCTCGACGACCAAGGGCGCGAGCTTACCTTCTCGCGACCCGAAAATCTCGCCAGCGCCCGGATCAAGGGCTTCGAGATCGGCATCCAGCAGTTCGCCGACTTCCTGCCCGCACCGTTCGACGGCCTCGGCATCATCGCCAATTACACCTATTCGGATTCGGAGGATAATGCCGGCTTCCCGCTCGTTGCGGTGTCGAAGAACAGCTACAACCTCGTCGGCCTCTATGAAAAAGGTCCTTTCTCGGCGCGCATCGCCTATAATTACCGCGACGAGGCGGTGTTCGAATTTTCCGAAGGCCGGCCGAGCTTCATCGGCGCGCGCTCGCAACTCGACGCGCAGCTCGGCTTCGACCTGACCGAGAATTTCGCCCTGTCGCTGCAGGCGCAAAACCTGATGCCGAAAAAATCGGCGACGAGCGAATATAGCAATTTCAACCCGACCGCGCTCAATAGCTATGCCCTGTCGGAGCGGCGCTTCTCGGTCGGCGTGCGGGCGAAATTCTGATCCCCCACTCCGGTGGTGGCCGCCGTCCACGCCGCCACCGGAACCGGATCGTCAGGAGATTTGGATAGTGAAGATACAGCGTAATTGGCAGGCGCGTTTTGCTTTCGGCGCAGCGCTGGTGGCGATGCTGAGCGCGCCGGTGCAGGCCGAACCGGCAAAACTGCCCAAAATCCTCTCCGACCCCGCGACGGTGACGGCCAATCCGCTCCCCGATTTCTCCTACGCCGGCTATGGTTTCGGCCTCGCGCCGCTCCCCGCCGATGCGGGAACGGTCATCGAGGTTACCGACCATGGCGCGATGCCCGACGACGGGCTCGACGATACGAAGGCGGTGCTGCGCGCGCTTGCCGCCGCCAATGCGGTCAAGGGCAAGGTCACACTACGCTTCCCCAAGGGGCGAACGCAGATCACCGAAGTGCTGCGCATCACGCGCAGCGATATCGCCCTCGACGGCGCCGGCGATGGCCCCGGCGGCAGCGAACTCTGGTTCCCGCGGCCACTGAAGCTCATCGACAAGAGCGACGATTATGACGAACTGCGCGCTTATCTGGTGCGCGAGAAGAAATATCAGGTCGAGCCCGAGAACAACATCGACTATCTGTTCACCGAATATAGCTGGGCCGGCGGGATGATCACCGTCGGGCCGGAAAAGACGCGCGCCGTCTCCTACGATGGCAGCAAGGATGCGCGCGACCCGGTGCTGGCGCGCGGCGTCGCGGGAAAACAGTTTGGCCGTACGCTCACCGTCGACGACGCCACGAAGCTCAAGGCCGGCGACGTCGTTCAGTTGCAATGGTTTTCGGTCGACGGGCCCAACAGCGCGATATTGAAGTCGCTCTATGGCGACACCGACCTGCCGATCGGATCGCATCACTGGTCGTCGCCCGACCGCCCGGTCGTCGTGCAGGCGACACGCATCGCGTCGGTACGCGGCAAGACGGTGACGCTGGGCGATCCGCTGCTCCACGACGTGCGCACCGACCAGCCCGCGGTGCTCGCGAACTGGCGGCATCTCGAACAGGTCGGCATCCAGAATTTGCGGCTGCAATTCCC